>JBBKXR010000019.1:0-10927 GCA_037969585.1 Verrucomicrobiales bacterium
ACCTGAACGAAGTCGTCGATCTGTTAGAAATCTTCTCCGACACTGCCGACTACGTCATCGCGCACCTGCCGATTGCCGCTCGCCGCAGCGAGCCTGTTGCCTGGAAAGGCAGCCCAGCCGCAAAAGCCTGCAAATATCTCGGCGCCAGCGAAATCACCATTCCCGGCATCAGCAGCGAACTCGAAACCGCTCTCGAAAGCCACGGTCTCACCATAGCACAGGCTCTCAGGAATCTCGAAAATTTGCCGCGCTTCGTTGAAGTCGAAGTCATGCAGTGGCGCGAAGCGGCACAGGATGCCGTGGGTCAGGAAACCGCCTACCTTTTCTCGGAAGCCTCCGGAACCGCTCTCTCCTACTAGAGAAAAAGTCTCTCCTTAAATCCTCATTTAGTTTTTCGAAAGGAGCGCCCCGGTTTCGGCCCGGGCGCTCTTTTTGCGTCTACGCTTCCGGTTTTGTCGGCACGACCAACGCCAATCGCCAGACCGTCCACGCACAGGCAATCAGGCAGAAGTCTTTGGCAATGCCGCCGTGCATGTCAGCGATCGATGCCGGGTGATTCCAAAGCACCAGCACGATCAGCGCGCCCATGGTTAAGGTCGCTACCATCACTGCAAGGCGCTCCAGCCAGCCGGTGCAAATGATCAGTCCCGCGACAATCATCGCCGCACCAAGTCCGATCAAAAACCACTCAACGTTCGGCCAATACACCCCCGACGCAGCGACCGTGTCATTCTGCATTTCGGTCGGCCAAAGAATCTTCGGCACCAGCCCCTCCCAGATCCACACCAGTCCGAGCGCCCAGCGAGAGATAACCTTCAGCCTCCACAGTTCGGGATTCGAAATCGAGATTGCGTTCATAGTTTCATAAGTTCAAATCTTCACCGCAGAAAATCAGGCCAGACGCGGACGGCCCATCCACACATCGGTTACACCCGCCGAGTAATGCGCCCCGACAAATCGCGCGCGCGCCTCGTCACAACCCGGCACCAAGCCGAGGATCGATGCATCGTCAGCGATGACCTCCACCGCCGAGGCGTTCCAGGGCCCGTGCCAGACGCGAAACTTGCGCCGCAAACCAAACGCCGAAGTAAACGCCGTGTAGCGCTCCAGCAAAAATCCCCTCAACTCCGGCTTCCGCTCCTCGACAGGCTTCGCGCTACCTCGATAACTCAGCCGACCATTTCCCACACGCGGACAGACCTCACCCGCCAGTTCGCCGGCCTCGTGATCGTGCCAATAATCAATCCGCCCCAAACGATACGGTAGTCCGAACGTTGCCGGCCCGACGCACCAGGCCAGCAGATTCGGTAACCATTCCCGGATGAAGAAAATTCCCCTCTCGTCGCCGTGGCGAACATAAGTCCGCGCATTCAAAAACTCGTGCGTCGCCAATGGAGCCGACATCCATTCACTCATCGCCCCGCCAATTCTGGGACGCATCCGACGCATCGTGAATGCCACCAACGTCACGATCGCCGTCTGGCCCTCCCACAAATCCAACTTATAAGGCAGCACCGCCTGCAGAGCCTCCGCATCCACCTCGAAGTGCAAAAACAAAGCGCGATCCCAGTCAGCCAGAAACAACGGATCACCCCAGCCAGCCACCATCCGATCCCGCGCCATTTCACCTTCATCCCGTGGACGCAAATGCGATACCGCCGTCTCGCCGGTCAGAGCTGGACGGCGAAATAGACCTCCATCGGTCCGAGCAGTTGTATCGTCAGCCTTCACCAAAAAACGCCCCACAAAGATAAGCCAGCGCGGCACCACCATAACAAATTGTCAGCGTCCAGTGCACCGCCAATTTGCCCCGGCTTTCATGTCGATGGCAGGCGCTGTAAAAGCCCCACTGCATCCACGTGCGAATCCCCCAGAACGCACCGATCGCGCCCGCCAACCAGCGCCCCAGTTCCGAGCCACCCGCCAAGTCCCCCGGAAAGCGCAAGGTCAGCACTGCAAAGATCACCATTATAATACTGATGAACCACTTGTGGACGTGAAACACCTCGCGAACCAACAGCGACATATTCGCCAGATCATCCTCCCAGCCGAGCAGCTTAATTAGCCGCAAATTGATCACCGCAATGATCAGTTGCCCGACCGCCGCAGCGATCAATAGCCATTCGAGATAGTCGAGTATCATTTTCATGTGCCTGCTTCCTTTTCTTCGTTTCCGTTCTCGTACAGATCACGCAAAGCGCCGTCCAGACGCCGGTGACAAAATTCAAAACCCTCATCGCTTAGCTTTTTAGGCACGCATCGTCGCCCCGTCAGCGCGATCACCGGATCACTGCCCACCAACCATGCGCCGAGATGCACTGCCGGCTTCGGCACCGGCGGACTCCACGGCCGATTCAACACTGCCCGCAACGCCCCCATCAGCTCATCATTGGTCACCGGCTCCGGCCCTGTCGCGTTGTAAACCCCGCGCATTTTCCGATCATCGGTCGCCCGCAAAAACACTCGATCGATATCTGTCTCGTGCGCCCAACTAATCCACTGCCGCCCGCTGCCGATGCGACCACCCAGCCCCCATCGCGCCAGGCGTTCTAAAACCGGCAACGCCCCGCCCTCACGTCCGATGACGAAGCCAATCCGCAATGTCACCCAGCGAGTGTTCGGCAACAGTGCCTCACCCAGCGCCGCTTCCCATGCCGTGCACACGTTCGCCGGCCACGCCGCCGCCACGTGCGCACTCTCGTCGCAAATGCGATCACCGGCATCGCCGTAAATCGCCAGCGAACTTGCCTGCACCCAGACCTCCGGTGGACTGTTAACCGCTCGCAACGCGCCCCCCAGCACCCGCACCGAATCCACCCGCGACGCCATGATCTCATCACGGTTGGCTCGCGTCGGCCGACAGTTGACGTTTTTTCCCGTCAAGTTGACCAACACATCAGCGCCCTCGAGAGCCTTCATCCAATCGCCAGCGCTGCGCCCGTCCCAGCTCACCTCCCGCCAATTCTCACCAGGGTCATTGTTCGGCCGTGGCCGCCGCGTCAGAATGCAAACCGCATCGCCACGTTCGGCCAAACAGCGCGCTAACCGCCGGCCCAAGTAGCCACTGCCTCCAGCGATCACCACCCGCTTCATGCCACTGCCCCCCAAGTGAAAATAACCACCATGGCGATGAATACCAACGTCAGCGCGTTGTAGCCCACCTTCCAAAACCACCGCGTCAAAAACGGCGTGGCATCGAAGATAAACAACTGCACCGCCAGCCGCACTCCCCAAAAGATCGCGATCACCGCGCACACACTTCGCCCCACTGGGTCTCCCGCTGCCATCTTTGGCGCATGCATCAACACCAACGCCCCAAAGCAGATGATCGTCAGCACAATGAAAGCGCCGTAAACCCAAAACATCTGCCGCAGCAACTTCGGCAGCGGCGCGAGCAAGCCCTTCCAATCGAGCGCAAACGGCGTCAGTGCACTCGCGATCAAAATGCAGAAATGCAATGCCCCGCCAACATACAACGCCACTTCCAAAGGTTCTCTATCAGTCATCCAGTTCATCATGTTCCTTTCTCAACAAACTCCTAACTCCTAACTCCTAACTCCTAACTCAAGCATCGGCGCCACCACCTCGCTCATAAACGCAGGATGAAACAACCAGAACGCCGGCCCTAACAAAGTCACCACCATCAGGACCCTACCGCGCCAGTCACCACGCCACCCCATTCGTCGCTCCAACAACACCCCCATACCTTGCAACAGGAAATACATCGTCGGCAATCCGTAGCCGCCATTCGCCGGCACCGATATCACCAACTCATGCGCCACACCCGATAGAGCAAACCCCGCCAGCGTTCCCCAGGCCAAACCAAAGCGCCGTGTCATCGGACGAAACAGCGCCCGATTGGCCACGTAGCTGAACGCCCGATTCCATCGACCGCCCCAGAAGTTTGCCAAGCTCCGTGCCCGCCACGGAGCGTCCATAATTCGCTCCACATCAAAACCCATCCGCCGCCAGAACAGCGCCAGCCAGTCGAACACGCCAAAGTGGAGCACCAGCACCAATCCGACCATCCCACACCAACCGACTGCGATCGGATTTTCCACCCGGCCCGAAAGCCAGAAGACCATCCATCCGCCTGCCACGATCCGCAGTCCGGCAAAGACAGCACATTTCCATCCAGCTTCCCGATAAACCCGCGGCCTACTTCGCTCGGCAAACGCTGCCGCATCCATGCCCGGCCACAACGCAAAGCCCAGCCAGCCCACTCCACCCTGAGGCCAACCGTCCCCAGCTGTCGTTGCCAAAGCCAACAACTTAAAGCCCACCCAAAGCGCCATCGCCAACAACCACATACGCAACCACCCCTCCATTGCCAACCCAATCCCAACCACGAACGCCGCCAAAGTCAGAACTCCCGTCAGCCACCACCCTGTAGCCAGACGCAGCCCTTTCCGGCGCACCGGAATCTGACAGCTGCCATTCTTGCAATGGCGTCGCCCCGCCACCCACCGATAGCCCAATTCCAGCAGCGCAAAGATTCCCGGCAACCTCCCAATCCAGGCCAGAATCTTGCCCAAGCCTCGCACACCGACCACCTCCAAAGCCGCGTCTGCTCCACCAAACTCACGACCGTCGTGACAGCGCAGCCGCATTTCGTCCGGCGGCTCGATTCCCGGTCCCGTTGGAAAAGGCCTGATCCCCACGCCGCGCTTCGCCAACCAAGCCTGCAAACGCATCACCCCTTTGGTGCACAAATTGCAGTCACCATCGAAATACAAAGTCCCCAGTTCCGTTTTCATTTTCTTTATTTCGGTTATTTCTGTCTAAACAGAAAGCGCTACGCAAATAAAAAGATCGATCAAATCCGTCGACCTTACTTGCTCATCAGTCCCAGCATCTTGAACATCTTGTCGCTCATCTTAAACGCCTTCACCGCCGACTTCGTTGGCATCTTGTTGGCCTTGTCGTAAAAATTTGTCGCCACCTCAAAGAACTCCAACAGTTGGCCGATGCGCTCCTTGGTAAACGCCTCCGCATCCTTGTCATCGTCCGCCTCCTCCACACACTCACGCAACACCCGCAAAGTCGGATCAATCTCGCGCCGCTTCCGCTCCGCCGCGATCACCCGGAACATCTCATAGACGTCCTTCATCGATTCAAAATGGTCACGCCGATCATCCGCCAAGTGCACCACCTTAACGATGCCCCAGTTCTGCAGTTCCTTCAGACTATTGCTAACGTTCGACCGAGCCACACCCAGCGTCTCACAAATGTGCTCAGCATTGAGCGGATTCTCCGCAATAAACAGCAGCGCATGAATCTGAGCCACTGTCCGATTGATCCCCCAACGCGTGCCCATCTCTCCCCAATGGAGAATAAAGCTTTGCGCCACTGTGCTGAGATCTTTCATCTTGTTCTTTAGTTTCTGTCATTACAGAAATAACGCAAGAGCTTTTTTTAGTTATCGAAAAAATTGTTTAAATCGAATTCACTCTCCCGCCGGCACGGTTTGGTCGGTAATATTTCCCTCTGCGCCAAGCAATTGCTGCGCCAGGAAATCGATTACGATCGCGGTCACCCCAGGTCCGAAACCTTTACCGTGACCGCCGCCCTCGACCTTAACCAAGGCCGTCGGCACTCCCGCCGCTTCCAACGCCTTTTCAAACTTCACCGACTGAGAAAAAATCACCACCGGATCTTCGTCGCCGTGCACGATCAAGACCGGCGCATCGGATGCACTCACATGAGAGATCGGTGACGCCTGTTTCGCCACGTCTTTTCGCTCAAGAATAGCGCCACCGAGCATCCGCGATTCAGGCGAGTTCGGTGCGTTGTGATCGATCACACCTTTTATCTCATTCATGCTCAGCAAATCGGTCGGACCGAAAAAATCAACCACGCAGGCTACCTCGCTGTCGAAATCGCGATGCGGCCCAATGTCACCTTCCAACTCCGGCACATCGCCAGTCACTCCTAACATTGCCACCAAATGACCACCTGCGGAGGTTCCGTAAACAGCGATTCGGTCGGGATCGATGCCATACTCCTCGGCGTGCGCTTTTAGCAACCTGATCGCAGCTTTGCAGTCATGGATCTGGGCGGGCCACGCAGCCTCACCGCTGAGACGGTAGCCTATCGAAGCACCGGCATATTTCCCAGTTACAAGAAGTGGCTCCAGTCGATTGATTCCAGACGATTTGTCCCCGCTTCTCCAGCCACCGCCGTGAATGAACACTACCAGCGGCAGGGCCTCCGCGCCCTCGGCAGCGCGCCCCTCCGGAAGATAGACATCGAGTTTTTGCCGGGGATTGTCATTTCCCGAGTAGTCGAGATCATCCAGTTTTTTGATACCGTCCGGCAGACCCCTCTGCCTAGGCTTGTCGCTAGTCCGATTCCGAATCGCAGCATCTTCCTCCCTGGAGATGGCGCCATCACCATCACCATCTACACGGTCGAAATTTCGCTGCAACGCCGCAGGAAGTTCATCCGGAAGGAGCTTGCCATCACCGTTTTTGTCCCATTGATCAAAGCGCGACGCAGCTCGCTCTGCAGCTGGAGCTGCTGCTTGAGCCCCAACCGTCGCGGGGCTCAACAGGGAAATGGCAAAAATGGTAAAGCCGGCAAGAGACTTGATAATCATGCCGGATAGAACCCGCGCTTATTTGGAATGTTTCGCAATGGTTTCTGCAATCGATACCGGCGCACCGCCCTGACGTTTGCTTTCATCCGCGGCTTCGATATAGGCGAAAATTTCGATGGTGGTCTCGGCAGAAACCGGAGGCTTGCCCGTTTCGAAAAATTTCACCATCTCTGCCATGATCTCCGGATAAGCGCCACCGGCCGATTCCTTGACGATCCCCTTGGTGCCGAACACCTCCAGACCGTACGCCGTCTTGCCGTCGCGAATGCCCATCATCACGCCGATGCGACCATCGTCCCACAGTCCGGTCACCACATCCGTGCCCTCAGTATGAACACGACTTACTGTTTCGCAGCCCGTGCCCATCACCGTGAACAAGGCCTCGATCGGATGAATCGCATACCAGGCGAGATCCATGTGATGCTCCTCAAGCGAAGCCGGCCCATAGCTGAACACCATCTTTTGCTCACCGACATCTGCCGTCGCCGCTTTCACTACGCCCGAGTTGAATCGCAAGTTGGATGCACTCCACACCGGCGTACCGTGCTTCTTTGCCAGGTCATAGATCGCAATCGCATCCTTCAACGATGCCGCCACCGGCTTATCAATAAACGTCGGCTTGCCGGCGATGATGCACGGCGTCGCCTGTGCGAGGTGCGGCCGACCATCGACACTCTCGATCAACACTCCGTCGACGTTCGGCAACATCGCTTCGATGGTGTCGTACATTTTCACACCGAATTCCGTCTTCAGCAGTTCAACATAACCATCGACACGAGTGTAACTCGACTCGATGTCAGGGCTCGATTGCGCCACCGCCGCCACCACTTTGACTGCATAGCCATTTTTCGGATCGTTGAGTATCGTGGTGAACGCTTTCGCATGCGACGTATCGAGGCCGATCATGCCGACCCGAAAAACTTTCGATTCCGCCGGCTCATCCTGAGCGGCAGCTTCAAAGGGCTGACAAATCACGGTGATCGCAAGAGCGATCGCGCCACTGATGAGAAGGGACGGGAACGACTGTTTTTTCATGATCTCAGAAAGGAAATTGTAGAGATAATTCGCTGCACGCGATGCACTCACTTAGCTTTTGCTTTAGCCTCCGCGGCCGGCTTCGGTTTGCGAACTGGTTTGGGATCGAGATTCGCATCAAGCTGCGCTTTGGTAGGCTCGGGAGTGACCAGACCGCCATCGGGAATTTCGACGCCAGAGATCCATGCAATACCGTTGAGCAGCGCTGTGCGAAAACTCTTCTGCGCCAAATTGTCGTGGTCATGCAAACCCGTGAAGCCCATACCCCGACCGCCATCGGCCCGCTCGTAAACCCAACCAACCACCGCAGGCTCGCCCGCCGCGACTTTTTTGCGAACCTCGGGATTTCCTGAGTGACCTCCGTCCGGCCGACTAACCGTGCTGGCATCCGGAATCGCACTCAGGATCGGCGTCACGCCTTTCATGCCATCGACGAAACGCATGTTGAAATACCATTCATCATTAATCGTGAACGGCTCAAGACCGCTCGCCACAGGGTGATCGGGGAATTTTTTAAACTCCGCGTCCCAGTGGGGATTGATCGACCAGTCGACCTCAAACGCACCGCCAATGGCTCGAGCCAACGTGTCATTGCTCTCACCAGGCGTCATTTCAACCGCGTAGTGCAGCGCACCGATGCCGATGCCCCGTTCGCGAAGCGCATCGATCACCTTGAGCTTGGTAAAGCCTGGATGGCGCATACCGCCATCCGCGAACATGACCACCGCATCCGCGTTGTCGAACGCCGTAGTGTCAGCCGGCCAACCGTTCCGGTAAACGGCTGCGACGATCTTGTCGCCGAAATTTGTGTTGAGCAGATCGGCCATCAGAAGCGAACCAGCGTTGTGCTCGTGCGTGCGCGGCGGATGACTCGGAGCGCCGGCCACGAAAACGACCTTCTTTACATCCTCGATCGGCAAACGCTTGAGACGCACATTGCGGAACTGCACCTTCATCGCGGGCCCTTTATGCAACTGAAAGGCGATCAACCCTATGCGACGACGCATGTCCGTGTCATTGTCCGTCACGTCCGACATCACCTGACCATTGATCTTAAACACGAAGTGATTGCCCCGCGCGATGATGTGATAATCGTTCCAGTCTTCCTGACGGATCACTTTTTGAAGTTCCTCGGTCTTGCCCAGCGAGCCGGTCACCGTCGGCTTACCGTCCTCACCAATGACCGTTTTCTCGCCGCGTTTGGCGAGAATACCGCGAAATTGCTCGCCATAATTGGTGCCCGACCACTGCTCGCCCGCCTCAAAATCTGCCTGATAGCCTCCGATTGCATAAGGTTTATCCAGCTCAAAGCTGCGGATCTGAATCCCCGAGTTGCCGCTGAAAATGCGATACTCAAGCTTCAACTCAAAGTCATCGACCTCGCCGTTCGCCCACTTAAGGAAAGTGTTGTACTCAATTGGTACTTCATCACTGGTCTGCCCGGTGATCACCCCTTCTTCGACGCTCCACAATTTGGGATCACCCACCCAGCCATCGAGCGACTTGCCATCAAAGATCGAGGTAAAGCCTTCGTCGTCCGCAGCCGAAACCGTGACCGGAAGTTGTGCAACGCCAAAGGCGACTAGGTAGAGAAGGGCGAAGTAGAGAGATATTTTCATGGCAGGACAGCCTCGGATCGTGATCGCGAAAGCTCCCAGCCGCAAGCCCTCAGTGTGGCGAACATGCGTAAAGGCTTCGTTGTGCAATACCACCCGGAGAAATAAGTTGGTAAAAAGCCTGAACCGATTTTTCTTAAGTCAGCGGCGTGAGGAGAATGGTGCGGAACGACATAGCCTGCCCACAGTGCAGCCCGCGAGCCAAGAGGTGGCGCGAAAGCTGCGAGCGCAGCGAATGACGAACAACCAGTCATAGACTGGTAATGCGGCCAGCTACGTTAATCTGTGGGCTGTGGGCTGTGGGCTGTGGGCGAAGCGCCAGATCTTCCCTACTTCAACACCAATCATTCAACCCAACCGAAACATCTCTCCGATTGATATCAAATCCGATGCCATGCCATGCGATGCGATGCGACCCCAACCCCGCGCTCTCTGTTTTCCCAACTGATCCTACCTCAGATCACGGAGAGTGCTCAGCCCACCCCAATGCGCGCCGCGCATTGGTCGCGCGCCCGTCACGCGCTTCTTGGGAAAGCGCTCCCTTTCCGATTCGAAAACCTGGTCGACAAAGTCCGAACTCCCCAAAATCGCACCATCTGTAAAGTAGCGCACACGGCTCAGAAAACGTTCATGCATCGGCAATTCGCCGCCTCGCTTTTCGACTACCTCCTCTACTGCTGCCGGATCAATACCCAGCTTTGCACCGCACCCAGTTCGACCGTCACCCAAACGCCTTTCTCCCTGACCGAACAGGTAAACGCGGTATGCCGACGCCACCTCGTGCCAAGTCACTGGAGACCGCCCCTCGCCCTGCCACGCACGCATCCGGCAATGCAGCCGTGCTAGGCATCGGCGAGATCGACCTTTCCCCGCCGCGGCCTCCCCGTAGCCACACCAACGATAGTCCTTCGGATCCGCTACCAGTCCCGCCCGCACCGGATTCAGCTCAATGTAAGCCGCTACCGTCATCAACGCATGCTCCGCCCCCTCCACCAACACCGAGCGAAAACGATCCTCCCAGAGCGTGCCCACCCGCTCGTGATTCGCATTATACCACATAGAGAAACGCCACTTCAGCTCCTTCAAGAACGTAGACAGATCACCAAGACGATCCTGATAGCGAGCCACGATTTCATCGATCCAGCTCGACGTCCCCGTTGGACTCGCGGCATGAGCTTCCGCCCGATCAATCTCATCCCTAGCCTCCGCCAAAGCCTTACCATGATAAAGCAACGGAAGTCGCTTCCGCAGCGTCACCGAGGTCAGACACACAACTTCCTCCGGAGGCGGCACTTCGACCAAAAGATGAAAGTGATTCGACATCACGCAATACGTCAGCACCCGAACATTGAGAAATGCCTCCAGCCGCCGCATCGTCTCCACAAAAAACTCCTTCTCCCCCGTACCGAAATAAAACTGCCGTTCCACAATTCGAGACACCACATGGTAGCACCCTCCCTGTTCCAAAAGTATTCGTCGCTGCGGCATTCCTCACAATGAGCCTATCCCCCTTCGATGCAACTATATTCTGCCTGGCATACTTTACTCATTTACTAATTATTTTCTTTACACCCAATCATCTGGGTTCGTTCACCGGGCCTCGCGTGTGCGACTTTGGTTTTTGACTCGGCGCTGGAATTCAGAATTCAGCGACTTGCTGACTTGCTAGATCTGGACC
>JBBKXR010000020.1:0-12317 GCA_037969585.1 Verrucomicrobiales bacterium
CAATTCAGCTGCCATCCAGTAGCAGAGATTCGTGTCTAGTCGTGTCCTTTCGTGGTTTCCCCGGAAGCCTCACGGAAAGCGTAAACTTTTCCATCTTCTCCTCCGATCACCAGCGTCCCCCGCGACAAAACTGGCGACGACGACAGGCGTGCGCCGATTTCGTAGGACCAGAGCTCTTCCCCAGTCTCCGTGTTGATTGAGTAAAGGCGGCCATCCATGCCGCCGATATATGTCCCTGACTTACAGATAAGCGGCGAACTGTCGAAATCGCGGCGACCGGCGAACTCCCATTCGACCGCGCCGCTGACACGGTTGTAAGCCACCAGTTTTTTGTCACGCCCCCCGATTAACACCAGTTTATCGTTCACGGCCGGCGATGCCTGGTATTCTACTCCCGTGGTCACCTTCCACACCGTCTCGCCACTGGCGACATCGACCGCCAGCACCTCGCCGCCGTAGTGCGACACGTAGGCTACGCCATCGCGGGCTGCCGCTGAGTTGGCGATATACTGACCGATCTCCGCCTGCAGCAACTTCTCGCCGTTCACCGCCGAGACAATGTGCAAATAGCCGTCGCAGCCACCAAACAACACGGCCGGCAGCGAGGCGACGATCGTCGGCGTGCCGACGATGTAGTTGTCCGTCTCCGTCTTCCAGATCTCGGCTCCCGACTCAGCATTGATGCAGTACAAGAAGTAGTCGTGACTGCCGATGAACAGGCGCATCTGCTTGCTGCCGTCGGCTTCAGTGAATTCCAGCGCATTGACACCACCCTCGATTTTGTCCTCGGTCTCAAAGCGCCATTCTTCAGCGCCTGTCTCAACATTCAGGGCATACAGGTAGCCCGCATAATCACCCACGTAGACCTTTTTGCCGACCACCGCCGCCGGAGCAGTGATCGGTGCCTCCGATTTAAACTCCCAGATCAGCGAGCCATCTTTCAGATCGATGCAAAAGAATCGCGATTCTTCGCTGCCGACGAACACCCGCCCGTCGGCCACGACTGCGGTAGCTTTGATCGGCGGAATTCGTCGTTTCGGTGCCGGTGTTGGTGGCGCTGCTTCCTTCGCCTCAACAGCACCAGCGGCTTTTTCCTCTTCCGACGATTTCCCCGCAGGCTCCTCTTTCTTTTCTACCGGCGGCTCAAACTGCCAGACCAAATCCAGTGGCGCGGTCAGATCCTCCACTGGCGACACGCCTTGCATCTCGGCATCGCCACGAAACAAAGTCCAGTCTTGCTGCGGCTTTTCCACAACCTTCACTGTTTCACTGGGCTCGCAGCAGGCCGCAGTCGGCTCAGGATCACTGTCGCCACAGCTGACAAAAAGTCCGCACAGAGGCAGCATCAGGCACATGGGCAAATTCATGAACGATGTAATACTTCGAAAAATCATGCATCAATCTTTCCCCGCTTTCGACTGCGCGCAAGTTGCGTGAAATTTCACTGACGCGACTCAAAATGAAAAAAGATCGCAAAACGGTAATTTGAGATTGGTACATCATGCCTCTTTGGTCTAAAGTCCGCCGCATGAAGCCTGAAGAAGTCGACAGCGACGAAACCGTCAATCTGGTGCCGATCCCCAGATTGTTGTTTTCCGAGTACGAAGATCGCCCGTTTAAGATCTGTACACGATGCGGCGAGAGCTTAGCCCATTTTGAGGAAGGCTATCGCATTTCCAAAGTGTTCAAGGCGGACGAAGCCATTTTTGAATACGCTCTGTGCGTTCCCTGCTTGCAGAAAATGGCCGAGGAATCCTCCGCCGAATCGCGCGATGCGATGTTCGAATTTCAATTCAGTCGACTGCGCGAAGTCGAAGGCTACAAAGAGTGTGCATACTGCGATCGCCCTGAAGCCCCCTCGGTGGTTGGCTCTCCTCAAGAATACGGAGTTGCCGCGATCTGCATGGGTGAACAGATGGCAGAGGTGAATCGCATTTGCTCGCCGTGCATGGATGAGATGAGCGAGCTCGTCTCCGAGGAAACTCGCAGCGGCTGGGACCGCTTCATTCAGGAAAATTTCCCCGGCGTTCCTGCAGATTTTGAGCCGATGCCGATGCGCCATACGCCGATCGGTATTTGATCGCTCACCGGACTCACCGAGTTCATTTGCCATTCACCGAGTCGCTGGCGCGAAAAAGTCGCCCGGTAGGATCGATTTCGGTTTCAACTGTCCGTTGCTCTGGTAAGCTCGCTTTCGAGTTTAACCATAAGGTAGGCGCACTCAGTCAGCCGACGTCCTCTCGTCATGCGCCCGACCCAACACCTGCCGCAACTTCGTCATGAAAATCGCCTTAATCGCCATCCTAGTAATCATCGCCCTGGTGTTCGTCCTGATCGTCGGACGATTCATCGGCATCTGGATTCGAGCCAAAGTAGCCAACGCGCCAGTTGGCATGCTCAATCTGATTGCCATGTGGCTACGCAAAGTGCCGCCGGCACTGATTGTTGACAGCCGCATTACTGCGGCCAAGGCGGGATTGGAGTTCACCACCGACCAACTCGAAGCGCACTACCTCGCCGGGGGTAGCGTCGAACACGTCGTGCTTGCGATGATCTCCGCCGACAAGGCCGCGATCCCGCTCAGCTATGACCGTGCCGTCGCCATCGATCTCGCCGTCAAAGGCACCAGTAAAACCGTGCTCGAAGCCGTGCGCACCTCGATCAATCCCGCCGTTATCGACTGCCCCGCTCAGAACAAGGACGGCAGCACACGCTACATCGATGCGGTTGCCAAAGATGGCATTTCTGTCCGTGCCCGCGCCCGCGTCACCGTGCGCACCGCACTTGATCGTTTCGTCGGGGGTGCAACCGAAGAGACCATCATCGCCCGTGTCGGCGAGGGTATCGTTACTTCGATCGGTTCCGCCGAGTCTTACAAGGCGGTGCTCGAGAATCCCGACGAAATATCCAAGCAGATCCTCAACAAAGGCCTCGACGCCAACACTGCGTTCGAAATTCTCTCGATCGATATCGCCGATGTCGATATCGGTGAAAACGTGGGCGCCAAGCTACAGACCGAGCAGGCCGAAGCCGACAAACACGTCGCTCAGGCCAAGGCCGAAGTCCGCCGTGCCGCAGCCGTTGCCACTGAGCAGGAAATGGCGGCCCGCACTCAGGAGATGCGCGCCAAGGTCGTCGAAGCCGAGGCTGAAGTGCCGCGCGCCATGGCCGAAGCCTTCCGCAATGGCAACCTCGGCATCATGGATTTTGCCCGCTACCAGAACGTGGTCGCCGACACCAGCATGCGTGAGAGCATCGCCGACGACAAAAACGAAGATCCCACCGGTCATTAAGCCTAGATGAGAGAGGGCAAGGGGTTCCCACTGTGGAGTCTCCTCGCTCTGCTTCGACTGACTTTTTGATCACCCGGCTCAATGGAAGACACTACGCTGCAACTCACCGCCACCCTCCTGGCGGCCGACGACGGCAATGTGTTTTTCTACGCGGCCTTGGTTTTCATCGCGTTTGTGTCCTGGGTTGTTGGCCGGGTCAAAGAAGCCATCGCCAGATTTCAGGAAGCCCAGCGCGACAAAAGCCGCCAACTGCACCAGCGCCAAGGTCGATCGCCATCAGCGACCCAAGCTTCGACGCCACCACCCGCGCCGGTGATGAGTCAGAAGGAGCGCAGTCAAGCAGCACTGCGCGCCACCTATGAAGCGCTTGGCATCCCGCTGCCTGAAGATAGTGCCCCTGTCTCCGCCTCCGTCAATCCCGACGACCTTTTGACCCGCGACGAACGCGAGGCCCTACGCAGGCAGCAGCAGCGCGCTGCAGAACAGCCCAAGCGTGCGCCATTGACAAAGCCTGTCGTCGCCAAGAAAAAGGCGATCGTTCAGCGCCCTAAGGATTCCTACACCCTCAAAACTCGCGGCCGCGAAACCCGCGATCCGAGCGCCCTGCGAAAAATGCTGCGCGACCGGTCAACGATTCGCCAGGCTATCCTGCTCAAGGAAATCCTCGATCCACCGAAAGCGCTTCGGAAGGATAACTATTAGAAGATGCAGCCAGAGGCAGTCAGTTCTTTTTTCACAACTACTCCGCTCCGCGCTTGAAATCTTCAAACAGCCCACTATCGTGCCAGCCTTGCGATTGCGAGCGTACGCCGGTGTGGCGGAATTGGTAGACGCGCACGATTCAAAATCGTGTTCCTTCGGGAGTGTGGGTTCGATTCCCACCGCCGGTACGCCCGCAATCCCTTCTTTTCTCGCTGAGCACGCATCCCTTCGATGCTCTCCATGCCGCTCCTATCCAAGGACTTCGGGCGTTTAAAACTCTCGCTTGCTGAGTCGCCGACCTGCCTTAGTATAGCGCTTCGCGGAGCACCGGATGGACTCAAATCATCACCATGCCGTCGTGGACGGCTCAATATCAGGCTTTCAAAACCAACTCGTCGTGAGTTGGTTGGCCTCATTCGTGGTGTTCGGACTTCGCGTTTTTCACAGGAGCATATACACGCTGCGGGCATTGCTCGGCAGCGGTTCGCGGCGACGTCAGTTGATCACAACAAATGACTTACAACCTCTCGATCTCGCAGAGAAAGAGGACAACATCGCCATGCGCCCCACCTACGTGGCAACTCTGGAGCCACAGTCGGCAGCGAAATGCTCTGCCCAGACCAATCGAATCCAGGCGACGACCAAAGTCGCATGGTTCACCAACCCTAAGATTATCAATGGACTCATCCTCAGACAACGGTCGCGACAGCGGCCAAAGATCAGGCGGCGACGGCAATCGCCGCAATCGTCGTGGCGGCAGCGGACAGAACCGCAACCGCAGTAGAAATCGCAACACCAGCGGCAGCGGTGG
Source organism: Verrucomicrobiales bacterium (assembly GCA_037969585.1). GTDB lineage: Bacteria > Verrucomicrobiota > Verrucomicrobiia > Verrucomicrobiales > DEV007 > JBBKXR01. The sequence continues at coordinate 4,807 of JBBKXR010000020.1, forward strand.
CGAAGGTGGCAATCGTCGCCGAAATTCCCGCTCCGACGACGATAGTTACCGTCCCGGTGGCGGAGAATCCCGCCAAAAGCAGGATCCACCCAAGAAAAAGGGACTTTTCCAGAAAATTGTCGGCTTTTTTACGGGCGATGACGGCTCGGCAAGCAACAAAGGCACTGGGCGTCCGATCCAGACGCCGCGCAAGCGTCCAGGTGACACAGACGCTTCGGAAAGCGAAGAATCAACCAGCGGCGGAGGTGGCGGCAATCGATCGTCTTCGAGTCGCCCACCTCGCGAGGGCGGCGATCGTCCCAAGCGCAAGCGCAGCCGTCGTGGCGGCGGAGGCGGTGACCGCGATGGTGACGGTGGCGGTGGTCGCGAAAGCAATCGTGACGGTGGTGGCAGAGGCCCGCGTCGCGATAGCGATCGCAGAGACGATCGCGCCGCTTCCTCGGAATCTCGCAGTGGTGATGATCGCCAGCCGCGTGCCAAACGCGAACCGCGCATCGTCGAAGTGACCTCCGGCCGCCTCTACGTCGGCAACCTGATCTACGAAGTCACCGAAGAAGATCTCAATGATCTGTTCAAGGGCTTCGGCAACGTTGTCAGCGCCGAGATCGTCACCAACCAGCGCAACCAGCAATCCAAAGGCTTCGCCTTTGTCGAAATGGGCGGCGTCGAAGAAGCCAAGCGTGCCGTCGAAATCCTGCACGACAAAGACTTCATGGGTCGCAAACTGGTTGTCACCGGCGCCAAGAGCGACGGACCAGTCGAGTCCCGTTCGGACAATGAAGCCGACAATGAAGCCGACAACAATGCAGCCGCGACGCCGGAGCCATCCGGCGAGCAACCGCCGGCCAGCGAAACCGAAGCTGCTTCCGAGCAGGCCGAAGAAACCGCCGTCGAAGCGGAACAAGCGCTCAGCGAAAATGCTGACGAAGAAAAGCCTGCCGAGTGAAACGCTCCGCACGATGAATAATTTAAGGGACGGCTGTTCGCAGCCGTCCCTTTTTGTATCCGCCGCACCCCGCTGTGAACGCCGATCCAAAAACGATTTACCTGACAGGTGCTACCGGCACCGGCAAGAGCGACGTCGCCATCGAACTGGCAAAGCTCATCGATGGCGAGATAGTCAACGGTGACGCTTACCAAGTTTATCAAGGCTTTGACGTCGTCGCCGCGATACCCAACCACTCCGAGCGCGCCGAGGTGCCTCATCACCTTTTCTGCTGTCTCGATCCAAGTGAGACCTTCGATGCGGTCCGCTACGCAGCGTTGGCCGAACCGATCATCGCCGAGATTATCTCACGGGGAAAATACCCGATCGTCGTCGGCGGCAGCGGCCTTTACATCAAAGCCCTCACCCACGGACTCGCCCCGACACCGAAAGGCGATCCAAATCTACGCGCAGCACTCGATAGCCTCGAACTCAGCGAACTCGGAGCCTGGCTTGAAAGCATCGACCCCGACGGCGCCGCCACTACCAATTTAAAAAACCGTCGCTACGTCAGCCGTAATCTCGAGATCGCCTTGCTCGCCGGACAGCGCGCATCGGATTTAAAGAAGCAATGGCAACGCGATACGCCCGATCTGATCGGCTTTCACCTGACTCGTGACCGCGACTTGCTCAAGCAACGCATCGACGAGCGCACCTACACCATGTTCGCCGCCGGACTGGTAGATGAAATTCGCGCGCTGGGTGAACTCTCTGAAACTGCCGAGCGGGCCATCGGCATTCGCGAAGTCCGTGCGCTGCTTGCCGGCGAGCAGTCGGAGTCCGAAGCGATCGCCGCCATACAGCAGTCGACCCGTCGCTATGCGAAGCGCCAAGGCACGTGGTTTCGCCGTGAGAAAGCCCTGCAAAGCGTTTGCCTCGACGATCACGCCAACGCAATGTCTGTAGCGCTCGCGCTATCTGAGCAGATTCAAACTATATCCTAAGCCACACTCATTCGGATCTCGATGCCCACCATTCACAACAACGATGGCACCCACGCCGTCCATCTCGACCTCGGCGAGCGCAGCTATAACGTGCAGGTCGGCGAAGGCATTCTCAGCCGTTTGGCGGAATTCCTCAAAGCCTGCGGCCCGCTCGGCAAATGCTGTGCCCTGATCTCCGACGAATCGGTTTCGGCCCTGCACGGACCCGATGTGTATCTGGCGCTCGACGACGCTGGCTACGAGGTCACGACGATTACCGTGCCGAGTGGTGAGGCATCTAAGTCGATGGATGTGGCGACCGGTGTCTGCCGCGAAATGCTGCAGGCCGGACTCGATCGAAAAAGTTTCGTCGTCGCACTAGGCGGCGGCGTCATTGGTGATCTGGCAGGATTTGCGGCAGCGATTTTTCAGCGCGGCATTCCGTTTGTGCAGATTCCGACCACTGTCGTTTCTCAGGTCGACAGTTCGGTCGGCGGCAAGACCGGCGTCAACACACCCGAAGGCAAGAACCTGCTTGGTGCCTTTCATCAGCCGCGACTGGTGATCGCCGATACCGCAACGCTGCGCACCCTGCCCGATCGTGAATACAACCAAGGCTTCGCCGAAGTTATTAAGCACGCAGCGATTCGCGATGCCGCCATGTTCGATGCCATCGAATCACAAGGCTTGAGCCGCGACGAACTGGCGCCGCTGATCGCTCGTAACGTTGCCATCAAAGCTGAAGTCGTCGAGACCGACGAACGCGAAACCTCCGGCACGCGGGCGCTGCTCAATTTTGGTCACACCCTTGGCCACGGCATCGAAAATGCCGCAGGCTACGGCGCACTGCTGCACGGCGAAGCCATCAGTCTCGGCCTGGTCGCTGCTGCTCGGCTGTCAGTCGAACATTCCAGCCTCAGTCAATTTGACTGCGACCGCATCATCTCATTGCTGGAGAGCTACAAGCTGCCGACTACCCTACCCGCAGACATCGACGAAGCCACCGTCATCAGCGCCATGCAGCGCGACAAAAAATTCGAAGCAGGCGCGATCCGGTTCGTCCTCCTGCGCTCTCTGGGTGACGCCTTCGTCAGCGACAACATCACGCAAGCAAATCTCCAATCCGCCCTAAGTGACCTCCGCCGTTAGATCACTTAAAACTAAATAACCTAAAACCTGGCGCGCAGCGCCGACTGGAACGAAGTGACCAGCACCGAAGCCTATCTCGCACTTAACCTCCTGCCCAAAATCGGGCCGGTGCGCGTGCGACGTTTGCTTGAGGTCTTCGATTCGCCGGAGCGGGTGCTGGCATCATCTCCCAGCGATCTGCGCCGTGTCGAAGGCATCGGCGCCGAAATGGCCAGTCAGATTTCGTCGTGGCAAGACCACATCGACCTCGAAGAGGAAAAGCGCCGCATCGCCGAACACAATGTCACCCTGCTCACGCTCGATGATGACAACTATCCGCCGCTGCTGCGCAATATTCACGATCCACCGTTTCTGCTCTACGTTTGCGGTGAAATCCTTCCCCAGGATCGTCGTGCCATCGGTATCGTCGGTTCGCGGCGTTGCACCCACTACGGACGCGAGGCGGCACGCAAGCTCAGCTTTCAACTCGCCCACGCTGGTCTGACCGTGGTCTCCGGACTGGCGCGCGGCATTGACACTGCCGCCCACGAGGCCGCGCTCGCCGCCGAGGGTCGCACCATCGCCGTGCTCGGCAGCGGTGTCGGCAACGTCTACCCGCCGGAGAATCAGGCGCTTGCCGATCGAATCATTAACACCGGAAAAGGCGCGGTCATTTCCGAGTTTCCCGTGCTCTACGTTCCGGACCGCCAGTCCTTCCCTCTGCGCAACCGCATCGTCAGCGGCATGACTGAAGGCCTGCTCGTTGCTGAAGCTCCGACGCGCTCGGGTTCATTGATAACTGCCAATCAAGCCCTCGAACAAGGCCGGTCCGTCTACGCAATACCCGGCCCGATCGATCGCGACACGTCGAGCGGTTGCAATCATCTCATTCAACAAGGCGCTAAACTGGTCATCAACTCGGACGACATTCTGGAAGATCTTGATATGCTTTTGCCACCCGAACCGCGCCAGGCCGGTCTCGATTTCGACGACGAAAACGAGCCCGCGGACGACCAAAGCGGATTGCAACTCAGTCCCGAAGAGCTCGCCGTGCTGTCCGCGACCGATCCCTCCGAGACGCAGATTGAGACCATCACCGAGCGCTGCCAACTCCCCGGCCACACGGTGTCTGTGGTGCTTCTACAACTCGAAATGAAACGTCTAGTAAAGCAATTCCCCGGAAAATATTTCGCTAAACTCATTTGACGAAGCACTGTTTCCACCCCACCCCCTTTAAAGCCGCAACCTCGTGTTGCATCGAAAAACCTTCGCCGAGTCGATCATCGATCGACGCTCCATTTTCCGAAACCACATCATGTCCAAGTCCCTGATCATCGCTGAGAAACCTAGTGTCGCCACCGATCTGGCGCGTGTATTGGCGAAGCTGCCAGATGTCGGCTCGTTCGAAAACAAGAAGGATTACTTCGAAAACGATCGCTACATCATCTCGTCAGCGATCGGTCATCTCGTCCAGCAACAGCTGCCGATGACAGCAGATGGTAAGACCCTTCCGTGGAAATTCGATGCGTTGCCTGTCATTCCCGAAAAGTTTATTCTTGAACCGATCGAAGGCTCCAAGGCGCGGCTGAATTTGCTAATCCGCCTGATGAAGCGCAAAGATGTCACTGAAGTCATCAACGCTTGTGATGCCGGTCGTGAGGGTGAGCTGATCTTTCGCTACATCATGCAGTATTCGGGGCTCGAGCTACCGACCCGCCGACTGTGGATGCAGTCGATGACCAATCAGTCGATCCTCGATGCCTTTGGTGATCTGCGTGACGAAGCCAGTATGGTACCGCTCACCAATGCTGCCGTGTGTCGATCGGAAAGTGACTGGCTGGTAGGCATTAACTCAACCCGTGCGATGACCGCCTTTAATTCGAAGTACGGCGGATTTAACAAAACCCCGGTCGGTCGTGTGCAGACGCCGACCCTGGCCCTGCTCGCTGAACGCGAAAACGACATCGCCGCATTTACGGCCGAAACTTATTACGAAGTCCACGGCACGTTCGGGGTCAGCGCCGGTGAATACCTCGGCCGCTGGTTCGATGAGAGTTATAAGAAAAGCGAAGACAAGCCGCACGGTCGTGCCGAGCGACTCTGGGAGAAAGACGCCGCTGATGCAATCGTCACGCGGTGTGAAGGCAAGACGGCCATCATCGAGGAAAAGAAAAAGCCGAGCAAGCAGACACCTCCCGGACTTTACGATCTGACCAGTCTGCAGCGCGAGGCCAACGGTCGCTTCGGTTTCAGTGCGCGGCGCACCCTGCAACTCGCCCAATCACTCTACGAGCGCCACAAAGCACTCACTTACCCGAGAACGGATTCGAAGTATCTGCCCGATGATTACGTCGGCACCACCATCGGCACGATGAAAAATATCGCCGCCGCTACCGAGGGCACAGTTTCCAATATCCCCGGTTACGCCAACAAGGTCGTCTCTCAGGACTGGATCAAAGGCAGCAACAAGCGCATCTTCAACGGCGCCAAAGTCAGCGATCACTTTGCTATCATTCCCACCGGCCAGATCCCGGCGCGCCTCGACGAGGCTGAGCAAAAGCTTTATGACATGGTCACCCGACGCTTCGTGGCGACCTTCTACCCGCAGGCCGAGTTCCAGCTGACCAACCGCATCAGCCGCATCGGTGATGATGCCTTTAAGACCGACGGCAAAGTGCTGGTCGTTCCCGGATGGCTCGAAGTTTACGGCAAAACTGCCGCCGGCAGCGCCGAAGCCAGCGACAACAAAGACGACAAGACCCTGGTTCCTGTTGCCGAGGGCGAATCCGCTCAGCCCAAGTCGATCGAAGCGCTCGAGAAAGAAACCCGTCCGCCGGCCCGCTACAACGAAGCTACCCTGCTGTCGGGCATGGAAACGGCAGGTAAACGTGTTGACGACGAAGAACTGCGCGACGCGATGAGCGAACGTGGTCTCGGTACTCCGGCGACCCGTGCATCGATCATCGAAGGTCTGATCAAAGATCAGTATCTCAGCCGTGACGGTCGGGAATTCTACGTCAATAATCGTGGCTTGCGTCTCATCGAACAGCTCAACAACATGGAGATCGATATTCTCGCCAGCCCGGAAATGACCGGCGAGTGGGAATACAAGCTCAAGCAGATGGAGCAGGGTAAGCTCGATCGGCCAACCTTCATGAACGAAGTTAAGGAACTGACCGACAACGTCGTCAGCACCGCCAAAGCCTACGCTGCCGCCGCTCTGGAAAAAGAATACCCACGCTTCCCCGCTGCGTGCCCGGCCTGTGGCACCGAAGATCTCGGCCAGGACGAAGGTCGTATCAAGTGCACCAATCCCGAGTGCAAGTTCACCCTCCCCAAAGTGCTCGCCACACGCCCTTTCAGCGAGAAAGAAGCCATCGAACTGCTGACCAAAAAATTTGTCGGTCCGTTGACTGATTTTGTCAGCCGCTTCAAGAAGCCCTTCGATGCCGCCGTCGAACTCAAGGAAGACGACAAGGGCAAGCTCAAGGCGAACTTCATTTTCGAAAAGACCGAAGCCGAGGAAACCGAAGCGGAAGTCGTCAAAACTGGCGAAAATATTCTCTGCAAATGCCCGGTCTGCGACAAAGGCCAAATCCACGCCACGCCAGTCTCTTACGTCTGCGACACCCGAGTGCTCGGCGACGGCTGCAAAGGTCGCCTCTCCCGCGAGATGTGCAAAGTTGAGATCTCACCAGAGCAGGCTAAGAAATTCTTCGAAGAAGGCCAGACCGACTTGATTGAGACATGGATTTCAAAGAAAGGTCGCCCCTTCAAAGCGCGTCTGAAGTGCAATCCGAAAGGCCGCCGAATTCTCAATTGGGAATTCCCGCCGCGCGAGCCGAAGAAGAAGGCTGCCGCAAAAAAAACCACCGCGACCAAAAAAGCTGCGACCAAGAAGACAGCAAAGAAGAAAAAGCCGCTTTGAAAAAAGCGTAGTTTAAATGGGTAGCTGCGAGCGTAAGCGAGCGGCCCGCTGGACGGTCGATTCGCTCTACCCTACTCCGCCAACAACCCCTCGATCACCTCCTTCAGCGCCGCTGCGCCATCAGGCGTGTAGCCGGTGTGCACCCAGGCGATCTTGCCCTCGCCGTCGACCACAACGGTATGTGGTATTCCGGTAACGCCGTAGCTGGCGCCGACGCTGCCATTCTGATCGAGCGCGACGTCAAACTTCCAATCGCGGCGCTTTAAAAACTCGGCAATCACTTGCGCTGATTCACTCTGATTGACGCCGACGAACCGCACCCGCTCGGAGTCGAACCCGTTGACGGCCTCCAGGTATTCAGGAATTGCTTTCACACAAGGCCCGCACCAGGTCGCCCAAAAATCGAGGAGCAACGCCTTCTTCCCGCTCGCCAACGCGCCGAGTGATGTCCCGCCGCCTTCCGACTTTTCGAAGTTGATTTGCATCGGGAGAGTCAACGTCGCCATCCGCTGACTCGAGCGGCGCGTTTTCAATTCGTCCACCAACG
>JBBKXR010000021.1:0-10264 GCA_037969585.1 Verrucomicrobiales bacterium
CGGTTGTAGGCGAGCAGGGATTCACCGGCCCACATCATTTGTGAGGAGGTGTTTTCCAGACCGATGCGACTCTGGCCGATGACGTACGATTTGGCATCGGCGATGACGTCGGCTTCGAGGGGGCGCTCGACCAGCTCGCGCAGGGTCTCGGTGATCAGGGTCAGGGAGCGGGCGACATTTTTCGGATCGACGGCGGAGTATATGTGCAGCAGACCGGTATCGTCGAAGGTCATGACGTCGCTCTGCACGTTGTAGCAGACGGCTTCCTGTTCGCGCAGTTTCTGAAACAGCAGCGAGCTCATGTTTTCGCCGAGGATGACGTTGAGCAGCTTGAGTGCGTAGCGGGAGTCGTCGTGCCGGCTGGGCGCGTGGAAGCCGATGGCGAGGTGAGCCTGTTCGATATCGTCGATCTCGATGCGTGATGGTGAGCCCGGCGCCGGAACGGGGGCCATGATCGTCGGTTGGCCTTCGGCGAGGCCGCCGAGTCGTTCGGCGAGGAAGGCTTGCACTTTGTCGGCGTCGATGCGGCCGGCGACGGTAGCGACGGTTTGCTCGCCGACGTAGCCGGCTGCGTGAACGGTGAGCAGGGTGTCTCGGTCCATGCTGTCGAGTGTTTCGGGGGTGCCGGTGATGCATCGGCCGAGCGGGTGGTTGCCCCACGCGGCTTCGCTGAGTAGATCTTCGAGCCACTGGCCGGGCTGGTCGCGGACCATGGCGATTTCTTCTTTGATGACGTCGCGTTCGAGATCGACTTCGCTCGGCTCCATCAGCGGATGGCAGTACATTTCACAGACCACGTCGGCGAGTGTCTCGAACTGATCGGCGGGGCCGCTGACGTAGTAGCAGGTGTGGTCTTCGGAGGTGAAGGCGTTGACGCTGCCACCGATGCGTTCGATGTCGCGGGCGATGGCGGAAGCGTCACGGGTCGGGGTGCCTTTGAAAAGCAGGTGCTCGATGAAATGTGCGGCGCCACTGGTCTCGGCGGATTCGTGGCGGCTGCCCATGCCGGTCCACAGGCCGAAGGCGACGCTTTCCATGTGCGGCATTTCGGTGGCCGCGAGGGTGGTGCCGTTTTTGAGGCGGCTGGTGTGGGTGATTGGCACGGAGAAGTTTTAAGTTTTAAGTTTTAAGTGGTTAAGCAGGGCTTCGCAGAGGGGGATGTCGCTGGGGAAGGTGACTTTGGGGTTTGGCTGGCGATTTTCTACGAGAATAACGGGGTGGCCGATAGCTTCGATGGCGGAGACTTCGTCGGTGACGTGGTTGTCGCCGCTGAGGATATGTTGGTAGGCCTCGCGAAGCAGGTGGGCGGCGAAAATTTGCGGGGTTTCCATGGCCCAGAGATTTTCGCGGGAGACGGAATCGGTGACGGTTGGGAGCACGTCGCCGATGGTTTCCTTGGCGCGCTTGAGGGTATCGGTGATGCGATGCGCGAGGCTGGCGGCGCCGTGTTGGTTCGCGGCGTCGATGCAGCGAGTGATGGCTTCGGGTGTGACGAGTGGGCGGGCACCGTCGTGGACGGCGATGTGGGTGGCGTCGGTGGAAATGGCGTCGAGCCCAGCGGCGACAGAAAGATGACGTTCGGCACCGCCGGGGACGGTGGTGCGGAGTTTTGCAGGGGGATTTTCGGAGAGTGGCGAGATGCTGCCGACGAGGACGATTTCATCGATGGCATCGCAGGTCTGGAAGGCGGCGAGTGAGCGGGTCAGGACGCTTTGGCCGGCGATTTCGGCGGCGAGTTTGTCGAAACCCATGCGGCGACTGGCGCCGCCGGCGACGATGATGGCGCTGACTTTCATGGGCTACGATTCTGAGGTGACCGGCTGACGGTGGCAGGCGGAGCGGCTGCCTTACAATGACAGTTCCTTTGGGGGCAACGCAGGTTTCAGGCCACGATGATTGGAGTGCCGCTCCGTTCAGCTGAGTTTGGTCATGACCAGTTGCGACAGGGTTTTGTTGTCGGCTCGTCCGCCGGTGCTTTCCTGAAGAATCTTCATCACGGCACCCATATCTTTGCGCGAGGTGGCGCCGACTTCGGCGACGGCCTGGTCGACGAGGGCGGCGACTTCGTCATCGCTGAGGGCGGCGGGGAGATATTTTTCCAGAACTTCGAGTTCGGCTTTCTCGATGGCGATCAGGTCATCGCGTCCGCCTTCGGTGAAGCTCTCGATGGAATCCTGGCGCTGTTTGATCTGTTTACGGATCACTGCGGTGGCTGCCGTGTCGTCGAGTTCGGCATCGGCGCCGCCCTGTTCGATGGCTGCGTATTTGATCGCTGACTTGAGTCCGCGCAGGACGGTAAGGGCGACGGCGTTCTTTTCGCGCATGGCGCTTTTAAGATCGTCGTTGATTTGTTGGGACAGATCGCTCATGGGGGTAAGGTAGCGAAGCCGATGGCCAATACAACCACGACATCAGAGACGAATACGAGTTCGCCGAAGCCTCCGCTTCAGCCGGGAACGTCGCGCGCTAACACGATCGCTTCTCGACTGTGGGGCGCGGCTCTGGGGCTGATGTTGGCGACGGCGGGTGCGCTGATTTGTTGGTATCTGTGGCTGGCTTATCAAAATGCCAAGCTGACAGATCATTGGGTGCGCACGCCGTGTGAGGTGATCGCGAATCATGTCGACGATTCGCAGGTGAATCAGCACGGCATGCCCAAGTTTAAGCTGCTGATTTCGTACCGCTACGAATATGGAGGCGAGCTGCGGGTGTCTGATAAAATTCGGCGGTCGCCTCTGACCAGCACCAGTCCGGAGAAGATCGACCAATGGCTGGAAAAGTATCCGCTGGGGTTGAAGACGACGTGTCTGGTGAACCCTGATGACGCTGACGAGGCGATCCTGAAGCCGAACACCAAGGCACCGCTGTATACGATGTGGTTCCCGGGGATGTTTTTGATCGGCGGGATCGGGATCGCGGTGCGGTCGGTGGTGGGGCGGAGGAAGTTTTAAATGCCCGGTGGGGAACTCGAATGATCCTTAAATAAAAACAAAAATTACCGGGACTCTCCTTCGACTGGAAGAATTTTAGTAACTTTGCCGCTCTCTAACAACACACTGGCCCCTACCGTTTGAAGCCCTGCGCCCTGTTCAGGTCTATTGGTGTAAATGAATTCTAGCTTGTCACCTCCGTGCGATCGTTCGATCAAAGGTTCTCCCATTATATCCTTAACTTCCTCTGTCGTCATACCAACATGTAGGTCATCGACATTAGGGTTTTCTCCCATCTTCACTTCGGGTGAACAGGAAAACAACAGCATGGTGAGGACTAGTAGTGAATAACGCATCATTACTCTATTTGAGGTTAACAAGGCTGGCGCTTGGCTGAAAGCGTAACACTTAAAACTCTGAGCGCTTTCGCGCTCAGCCGAACAACTTGCTGCGCAAAATTTCACCAACTTCCTTGGGATTGGCTTTGCCGCGGCTGGCTTTCATGACCTGACCGGTGAACCAGTTGACGAGGTTTTCGTTGCCGGCCTGGATTTCGGCGACTTTGTCGGGGTTGGCGGCGATGGCTTCGTCGACGAATTTTTCGATCTCTCCGCTGTCGGCGGCTTCAAAGCCTTTGGCTTTGGCGATGGCGGCGGGGTCGTTGTTTTCGCCATCGCTGCCCGGGTTGGAGAACATTTCGGCGAAGATTTCTTTGCCTTGGTTGTTGTTCACTTTACCGGCTTCGATCATTTCGACGAGGGCGCGCAGAGACTCGGCGGCAACGGGACAGTTGGCGATGCCGTCGTGGTTTTCGGATTCGTTAAGGGCGGCGAGCACGTTGTTGATCAGCCAGTTGACGATTTTTTTGGGGATGCCGTCATCGGCACCGGTGGCGGCCTTTTCGAAATAGTCGGCGAGGGCTTGCTCACTGGCGAGCACGCTGGCGTCGTACTCGGTGATGCCGTAATCAGCGACGAAGCGGTCGCGTTTTTCGTGGGGTAGTTCGGGAACCTTTTGACGGGCAAGAGCGAGTAGGGCTTCGGTTTTTACTGGCAACAGATCGGGATCGGGCAGGTAGCGGTAGTCGTGCGCGTCTTCCTTGGTGCGCATCAGAGTGGTGAGACCGGCGTCGTCGTCCCAGCGGCGGGTCGACTGTATCAGGGCTTCGCCGTTGTCGCAGGCTTCGACCTGGCGGGCGATTTCGTAGTGCAACGAGCGACGCACGGCGCTGACTGAGTTGAGGTTTTTCAACTCGATCTTGGCGCCGAGTTCTTTCTGGCCGTGGGGTCGGACGGAGACGTTGACGTCGCAGCGCATTTGGCCTTTTTCCATGTCGGCGTCGGAAATGCCTCCGTAGACGAGGATCTGCCGCAGCGAGTTGAGGTAGGCGAAAGCTTCCTCGGGATCGTCGATGTCGGGCTCGGAAACGATTTCCATCAGTGGTGTGCCGGCGCGATTAAAATCGATGCTGGTGAAGCCGTCGTGATGGGTCGACTTGGCGACGTCTTCTTCGAGATGGATGCGGGTCAGTTCGACAGTTTTGCCGGGATTGGCGATGTCTTTCTGGTGGTCCTTCGGGTAGGCGAGTTCGTAGAGCGGCACGCCGCCATCGAGGCACAGGGGCAGGTCGAACTGGGTGATGTGGTAGTTCTTCGGCATGTCGGGATAGAAGTAGCTTTTTCTATCCCATTTGACGATGGGAGGGGTGCTGCAACCGAGCATCAGGCCGGCCTGGATGGTGCGTTCGATGGCGCCTTCGTTGAGGACGGGCAGAGCGCCAGGCAGGCCGAGGCAGGTCGGGCAGGTGTGCGTGTTAGGCTCGGCGCCGAAACCGGTCGGGCAGGCGCAGAACATTTTGCTGTGGGTCTTTATCTGGACGTGGACTTCCAGTCCGATACTGACGATGTAGTCTTCGCGGGGCATAAGCAGGGGGATGAAAAAGATAGCAGCCTGGAGCAGCCTGCGTCGAACGAGCGGGACCGTAAGCTGGGCTAGAACTCGGGCACCACTGGCGCTTTTACGTTGCGAAGCATTTGCTGTCGGCTTTTAGACAACATGTAGCCGTCGATGACGCTATGCACGTCAAGCGTTCGAGCTAAGTCTGCGATGACGTGATTTGAGGATGCGGCAACGATCTGCGGGTGGCGAAGCAGAGCGACGTGTTTTTGGACTGCCAGAAGTGCGGCGACTTCGGGGTCGGACACCAGTGCCTGAAAAAGAGCTCCGTTGACGATTGGCAAAGTGGAGTTGTTTTGCTGCAGGTGATCCTTCAGGCCGCTGTTTTTGGAGGCGATCAAGAGTAGCACCAGAGTGCGTTCGGTTTTGCGGCTGACCGGGTCGACGACGCTGTAGAGATCGAGCACGTAAGGTATGCTTTCCATAGTGTCGCGCCACTGGGTGGTCTGTGGCCATTCAGGATACTGCTCGGCGACAAAGGCACTGTCTGGGGCACAGATCAGCTCTGCGCGGCGCAGCTCGAACAGGGTTCCTCCCATTCGTAAACACAGACCGACGACCGCGACGGTGATCAGGCTCGGTACCAGACTAATGATCGCGCCACGAAAGCCCTGGGCCCATCCTGAGAGCGGGCCTTCGGGATTGAACAGTTTTTGCAGAATTGCTTTGCTAAGCTGTCGAAAGACCAGGTAGCCCACCAGAGCGGTGATGGCGCTGCCGATGATGTTGGCATTCAGGCCGAGTTCTTTGCCCGGCATCCAACGACTCAGCAGTGCATTGGAGTGCTGGAAAAAGAAAACACCGGCGGCGGTTCCGAGCGACAGACCGATGATCGCCCACAGCATTTTTAGAACTCCATGGGTCCACGCCCGCGCGGCGATAAATACGACGAAGATTGCCGCAAGAATTATCAGTCCGTGCTGGAGGGTTGGGAAGGTCTCCGCAAGTGCAAGCATGGTCGTTAGTAAGAAGGGATCTAGGTGTTGAAAGGTAGGCTGGCTGACAGCGAATATTAAAGAACTCCGTTCTGCGCACGTTGGCGCAGGAGGTGGTCGACCAGGACCAGTGCGGTCATCGCCTCGACCATTGGCACGGCGCGCGGAAGAACGCACGGGTCGTGGCGACCGCGGGCGGAAAGTTCGGTGTTCTCGCCGTCTTGAGTGACCGTTCTCTGCGAACTCATGATGGTTGCAGTTGGCTTGAAAGCAGTACGGAAGACGAGGTTTTCGCCGTTGGAAATACCGCCCTGAACGCCGCCGGAACGGTTGCTGGTAGTGCGCACGGTATCGCCATCCATGACAAAGGGATCGTTGTGCTCGCTGCCGGTCATCTGCGTGCCGGCAAAGCCGGAGCCGATCTCGAAGCCTTTAGTGGCGGGCAGGCTGATCATCGCTTTTGCCAAATCGGCTTCGAGTCGATCGAAGACCGGTTCGCCGAGACCGACAGGCATGCCGCGCACCACGCACTCGACCACACCCCCGACCGAGTTTCCTTCGGAGCGGACTTGTTTGATGAGCTCGATGATAGGCCCGACGGAAGCGGGATCACCGCAGCGAACAATGTTTGATTCGACCGTATCAAAACTAACCGTGTTCGGATCGACGTCAGCGACGATGTCTTTGACCGACTTGACGTAGCCGATGATTTCCAACCCGGGCACGAGTTCAGCGAGCACTTTTTTCGCGACCACTGCAGCGGCGACTCGACCGATGGTCTCGCGGGCTGACGAGCGTCCGCCGCCCTGATGATTGCGGATACCGTACTTCGCCTGATAGGTGTAATCGGCGTGTGAAGGGCGGTATTTTTCCGCCATCTCAGTGTAGGCCTCGGGGCGAGCGTCCTTGTTGCGCACCAGCACCGCAATCGGCGTGCCGAGGGTTTTGCCTTCGAACACGCCGGACAGGATCTCGCACTGATCGGCTTCTTTGCGTGGCGTGACGATTTCGCTCTGCCCGGGGCGCCGGCGATCAAGATCGACCTGAATGTCGGCCTCGCTCAGCGAAAGTTGCGGCAGACAGCCGTCAATGACCACGCCAACGCCGCCGCCGTGGGATTCTCCCCAGGTGGAGATGCGAAAAAGTTTACCAAATGTGCTGCCCATCGTCGAAGCGCCAAAGAAAGCGGCAATTGCGACCGATAGCAAGCGAGATGCTGCCCGCGAGCCGCTGCCGGTTCTGTAGGGCGCAAGCTATAAGCAAGCAGCTTACATAAAGTTGACCCAAAAGTTATCGAGTTTGCCGTATGGAGGCCGAGTATGGGCTGCGTGTGGAATGACTGTGGGTAAACATGAACAGGAAATAGAGAGCCAGGTCATCTATCGTTGACAGACTTGTCGCGAGGGGAGAACGGGGAGGCTTGGCCTCCAGAGCTGGCACGGGGCGCTCGCGCCCTACAGAACGATGACACCTTTGGCGATGCGGCCGGCGTGCATGTCGGCGAACGCTTGGTCGAGCTGACCGAGGCTGTAGGTTTTGCTGATCATCTCATCGAGCAAGAGTTCGCCGCTGGCGTAGAGATCGAACAATCGGGGGAAGTCGCGCTGCGGCGAACACTGGCCGTAGAGGGGATTGAGGTAGGTTTTGTCCCACTCGAACAGGCGCATGTCGATGGTAAGTTCCTCCTCGATTCCGCTGGCTTGAATGGCTGTGCCGCCGTGGCGGATCATCGCCAGTGGTGCTGCGCCCAGAGCGGGCACGGCGGTAGCTTCGAAGGCGTAGTCGGCGCCGCGTCCGTCGGTTAATGCGTGGACCTGCTTCGCGGTTTCGCGGAGTCCGGCATCGTCGGGGGAGGGCTGGATGGTCTCCGTCGCTCCGAACTGGCGGGCCATCTTCAGTCGGTCTTTGCTGAGATCGAGGGCAATGATCTTCTCCGCCCCGGCGATGCGCGCACCCTGAATGCAGTTCAGGCCAACGCCGCCGCAACCGATGACCACGACCGAGGATCCGGGGGTGACTTTGGCGGCATTGACCACGGAGCCAAATCCAGTCATCACTCCGCAGCCGAGCGTGCAGGCTGCTTCAAAGGAAAGATGATCGACGTTACTGGGGATTTTTACTACCGCCTCACGACGTACGAGAGCGTATTCTGACATCGTGCCGAGATTGAATGAGCGTTCGATCGGGATCAGGTCGCCGTCACGCGTCGTTCCGTCGGCGTGGGCATGGCCGCGCGTCGGATCGATGCCGGCGACCGGCGAATGGGTTTCGCAGATGGCGTGGTTGCCGGCCTGGCATTGAAAGCAGGTGCCACAGGAAATCGCCCAGTTGAGCAGCACGCGATCACCCACAGAAACGTGGTCGATCGCGTTACCGATTGCGGCCACTTCGCCGGCGCCCTCGTGGCCGAGCACTAAGGGTTTGCGCCACGATATCGAGTCGAAGTCGGTGTGGCAGACGCCAGCGGCGCGTATTTTGACCAGTACCTCGTCGGATCGCGGCTGTCCGACATCGGTGACCACGATGTCGTAGTGGCCGTGACCATCGGCGACGATGGCCTTCGATTTTACATCGTCGGAATGACTCATGGTGGCAGATTAATGTCGGCTTGGTATAGAAACCAGTGCGTTCTTGTCTTCCTGTCCGCTTCCTGTAAATCTCGGGGTTCGCGTTTGGCATTCTGAAAACCGAACACTGAAAACTTCTCTACTTCTCCCCATGGACCTGCTCTCAATCCGCGAACTGAAAAGCCGTGTCGGCCCGAATGCTGAGTCGCTGCGCGTGCATGCGCAGCTGGAGATGGCCAAAGAAAAAACGTCCCGCGCCGGCAAGCCCTACTACGAGCTCAAGTTCTGCGACTCCGAGGATTCGGTGGTGCTGCGGGCGTGGAATGACTCGCCGGAATTTCACAGTGCTTCGAACTATCGAGCGGGCAGTTTTTTTGAAATCCAGGCCGAGTGGTGGCACAACGCCGACTTCAATTCGCTCGATTCGCGCAACTGGAAACTTGAGGCCATCGGCGATGAAGCCATCGATGCGCTGCTCGCCGGATCCGACCAACTTCGCGCCAAGCAGGAGGCTGACTACCAGTTCATCGTCAATGCCATCGACACCACCGCGGATCCCCGATTCAAAGCGCTCGGTCAGCACTTTCTGGAGAAATACGGTACTCGTTTTCGCCGCACGGGCGCGGCCCGTGACTACCATCATGCGCGCCGTGGCGGCCTGGTCGAGCACGTTGCGCAGATGATGCGCACCGCGGTGCAGATCTGTGTCGCTTACCCGAACTTGAATCGCGATTTGTTGGTCGCCGGCGTGCTGTTTCACGACGTCGGCAAGTTGTGGGAAAATTCGTATGCCGCCAAGGGCTTCACCATGCCCTACCTGGCGGTCGCGGATTTGCTTGGTCACATCCCCATGGGGGCTGAACTGGTCAACAAGATCTGGCACGATCTGCTCGATGGTCCGATCGCCAGTGAGCAGCAATGGATGACGCTGGAGCCGTCGAATGATCAGGTGCGCCTGCATTTGCTGCACTTGATTCTCGCGCATCACGGTGAGATGGCCTTCGGTTCACCGGTCGTTCCGAAGACTCCCGAAGCCTACGCATTGCACTACATCGACAACCTCGATGCGAAGATGGAAATGTTCGATCGCGGCTACCAAGTGGCGGGAATGTTAGGCAAGGATGTCTACGAACGCGTGCGCCCGTTGCCGGGGAGGTTGGTGCAACCGCTGGAGAGCTTTTTTGTCGGTGAAGAAGATGAGAGTGCGGTAGTCGATGCAGTGAAAGTTCCCGACCCTGCGCCGCCGACGGTGCCGGTGGCGGACGAAGATGGTGCGCAGTGGGAAAGTGAGCCGGAGGTCGAGGCGGGAACGGAACCGGAGAATTCCCAAACCCCTGAATCGGAATCATCCGAGCCGAGCGCGGAGGAGTTACGCGGAGGCGAGCCTGTTGATGATGACGAACCTTTTTGAGAGCGAGTCATTCAATTTTTGCCAGTTTAGGAAATGGGATCAAACGAAATTTGGAAAAAGCTTTGCCAAACTTTTCGGCTTGCACCCGCAGATTGGGAGTTTGTCGATGGCGATGCCACCGGAGGTGCCTACGAGCACGGGGTACAGATTTTAGCGCTATCGTTTTCGCCTGATGATTCCGTTCTCGCTTTGGCGGGAGGCGGATGCATCCCGGGTGCGGATGGATCGATTCGTCTTATCGACGTATCTACGCGTAAAAATATCCGCACGCTGTGCGGACATGTGTGTGGAATACATGACGTTTCTTTCGATCCTAATACAGGAATTTTGGCATCAGCTAGCTTCGACTATGCCGTCCATTTATGGGATCTGGAAAAAAAGGATGTAACTTTCTCCGGGGAGAGGATGACAAGACAAAAGGGTTCAGTCAATTCACCCGGAAGGGCTCCTTTCTTGCGATCGGAG
>JBBKXR010000022.1:0-11002 GCA_037969585.1 Verrucomicrobiales bacterium
ACTTTTTGAAATAGCGCTGCACGAGATGGTCTTCCACTTGGACAGCTTCGGCTTCGTCGAGGGTGCGCGAGTAAATCAGAATTTCGGCGATTTGACCACTGAACTGAGGAGATTTGGCGTCGGCGTCCAACTTATTCGGTGTACCGGCGACATAACCGATGAGATCGATAGGTTCAGTTTCAATGGCGATGGGGCTGGAAATTTCGCGTTTACCGCTGGTTCTTGTGACGCGCAGGCTTTCGGTGCCAGCTTTGGCATCCCAGAGCGCACCGAGAATCATCCACTGGCCGAGGGATGAAATAACGGCGGCATTGGTTCGAGATTTTTTGTCAAGATTGCGCAAACTGAGCAGGTAGCGGTCCTGCTGTGACATGACGATGAGGTAGTTCCAGCGTTTATTGTTGCCGTCAAAGCGGACGATGTGACCGCCGGGCTTGTCGACGCGACACACGACAAAGGTGCTGAGCTGTTGTTGGTCGAGGCCGTAGGTCGCGTCGCCGGCGATTTGGGTTCGCAGTCCTTGGTCGTTATCGAAATGCAAAACGGGATGCTCAGCATTGAGGGCGGGGGACCGCGTCGGGTCGCCGAGTTCCAGCATCGGGATGCGGTCTTCGATGCCGCTGACTCGCGTCAGGTAGTGATAGTCCTGGTCGCTGGCGAGATTGCCCCAGGCGGCGACGGCATCGCCGACTGCGGCGGGCGTTTCTAGATCTTCGCGAAAGGTAAGCGCACCCGCGTGGTAATGGCCGACCAGTCCTTCGACGATGGGAATAGGAAAATCGCTGCGCGTGGTGGCTTTTGGCAGCTGACGAGGCAGCGACTTTGCTGGCTCGAGCGATGTCGGCAGGGAAAGAGGACGGGGCGTTTTGGGAATCGCAGAATTGGTCTTTTGGGTGTCTTTGCTCTCCGCGAGTTTCTCCGAAACCGAAGGCGAGCCCGTTGCTTGAGGTTTTGCGACAGGTGCGTTCTTTCTCAGAGCCTTAGGCAGCACGATTATCGAGACCAATATGGCGACGACGAGTAGCACGATCGGGATCTTGAGAGATCGAGCGGGTGGCGCTGCCGCCTTAGCGTGGCGACGCGGACCTGTTGCTGCACGCCGGGCAGAGGCACTCTGCCGACTGGTGGCCTTTGCTGCAGTAGCGGCGGCACCCGTGAGCAAGGTTCTTCCGGTTGCGGTTTGCGGGCCGGTGGGACCGGTGTCATCAGGGGTAAATGTTGCGACGTCGGTCTGCTGGGCGGGGGCAGGGATCGGAGAAATGCCTTTGCAGGCGTCGACGAATTCGCGCAGAGCCTGGCTGGCGGTGTCGGGGCGGTCATTGGGATCGAGGGCGATCAGCCGCATGACGAACTCGGCGATAGGGCCGGGAAGATCGCTGCGGATTTCATGAATCGGTGTGACGATATGATCGAGATGATAGCGCATCGTCATCGCCGGAGTGTCGGCCTCGAAAGGCGGGCGCTGAGTCAGGGCGTAGTAGTAGACGCAGCCGAGCGAGTAGAGGTCGGTGCGGGCATCGAGCGGCTTCAGGTCGATCTGCTCAGGCGCGATGTAGTCGATCGATCCGAGAAAGGAGCCGGTCTGATCGAGGGTCAGCAAGGAGGGTTGCTGGCTGAATTTCGCCAAGCCGAAATCGAGCACTTTGATCTGAAAGCGCCCGGTGGTCAGCCACTGCAGCATGATGTTGGCGGGCTTGATGTCGCGGTGAAGAAGATTCTGCGCGTGCGCCGCGATCATCGGTTCGAGCGTCTGTTCGACGATGCCTTCGAAGTCGTCCACCGGCAATGCCCCGCGTTCGATGGTTTCCTTGAGGTTCTCTCCGTCGACCAATTCGGTGACCACATACGGGCCTTCCTCGTCTTCCTCGAAGGCGTAAATAGTAAGAATGTTAGGATGACTGAGACGGGCCAGCGCCGCCGCCTCGCGTTTTAGCGAAGCGTCAGCAGAGGCGTTGAGTTTCGTCTGTTCGAGTGGCAGCAGGCGTTTGATCGCGACTTCCCGGCCCATCACAGTGTCGAAGGCACGATAAACCGCACCGATGCCACCGCGGCCCAGTTTTCCTCTGATCTCGTAACGTTCTGCCATCTGCTTGCTAAAAATAACAGCCGAACCGGAAGCTAAGCAACGGGAGGTTCGGCAAGCCGTAAGAGTGCAAAACGTTGACGAATTGGTCAACGGCGGATGTGGCAGGGAAGGACCGAAGTGTGTGGGCAATTCTTGACGCCAGCGGTCACTCGCCGTTCATTGCGCAATGCTCCATCCATTTCGACGAAGTCTTTGGCTGTTAATTTTGGTTGGATTGATGCCGGACTCGTCGGTGGCAGATGATGCGGCTTTCAGCCCGGAGGATTACCGGGATGTCGCCGGCATCATCAGTTGGTTGATTGAAGTGCCTGAGGATTTGGCAGAGAGTCAGTTTCTTTCGACCGCGTGGCTTTTTCCGTCTGTTGGCGGTGAACGGAGCGAGGTACGCGCGAGCGGGTTGGACTTTCGAGATGTTCCCGCTGGCGAGACGGTAAAGGTTTTCGTCTGGACTCAATCCCCGGTAGATGCGCAGGGAGAGAGCCCCGGAGGCATGAAATTTTGCCTTAAGTTCCGGGGGAAAGATCACAAGATTCAAAAGCGTTTCGGAACGCTCGAAATTCCCGATGGCTACGTCGATATTTACAGCTACTTGGCAGCATCCAACAAGCCGTATGATGATGGTGGTTGGCTGCTGATGATGAGTAATCCAAATGCGAACAAAGGCGCTGCCTCCTGCACTCTCAATCTTGACTACGAGGATCGTTGACCGGGCGGCAGCCGACGATCACCCCTTGGCAATCGGTGCCAACAAATCGTCCAACTCGCCTTCGGAAAAGTTAAGACTTTGTGGAACGCCTTCGAGAATGCCTTCGAACAGGGCGCGCTTCTTTTGCTGCAGGAGCAGGATTTTTTCTTCGATAGTTCCCTGGGCGATAAATTTGTGCACGAACACGGGGCGCTTCTGCCCGATGCGGTAGGCGCGGTCCGTCGCCTGGGCTTCGAGCGCAGGATTCCACCACGGGTCGAAATGAATGACGTTGTCGGCGGCAGTCAGATTTAGACCGGTTCCGCCGGCGCGCAAACTAATCAGAAAAACGGGGGCTTTGCCGGCTTGAAAATCATCGCACAATTGACCGCGATCTTTGGAGGCGCCGGTCAAGATCAGGTATTTTATGCCGGCTGCTTCGAGGGCCTCCTCTATCAGGCTGAGCATGCTGGTGAACTGCGAAAAAATCAGGATCTGACTGCCGGATTCGACCATGTCGGGCAGGCGCTCCATGAGTAGATCCAGCTTGGCGGAAGAGCGCACTCCACGGGCACTGGCGAGCTTGAGCAGGCGCGGGTGACAGCAGATCTGGCGAAGTTTTAGAAGGCCATCGAGGATCAGCATGCGTGAAGCGTCGAAGCCGCGTTCAGCGATTTCTTCACGCAACTCTTTGGCCAGGCTGGCGCGGACGGCTTCGTAAAGTTCGACTTGTTTGGGTGTTAATTCGACCGGCTGGACGATCTCGGTTTTCGCAGGCAGTTCCGAGGCGACCCGACTCTTGGTGCGCCGCAGCATGACCGGGCGAACCCGATCGGCGAGCTGTTTTCGCCGGCCTTCATCGCGATCCTTTTCGATCGGCTGTCGGTAGGTGCGCGAAAAGGCATCCTCGTCGCCGAGAAAACCCGGCATCAGGAAATTGAACTGCGACCACAGCTCACCGAGATGATTTTCGATCGGTGTGCCGGACAGGCACAGGCGGTGTCGGGCGTCGAGCTCGTAGGCGGCACGAGTGACGCTCGAGCGCGAGTTTTTGATGGTCTGCGCTTCGTCGAGGACGATGTAGTGAAAGCGTTGATGGCGCAGCGCTTCGGCGTCGCGAAGCAGGGTCGGGAACGAGGTGATGACCAGATCGCAGTGTTCGAGAACTTCGTAATAGCGGTGCCGACGCGGCCCCTGAAGCATGAGCACCGACAGCGATGGGGCGAATTTCTTGGCCTCTTTCTCCCAGTTCGGCACGACGCTTTTCGGCGCGACGATCAGGCAGGGCAGGTCGGCGCGACCGCTCTGCTTTTCGATCAGCAGATGACACAGGGTCTGCATGGTTTTGCCGAGTCCCATGTCGTCGGCGAGGATGCCGCTGAGCTTTTGTTCACGCAAAAACTGCAGCCAGCCGACGCCATCTTTTTGGTAGGGGCGCAGGGTGGCTTGCAGCCCGAGCGGCATGTCGACCGTCGAGGTCACGGCGTTGTCGAGCTCGCGCATCTCACGCGCGCAGCGATACAGGAAATCCGGTGCACGTCGAACGATCGGTGGCTGGTGCGACGGGTCTGCAAGGCGCGCGGCGTCGAGTCGATGCAGACGCAGGTGATCGCCGCTAAGTTGTGAGTCGGGATCGAGTAGTTCGCCAAGCACGCTCAGAGCGCCGTAGAGGCGGGCGGCCGGTATGGCGACAAAGCGCTCGGCTTCATTGTCACCGTCGCCGGGAAGGTGCAGGGCGATGGTTTTTTCCTTTGGCAGTGTGGTCAGATCGGAGATCGAAAAATTTCCCGGGCGACTGCGCAGGTACTCGATCAATGCGGGCAGAAGGCTGACCTGTTGGCCGTCGATCTGAATGCCGTAGCGAAACTCCAACCAGTCGATCGAGTCTTCGTCATCCGGTTCAGCGCCGGCTCGGCTGCCGGGACCGCTGGGGACCTCGAGATCGGAATACCAATCGTCCGGTTGCACCAGATTGAGCCCGAATTTTTTATCGACGACGATTTCATGGCCTTCCGATTCGAGCTTGGCGCGGTCGGAGGCGAGGAACTCGGCCCAGCGCTGATCCTGCTCGGCAGGATTGTCGGCCGGAAAGGTCAGGGCGCTTCGGTAGCGGCTGTCGATATCGTGCTCAGCGAATTCGCGACTCAGCGGGCGCAGACCGATCTGGCGGCAGTATTCGTCCAAGTCCGGATCCTGGCCTTCTATCACTGCGACGCGCAGCCCAGCCAGCAACTGGGCCTTGCTGTCGTTGCGCGTGTCCCAGTGACTGATGCTGTCACGGGCCCGAGCGTCGACGACTTCGAGGTGAAGGGTCGCAGCCGAGCGCTGGATGATCGTGTCATTGCCATCGATGTCGTGCTCATCCCGGGCGGCGTGCAGGAGGGCGGCGACACGCTCGCCATTGCGCCGGGCGTCGGCGCGGGCGTTGCCGTCGACCGCCCATGAGCCGTCGCGTTGGCGTTGTAGGACCAGGCTGACCTCGGTCCGGGCCGAGCCGTCGAGTTCTTCGACGACGCCGAACAGGCCGACGAAGGTTTCGCGGACGTTGGCGGTGACCAGTCGAACTTTCTTTGCGTCGTGATAGCGCATTCCGGCGCTGAGATCAGAAACTTGAAAGCCATCGCTGCCAAACAGCGCTCCGCTGCCCATCAGATGGCCGAGGCGCCGACCGTCAGTCGCATCATTGGCGGAACGCTCAGCATCCGCCTCGACCTCAGCGCGGAGGTCGTGCAACGGGTCGCGCTCGAGATGCGGCTGGTGAAACGTGTCGATCCGGACAACAAACGTGGTCGCGATAGTTTCGCCAGTTTAAAAATAAAGAATTCCTAAGCGATTGCGCCATTGCCGACTTAAAACCGGTCAAAAACGATCCTGCGCGGATCCGATTTCGGGGCGAGGTCGAGCCCGATGTATTCGAGCCCGGGAAACCCACCCCAGGCGAAGGCATTGCGCAGATGCCCAACGAAACTTCCGACATGGCGGCAGTCGTAAATCAGTGCATCGACCGAGGGTTTACCGACCTCGAACGAGTAGGGCGCTCCGCCATCAACGTTGGCCTTGTGCGCGTGGTCGGGCGAAAAGTCGTAAGTCAGCGGTCCGGCATTGATGGTGCCATGCTCAGTAACTCTCTGGTCCCACTCGCTGACGAGAAACTCTGGGTAGTCGGGATCGTATTCGACCACCAGTGGATCCGTGCATTGTAAAGGTTTGTCGTTTTCGCGGCGATCATCGTCAAAGTGATAGCCACAAAACGGCCAGTCGGGATGTGTGCCCATCAAGTTGACCGAGCCGACTTCGAATAGCCATGCCTGAAATGAAATCGGAAAGTGCACATATTTTTGTGCGGCGGCAGCGATATGTCGGGCGACCACCGCCTCACTTTCCGGGCGGATCCAGATGCGTTCACGGTGGGCGAACTCGTAGTCGCTGGCGTGAAGCCACTCGACCAGACGTCCGACTTGCTTGCCGACACGACGCATCATTGCCCGTGCGATGAACAAGGCTTCGTCGTGAAATTTGGGTTCGACCAGCCGCGCCGACTGATCGAGCAATGTCGCCCACTCGCCGTGAATTAAGCTCAGCGAACGCTGTTCGTAGGGATCGCTGGATGCTTCGCTCATCGGACTACAATTCCATGATGCGGATGTTGCGAAATTCGAGTGGCAGGCCGTGGTCCTGCAGCGCGAGGTGACCACGGGTCGGCTTATCTTTCGATTCGGTCTCAGACAGCTTCAAATCCTGAACCAATTGGCCGTTGAGTTCGACCTTGAGCGAATCGCCCTGACAAGTGATGACCATGCGGTTCCACTCACCGGCGGGCTTCGAGGCATTTTTCAGTGGTGCCGAAGTCTTGATGACGCCGCCGTTGTCGTGATGACCGAGTTCTTTTTCGACGCCGTAGGAATCGAGGATCTGCACTTCAAGTCCGCTGGTCACCGGATCGGCGATGTCGGCGATGTTAAAGAACACGCCACTGTTGCCTTCCGTGGGAATCTTGAACTCAAGGTCGAAAACGAAATCGTCGTATTTCTTGTCGGTGTAAAGATACGCGGAGTAGCGCTTCCAACCGGTCTCGCCCTCGCGCGGACGGATCGCCAATACGCCGTCAGCTTCGACCAGCCAGTTGCCCGTCGTCGTCCAACCGCTGAGATCCTTGCCGTTGTAAAGAGTGACGAACCCGTCGTCGGAGTCCTTGGCGTGGAGGGAGAGTAAGGTGACAGCGAGAACGGAGGCGGATAGGAAAAGACGTTTCATGAGCGGGTGACTTCGATGGTTATAGGTAGCACGTTGGGGAGGCGGGTAGCAAGGGGATTGGCTTGGCAAATGGGTTCTAAAAAGGATAGGCTAGGGCATGCGGTTTTGGTTGATTCTAGCTTCGTCGATTGCCGGTGTGCTGGTCCACGGGTTGCAAGTGCTGGTCGCTGAGGAACTGGAGACTGAGACTAAGGTGAAAGTTGTTTGGGCAGAGCCGATTTCTGAGCATCTGAAAGGCATGACCAGAATTAGCGCTCAGCCGGTTTGGCTAACTGCAACGGGGAGTATCGGGTGTGGTGGCGTAATTACCATTGAGGGCGACTCCGGAATTGGTGTAGGGGACATCGCCAATCCGATTTATATCGCAAACCCTGCGCAAAACGACGGACCGCATGACCCGGCGACTGCGGTCGTTCATGCAAATGCTGTGGCGCTGGGCTACCGAAGAAAAGATCCCAAGTCTCACGCTTATCCGGTGGGCAGCGTTTTTCTTAAGGAAAAATTTATCTCCGGCGATACCGACAAGCTGCGCCTTGCCACCGTGATGGAGCGCCTGAAGGATGAGGGGAAAATCGATGACTGGCAGTTTTCGGTCATCATGTTTCCGAGTGGGGCGAAGGAAATTTTACGCGGCAACACGGCGGCAGCTTGCGCCGATTGCCACTCACATTTTGAGAAACGAGGTTTCCTCAGTCAGCACACCGAGACGTCGTTTCAGCATCTTTTGCTGAGGGAGGCTAAGACGAAAGCCTCCGGCGACAGGGTTGAGTAGTAGCTGCGAGCGTCAGCGAGCGGCCCGTCTGCCGGTCGGGTGAAAACGATCGCCACGCCACCAACGCAAGATCCACCTTTTGACAAAGGCGGCTACGGAGCGTCCAGAGGATCTGCCGTAGCCGCGGTCCGTCAGGCCGTGGCCCGTCTGCCGGGCGGGTGTTGTGAACGCCGCTTCACCTACGCAAGGCCACTCGCTGACGCTCGCAGCCACGCCGGCTACACCGGCCTTGCATTCATGAAGCCGCCGTCGATTTCCCAGTCCTGACCGGTGATGAAGCTGGCTTTGTCGGAGCAGAGGTAGAGCGCCATTTCGGCGATCTCATCGGGCTTGGCCATGCGACCGATAGGTTGAGCGGCGCTGAGTTTTTCGAACATCTCGGCTTTGTTGTCGGGATAGTTTTTTTCCAAATAGCCATCGACGAACGGGGTGTGCACGCGCGCCGGACAGATGGCATTGCAGCGGATGCCTTTGCCGATGAAATCGATGGCCACCGAGTAAGTCATGGTCAGCACGGCGCCTTTGGTCATTGAATAAGCGAAGCGGTCGGCGATGCCGGTGACGGAAGCGATCGATGCCATGTTGAGAATGACACCACCTTTGGCTTCGACCATGCCGGGGAGGACGGCGTGCAGGGCATTGTAGACACCTTTGACGTTAACGGTGTAAAGCCGGTCCATGTCGTCTTCGCTGGTCGAGATGGCATCACCGATGTGGGCGATACCAGCATTGTTGACCAACACTTCGATGCTGCCACGATCGGCGATAATTTCTGCGATGACCGAGTCGACGACGCTCTGCTTGGAAACGTCGCAGGCGCGTCCGTTGGCGGAGTGGCCTGCGTCGCGGATGGCGGCGGCGGTGGCCTCAGCCGCAGCGGCTTCGAGGTCGAGAATTTCGACGTGGTCGCCAGCTTCGGCGAAACGTTGGGCGATGGCGGCGCCGATGCCTGAAGCGGCGCCGGTGATGACTGTGGTGCGCATAGTGAAATTTTAGGTTTTAGATATTGGAGCTTTGTCCTGTTGCGACGACGACGATGACGATGGCGGGGGGAACAGTGGCTGGCAATGGCGTTTTTCGTAGAACCAGACAATCGTGAAAGGCAGCCAGATGATCCAGGTCAGGGTCGGGATGTTGAGGAAGTAGCTGCCGACGAGCAGACTGTCGGTGCGGAAATTGAGATAGCTCAGCGGTGTCAGCAAAGACAGCAAAAGCCAGGCCCGGCTCGGGAACAGGCAAACGAAGGGCAGCATCCATACGAAATACCAGGGGAAGGCCGTCGGTGATAGGATCAATAGAGCGGCGATGGCAGTCGCGCATTTGCGGACGAGCGCGAGAGAGTTTGGGGTATCGGTCAGGCTGAGTCGCAGGACAACTGCGGCGAGCAAAAGGCCGGCGGTCGCTTTGGCGATCGCGACTTTTTTGGTGATCAGTAGGATCACAGTGAAGGCGCCGGGAAAAAAGGTCCAGTCGCTGTGATAAGCGCGAAAGCCGGAAAAGACGCGATCGATGCCGGCGTCATTCCAGAGAAAGAAGGGCAGGAAGGCAGCGATGACGACGGCAGCGAAGAGCGTCCACGGGATGAACGAATTTTTGAGTTGGCGAGGCGAGTAGAGGATCGGAAGCAGGAGCAGGGAAAAGTATTTGGAGAGTGCGCCGGCGGCGAGGGCGAGCGCGGGACTGAGGCGGTTTTTTTTAAGTCCGACCGCGAGCGCGATGGCGAGCAGGGTGAAGAATACCGGCACGACGTCGTAGTGGGCGGAGTTGGCGATTTCTTTGATCACCAGTGGGTGCCAGGCGTAGAGCAGGGCGAGCGCGGTAGGCAGTCGAAGTTTGCGCAGCAGGAAAACGATCAGGCCGAGGATGCCGAGATCGAAGGCCATCAAGAGGCACTTCAGGCCGAGAAGTGAATCGCCGAACAATAGGTAGGAGGTCGCGAAAACGGCTTGCGCGACCGGTGGATAGATAGTGGCAATGTCAGGGTGATTGATATTTTGGTGCAGCGCGGAATTTTCATCGCGGAGTTCGGCGAGACGCGGATCGAACAGATCGGAAGGGGCGTGCAGAAAAGGATTGATGCCATGCGCGGCGAGTTTGCCGTCCCAAAGGTAGCGATGAAAATCGTTTTCATGGATCGGCGCGCCGGGCAGGGCGAGCAGGCGCAGGACGATGGAGAAGAAAACGATCGGACGCAGCGGCAGAGCGCTGAGGTTTTTACGAAAAACGATGAGTGGTGCGAGGGCGATGCTGGCGAGCAGGAAGTGAATCGCGAGGTAGATGCGGGTCGGCATCTCATCGTTTGGCAGTGCGGAATCGAAGCTGGCGAAGGGTGGGATGTGACCGCGACTGATGAGTGTCAGTAGCAGCCAAAGAACAGCGCTGATCACGCCGATAGCGATCAGGGCTGGTCTTGGTGAGCGGGTGGGTTCGGGCACGAGCCAAGGTGGCGCAGGGTCGTGGTCTTTCCAAGAAGCGGTTGAAGTGCAATGGGTATCTTGCTTCATAGTCGTAAAGGTAGGCGGCGCAAAAAGTGGGCTGAAGGCCCGCCAGCACGAAGCCCAGTGCCTTTAGGCCTGGGTAACTGTTGCCAAGTTTCACCGCCCTGTAGGGGTGGCAGCAAATGATCATTTGTCAGTGGGCTGACGTTCGCTGGTGACCTTTCCGGCCGCGCAGTTGCAATCCGGTTCTACCCAGCTGTGAACGGCTGGGCTTTGTTTTGTCGGATTTTCAGCCCGCTCGGACTCACGGGCTGGGAAGCCCGTGCTACTTACTCTGGCGAAGCGCCGCCTGAATACGGATATGTGGGCTTGCTGGGGGCGGGGCTCGCGGCCAAGATCGGTGGCGATGAAAACTTTGCCGCTTTCTCTCGCGCTCGTAGTTTTTCTAGGATGGGCTCAGTTGCCTACCGCGCGGGCGGGCCTGGAACTCGACGGTGATCACGAAGGCGGGGGCTTTGACATCGAGATGTCGGTGCACCTCGATGAAAATCAGCAGGGCTGGGCGGTGTGGAAACGCTACCACATGAGCGAAGAATGGGTGATGGCGCGACCGATTGATGCCAAAGCGGGCACGGTCGGAGAAGTGTTCGATGTCACCGGTGGTGCCGGCATCGTCGACGGCGTTTCGCTGGCGGCGACCGATGACGGCAAGGTGATGTGGGTGTTTTGGTCCAGCTATGTCGACGCGCAGTGGCAGGTGATGGGGC
>JBBKXR010000023.1:0-2567 GCA_037969585.1 Verrucomicrobiales bacterium
CAGCGCAGTGATGCCGAGCTCAACCAGTTCATCGAGGCGGTCGATCGCCGCGCAAAACGTGCCTCGGTCGGTGAAAGTGCCGACGTGGATTTCGTAAATTACCAGATCTCGGCTAGCGACGCCCTGCCAGTCCTCGTCACTCCATTCGTAGCAGGTGTGATCAATGATTTCGGAGGGGCCGTGTACGCCCTCCGGTTGAAAGTTCGAGACCGGATCTGGGCGACTGATTTCACCGTCGAGAACGAAGCGGTATCGATCACCGGCGGTGGCGTTTTTCACGGTCGCCGAAAACCATCCGCCGTCGGATTTCGTCAGCACTTCGCGGCGTTCGCCGAGCTCGACGTCAATGCGATGGCGTTTTGGTGCCCAGACTTTGAAAAATGTCGAGCCGTCGGCGAGGGGCGTAGCGCCGGGGTGATCAGATGCGGTGGTAGGCATGTTCTGGGGCAGGGAGCGGCGAGGGGATTGGTTCAATTGGGGATCGCAGGGACGGCGGTATCACGTTAGTTCTTCCGTCTGGGCATCGGGCGTGTTTCGACTGTAGAATGCGCGGTAGAGATTCAGAGTGTCGTAGGAGATGGCCTTGTCGAGGGCGTGATGCAAGGGGCCGAGCGCGTTGATACCGTGTTGGGCGACGGCGGTGGCGATGCGTTGTTCATCCTCCTCACTGTAAAAATCGCGCGGCGAGGCGTCGAGTTTGCTCACCTTGATGGCATCGGCGATGTGCTTGCAGATGGTGCTCGGCTTAAGGCCACGGGTCGCGGCGATCTGATCGATGGTTTGGTTCTTCTGAAACATTTCGGCACTCTCCAATGCGGTCTCCGAGAGGTCGTCGTCGCTGTTCATTTTTCGCTTCGGCCGGCCCGCAGGTTTCTCATCGGGAAAATCGAGCTTCTCGTGGGTCGTCAACCAGCTGTCGACCGCAGCGATAAAGTCGGCACCGAAGTCGGACCACTTCTGCTGGCCAACGCCGGACACTTCGAGGAACGCGGCTTGGTTTTGTGGGTAGCTGCGCGCGATGTGGCGCAGCGTGCGGTCGCCGAAAATAATGTAGGGCGGAACCTGGCGTTCGTCGGCGAGGCGTTTGCGGACCGTGCGCAATTCCTCGAAAAGGCCTTCGTCGCAGGCGATGGCACCGGCGCGCTCGGTTTTCGATGTTGATCTGCCGGTGAGGGGTGATCGGGTCAGGGTGACCGATTCGGGTGATTTATTTTTGAGAAAATCGATTCCCTGCGGGGTCACCGAGACGGTCTGAAAGTTATCGGTGCTGAGCGCGGCGTGTCCCATCCCGATCAATTGGCGACCGATCTCCAACCAGTCCGGTCGCGAGTGATCTTTGCCGATGCCGTAGGTGCTCAGCGTTTCGTGCTGCCACTTGCGAATCTTCTCGGTGTTGGCACCTGTCAGGACTTCGACGACGTGATTCATGCCCAGCGAGAAACCGCTTTTCTGTTGGATGCGGACCAGACAGGAAAGGAACTTCTGTGCCTCAAGCGTGGCGTCGAAGGTCTCGCGAGGATTGAGGCAGATGTCGCAGCCGCCGCAGTTGTCGTCCGGCCAGGTTTCGCCGAAATAGCCTAACAGATCCACCCTTCGGCAACGGCTGCTCTCGGCGTAGTCGACCATCTTGGTCATCTGTCGACGGGCAACCGCCGCCGCCTCGTGATCGGTCATCTCATCGAGGAAACGCAAGTTGCGCATCAGGTCGCCTTTGGAAAAAAGCAGCACGCACTCCGATGGCAGACCGTCGCGACCAGCACGGCCGGTCTCCTGATAGTAACTCTCGACGTTCTTCGGCAAATCGGCGTGGATGACGTAGCGCACGTTGGGCTTGTCGATGCCCATACCGAACGCCACCGTGGCGCAGATGACTTGCACCTCGTCGCGCAGAAAAGCCTCTTGGTTACGGCTTCGTTCGTCGCCTTCGAGACCGGCATGGTAGGGCAGTGCCTTGATACCCTCACGGCTCAGAGCGCTGGCGATTTTTTCCGTACCCTTGCGCGATTGCACATAGATGATACCGGCCTCGTCGCGGCGCTGGTCGACAAAATCGAATACCTGACGGACCGGCTTGGCCTTGCCGAGGATGGTGTAGTTGAGATTAGGGCGGTTGAAGCTGGCGACGAACACCTGCGGATCTTTCAACGACAGTTGAGTGATTAAATCCTGTCGAACCTGCGCGGTGGCAGTGGCGGTCAGGGCGATGAACGGCACCTCGGGAAGGGCGGCACGAAGCTGAGAAAGCTGGCGATACTCCGGGCGGAAATCGTGGCCCCATTCACTGACGCAATGCGCTTCATCGACGGCGACCGCATTGACACCCCAGCGCCGCAAACTATCGATGAAGGCGCTGCTCATGATGCGTTCTGGCGCGGCGTAGAGCAGTCGGTATTTTCCGGCGTCGAGATCCTGAGTCCGCTGCTGAAGCTCGGCGGGATCGAGCGACGAATTGAGAAACGTTGCGGCGACGCCATTGGCGACGAGCGCGTCGACCTGATCCTTCATCAACGCGATAAGCGGCGAAATCACCAGCGTCAGGCCAGTGCCGTCGCTGCCACGCATCAGCG
>JBBKXR010000024.1:0-19814 GCA_037969585.1 Verrucomicrobiales bacterium
CATTCATACTTAACGCCAGCCGTCTTAAAGGCATCCACAGCAGCTAAATTCTCATCGAGCAGGAAGTCGTCCTTACCGCAAGAAATCCACAACAACTTCAGTTTTTTATTTGTTTCTGCCGCGTCGTCCACTGCACTTTTCACGCTTTCCGCGTCTGGGATCGCCGCACTGAAGGCACCGATCCAGGCGAAAGTGTCCAGTTCATTGAGCCCAATCGTCATCGAATGCAGACCGCCCATCGACAGACCGGCGATGGCCCGATTTTCGCGTCCGGGCTTGATCGGGTAATGCGCCTCCGCCAACGGCAAGGCTGCCTCAAGTAGATCACGCCGCAATTCCTCGGTGTTGGCCATGCTGCGACCGTTGCCGTAGGACTCGGGAATCGGATGGCCGTCAAGCATGAGCACGATCATCGGCACAGCTTTTCCTGCAGCGATGAGATTATCGAGAATCCAGTGAGCTTTACCGTATGCCACCCAGGTCGCAAAACTGTCGCTGTGTCCGTGTTGCAACACGAGCAGCGGATACTTTTCATCGCTCGTTTCATAACCAGGCGGCGTGTAAACCTGCATCTCACGAAACCGGTCGATCGGCTTTGAATGGTAATTGTGCAGGTGAACTGCCCCATGAGGAACGTCTTTGAAATCGTAGCTATGGTCGCCCGGGATGTAGAGAACACTGGTCGTCGGAGAACGCATCGGCTTGAGCGCAGGATTCCCCGGGTCGACCATTTTCCTACCATCGACATCAAAACTGTATCCGTAGACCCCGGGTTCGACCGCATCCAGCGTCACCGTCCACAGGCCCGCATCGTCGCGCTCCATCGCCACCTTACCCTTGGCCATTTCCCCGACAACAGAGACTGCATCTGCGTTTGGTGCCATAACCCGAAATGTCACTTTACCCTCCGCCTCAATCGTCGGCGACACCACAGGGGCTGGCCCCGGTGCTCGTTTGGCTTTCTCCGCAGCGCGGAGGACCTCCACCGGCATTGATGTCGCCACCAAAACGACGATCGAAGTAATAGTCCAAAAGGATCGAAAAAGATTCATGTTCTCAATTGATACCCTGTGAACCATCACCAGGGAAAGCGCGTATTTCGGCATCGCTATGCTCTTGCGCCTTTGTCACGAAAAGCGTATCGAATGCGTATGAAAACGATTCTCTGTGTGACAATCGCGCTCGCGATCGCAGGCGCTGCCCAAGCTCGCGATTTCCGCGATTTCACCAACAAGAGCGGGGCGACGATCAATGCCGAACTGCTCGACATGCAGGATGGCATGGTAAAGATTCGCACTAAAGGCAATGTCTTCGAAGTGCCGGTCGATACGTTGTCGGACGAAGATCAGACCTGGCTCAACGAGTGGGACCTGAAACGGAAAGGTAATGAGGAGAGCCTTTACTACAGCGAGACCATTTTCGAAGACGATTTTTCCAAAGATGAATTCGGCGAAAAGTGGTTCCACTACAAAAGCGAAAGCGTTATCAGCGATGGCGTACTGATTGGTAAAACGATCGACATCAACGATCACGCCGGCGTCGATGCAATCCGCTTCGAGGGGCGCCAAGACATGGAAGTTTCGGTGAAGTTCAAATTCGCCGGTGCCGAGGCGGAACGCTTCAACGTCTGGTTCGACGACAAAGACTTCAAAGGCGCCCACGCGGGTCACGTCTGTAGCATCACCATCACCCCGACCGGTGGCAGCATCGCCGATGCCAAAACGGGCAACATGGAAAACTCGATCTACGAGATGAAAAAATCCGCCGCAGGGCTCGACGAAGATACCAAGAAATTACTCGAAACTAAAACCGCTCAACTCGAACTCGATATCGAAAAGGACAAAAATGAGTGGCACGAACTTGTGATCCGAACCAAGGGTGCGACCGCTACCGTTCTGGTCGACGGCGATGAAATCGGTGAACTAGAGTCCGAAGGCATCGCCCACGAGACGAAATCTCAGGTCAGCCTGACGACTAACATCAACGATGTTCACTACGACGATTTTGTCGTCAGAGCCGCGCCCGCGTCTGCGTCCGCGAAGTCTGACGAGGAAAAATAGCGTCTACTGCGACACCGCCGCTTTTGGCTCAGCCTTGAGCTCTGCCACTGCCCGATGCGCGGTCTCGCGGAGGAATTCTGCATAAACTGGATCGAAGCCCCGGGGCACAAAACTGTTTTCAACGACACGTTCTTCAAAGAAGGTCTCGAACCAGACGCAGCCGAGCAGATATTTCCCCGCCTCGCTGGCGTGATGACCGTCCAGCCCGAGCCTTCGAGGAACGCTTTTGTCGTCATTGCGTTTTCTATTCCACTGCCAGCCCGTGTGCAGGGAATGCAATTGCTTAGGAAGTTGAGGTTCAATCGCCGTCGTGAAATCGAATTCAGCATCAGGCTGGTAGCCCCATTCAGGATCGGTATCACCGAGAAACATGGCGTCACCACAGGGAGCAAGGCTCAGTCCCAGATCTTCGGCAACGCTGTGATACGCCTTGCGGACCTGTTCGAACATTTTCTGCTGAGTATCCGGCAAGTCGTCTTTTTTCGATGTCGTGAATCTCTGGTCGTCGACCCGGTAGGCCCATGTCTGATGAATCGTGATCTCGGCATTCGGAGCACGCTCACGAATGTAGCTGACGAGATCTTTCGCAAACGGATAGTAGGTCGACAGGTCGTGACTGATCGGACTTGCCTGTTGGATGGTGATAAAATCCCAGTCCTCCTGCACCAATAACTCCGCCAGAGCGCGCCCTCCTTTGTAAGGAGAGCCTTCGTCACCCTCGGGATCCGCTTCGTGCTGCGTAACATGACGCCAGTGACGCTCCAGCGTACAGCCGCCAAGATTGGCGGCGCCGTAAATAATCTGATGTCCTGCTGCCTCGGCAAGGCGCGGGAAGTAAGTCATCGCATTTTCGGCAAAACTGTTGCCTATGGTGAGCAGGCGAACGGTTTTCGGTTCCGCGCCGGCCTGTCCTGCAAATAGCAGGCACAGCAGCAGAGCAGCAAAAGAAAGGCGGCGGAAATGCAACGATGTCATCGCACACCTATACCAAGCAATGCTACGCGATCAATTCACCGATCACTTTTCCACCAAACTGGGACAGCTGCTTGTGCCGCCCCGCGTGGTAGTAGGTCAGCTTGTTGTCATTGAGCCCGAGCAAATGCAACAGCGTCACGTGGACATCGCGGATGTGGTGCACACAGTCGACCGCTTCGGCACCGACTTCGTCAGTCGCGCCGATGGTATGGCCGGCCTTGGTTCCGCCGCCGGCGAACCACATCGTCATCGCCTTCGCATTGTGATCACGTCCGTAGGATTGTCCCCCGCCCCGCAATCCATTGTCGGGCGTGCGCCCAAATTCACCACACCAGATCACCAAGGTATCATCGAGCATGCTGCGCTGTTTCAGATCTTTGAGGAGTGCTGCGATCGGACGGTCAACGGAACGAATCAGTGAGCCGTGGGCCTTTTGAATGTAGTCGTGGCTGTCCCAGTTGCCGGCGTAGGCCTGAACAAAGCGCACACCTTTCTCGACCAGTCGCCGCGCCAGCAGGCACTTGCGCCCAAAGGCATCGGTCTTGGCATCGCCAATCCCGTAATCCTCAAGGGTCGATGGCTTTTCGCCGTCGAGATCGAGAATCCCCGGAACCTCCGTCTGCATCCGATAGGCGAGTTCGTACGACGACATGCGCGCGTCCAAGTCGCTTCGATTCGGACGCTTATCCAGGTGCTTTTGGTTGAGACTCGCCAGCAAGTCCAGATTCGATCTCTGACGTTGGCGCGTCACTCCCGGCGGCGGATTGAGATCGAGAATCGGGCTACCTTCGGGGCGCAGCGGTGTGCCCTGGTATTCCGCCGGCAGAAATCCATTTGACCAATTGGCCGCCCCCCCCTGCGGATAACTGTTGCGCGGCAAGACGACGAAACCTGGAAGGTTTTCATTCTCAGAACCCAGGCCATAGGTCACCCACGAACCAATGCCCGGATCGCCGCCGAAACGATTACCGGTGTTGACCTGATAACAGGCCGTCGGGTGGTTGACGGACTCGACCTGAGCGCCACGATAAAAACAAATATCGTCCACCACCTCTTTGAGATGTTCCCACTCGGTACAAATATCGGCCCCACTCTGGCCTGCCTTGATGAACTCAAAGGGACTCTTCACGAAGTAGCGATCCCCGGACGACATCGCACTCTGCTCCTCGCCGGTGCGATTGAATTTTTGTAAATGCCGCTTGGTGAGTTCAGCCTTCGGATCAAAAGTATCGATGTGCGACGGCCCGCCTTCCATCATCAGGAAAATGCAGCGCTTCGCTTTCGCAGGATGGTGGGCGACGCCAATTTCCGCGCCACGTAGCAACGAAGTCAGCGCAACCGAACCCAGTCCGGCACCGAGCCCAAACAGGGCTTCGCGACGAGTGGGGTTTGCAAATAAAAGGGATTTGTTCGTGCTCATCATCAGTCCAGATACGCGAATTCGTTGAGATTGAAGATCACCAGGCAGATCTGCGCGAGGCCTCGTGTGTTTGCATCGACATCGCCAAATTGAAGATCGGGTTGATAGCTTCTGTAGGCCGGCATGAATTCGATGAAGTCGTAAGGTTCGCCGGTTTTTTCCGCCATCACCGTTCGTTGGGTGCGATCGGGATAGTCCTTCGCAGGATAATTTTTACCCTCTTCTTCGAGCGTCGCAGCTTTCCAATGTGCGAGGCAAGCCTGCATCTCTTCGGGCGTCGCGACCCGGCCGAGACTAAACAAAAATGCACGATTGATCGTGGTCTCCTGGTCATCTTCATCAACGAGCAGCCGGGCGGCAAATGCGAGCGAACGGTCCTGCACTTCCTCGGAATTGAACAGGGTCAGCGCCTGCGGTGCTACCGTCGAGGTCTCGCGAAGCTCACAGGATATTTCCGGTCCGGGCTGGTTGAAGGTTTCCAAAAAAGGATCGCGCAGTCCCCGAATTCGCTCGGCATACAGGGTTCGTCGATTGCGCTGCCCGGGGAGCGAATCAGGCTCGTAGACCGATGCGGTTCCACCCATGATTTGGCGCGGCTGCATGGCCACCTCCATGTTGACATCGGGACGCGCGGGAATGCCACCGACTTGCGGATTCAGCTCGCCACTCGACGCCAGCATCGCGTCGCGAAGCTCCTCCGCCTTCAAGCGACGAGGCAGGAAGGTAGCGTAAAGATTGTGCTTCGGATCCAACTCTTCCTCAAGATCAGGCTGCGGATGCCGGGAACTGCGTCGGTAAGCTTCCGAAGTGACGATCAGCTCATTCAACTTCTTCACTGACCATTCATTTTCCATGAACCAATCGGCGAGGTAGTCGAGCAGCAAGGGATGGGTGGGTAACCCGCCAGTGCCGCCGAAGTTGTTTGGATTACCCGCCAGCCCCTTACCGAAATGCCAGGACCACACCCGGTTCACCATCACCCGTGCGGTGAGTGGGTTTTTTTCATCGACGATCCATTCCGCCAACGCAGATCGACGTTTTCCCATGCCTTGCGGAAATGTCATCACAGCCATTTCTCCGAGTGATTCGGCGGCGCTTAAGGCAGCAGGCTGCACAGGATCACTTGGGGAAAACGCATCGCCTCCCGCGAGAATCGTATCCTTTTCGATCGACCCTTTGCCCCATGGCTTAGCTGGAAGATCAACCCGGCTACCGACATTATTACGGACGATGGTGTTTCCGGTGTACACCGAAAAAGCGATCGGCTTGGTGCGATCCAATTCCCAGCTGTGGCGGGCAATGTTTTTGCCCATCCGCGCCAGCGAGGCTTCGTCTCCGGGATCGAGACCATTGTCACCAACTTTGGCGTCGCCGCTTTCCTTTTGCTTTTGTCGCTCGACCCGATCATTCAAAGCTTTCCGCTGTTCCTGATAGGATTTTAGTTTCGCCTGGACCCACTGATTGGATTCCTCAAAGCCGGCTTTCAATTCGGTGTCTAAAAACGCCGCATCGCGCTCAGCGAACTGCGTCGTCGAGAACACTGCCATCATGCTGTAGTAGTCGCGGGTCGGAATCGGATCGAACTTGTGGTCATGGCACTTTGCACACTGCATCGCGTGAGCGAGAAACACCTGCCCGACCGAATCGGTGACATCGTCCAGCCATTGCTGACGAGTCTCCCGAAACACACTCATCGAAGTTTGTTCCCATGGTCCCATGCGCAAAAAACCAGTCGCCACGAGATGCTCTGGATCACTGGCATCGATCTCGTCTCCGGCCAATTGCTCGCGGACGAATTCGTCGTAGGGCTTGTCGTCATTGAAAGCGCGGACCACGTAGTCCCGATAACGCCACGCATTGGGCCGGGTGTAGTCGTTGGCAAAACCCGCCGAGTCCGCGTAGCGAGCGACGTCCAACCACTGCAGGCCAAAATGTTCGCCGTAGTGCGGCGTCGCCATGAGTTTGCTCGCAAAGTCACGCACGGCGATCGCTGGATCCTTTTCGTAAGCAGTCTCAAACTCGCGAACTTCGGGCGGTTTCGGGGGCAGTCCGGTGAACCCGAAACTCATCCGACGCACCATCTCGCGTGCGTCCGCTGATGGTGCTGGCTCCAGCTTGGTCTGTTTCAGTTTTTGCCCGATAAACCAATCAACCGGATGTTCCGCGTCCGGGACGGCGCTGACCACAAGCGGTCGGTAGGCCCAAAGTTTCTCCGGTTCATAGCGGCGGTTCTGCCAATCTTCAGCGAGCGCCGTGGAAGTCGCCACCTGCTCACCTTGCGCATACCTATCTTGAATCATCGCCACTCGTGCATCATCCGGCCAGGGCGCGCCCGCGTCGATCCAATCGCGAATCGACCACGTCTGTTCCTCAGTCAATCGATCAGCCTGTTTGGGCGGCATTTCAAAATCCTCCTCGGCCCAGGTCGAAACGATGTAGAGAAAGCTGTCCTCGCCCTTGCCCGGCATCAGCACTTCGGCGGCGAAGGTCTCCCCTCCCGCAAGCATCGCCGACCGACTGCGCATGTCGAACTCACCTTTGATCTTGTCAGGTTCATCGCCGTGACAAGCCATGCATTTTTCGGCGATTAATGGCTTCACCGTCAGAGCGAAAAGCTTTTCGCCTTCGCTGAAATCGCCAGCCGCAAGCGCAGATAAGCTGGCGAAGGAACTCACCAGCGTAAACATAAACGTAACGATCGATCTCATAGACTCTCCAACAGCCAAAGAGTATAGCCAAATACACCGTCGGGCCAAGACGAGATCGCGCAGCGGGTTGTGTGATCTGGAGGGGCAAGTTCCACCTTGCCAGCGTGCGCCGTCTGGCTTCCGCTTGGTCGCGCACCTCCGCAGCACCCCTTCACGGTGGCTCGCGGCCTTCGTCTACCGACGAGGGCACGCAGGAGCGAGCCCCTCCAGCCCCTGCAGGGTCTCCGTCCGGCCGTCTACGGGGGCCAAGCCGCGTTACGCCAGTACGTCCTTGATCACGTGACCATGCACGTTGGTGAGGCGCCGTTCGAGACCGTTGTGATAAAAACTCAAGCGCTCGTGATCAAGTCCTAACAGGTGCAGTATCGTAGCATTGAAATCGTGGACTTCGACAGGGTCGACAGCGGCTTTGAAACCGTAGTCATCGCTTTCGCCGTAGCTGAAGCCGTTCTTCACACCGGCGCCGGCGAGGAAGCAGGTGAACGCGGAGGGGTTGTGGTCACGACCCGTGCCATTGCCTTGCAGGAACGGCATGCGACCAAATTCGGTGGCCCAGACGATGAGCGTATCCTCGAGCAGGCCACGACGCTTCATGTCGCGGATCATCGCAGCGGTCGGCTGGTCCATAATTTCGGCCTGCATGGCGTGAGTGTCGGCAATGTCGGAATGCGAATCCCAGTTGGTGATACCGTTGCCGCCGGAAGGATCGCTGCCGTTGAACAGCTGAACGACGCGCACACCTTTCTCGATCAGCTTGCGAGCAAGAATGCAATTTTTGGCATACTCGCGCTTCAGCTCCGTGCCGGTGTCGGTGCCGTATTCCTTGTGGATAGATTCCGGCTCGGCACTGAGATCCATCATGTCGGGAACCGATGTCTGCATCTGCCCGGCGAGTTCATAGCTGGCGATACGCGCGGCCAGATCGGCATCGCCGGGATACTGCTCGAGGTGCTTGCCATTGAGCCGCTTCAGTAGGTCGACCGTGGCCTTGTCATCGGCGGCTGTGTAATGGGTCGGGCGGCCGAGGTTAGCCGGCGGATTCTTAGCATTGAAGTCGGTGCCCTGAAAGGCAGCAGGCAGAAAGCCGTTACCGAAATTATTCTTTCCGGAACGCGCCAGGCCACGCGGATCATTGATCGCCACGAACGCCGGTAAGTCGGAGCATACCGAACCGAGCGCATAGGTCACCCACGAACCGAACGACGGAAAGCCTTCCATCGTGAAACCGGTGTTCATGAAATTTTCGCCCTGCGGATGCGCACTGGTCTGCGTGTGCAGCGAGTGGATGAAGCAAAAATCGTCGGCCAGCGCTCCGAGATTCGGCAGCAAATCAGAAGTCATTTTTCCGCACTCT
The DNA here is from genome assembly GCA_037969585.1 of Verrucomicrobiales bacterium. Classification (GTDB taxonomy): domain Bacteria; phylum Verrucomicrobiota; class Verrucomicrobiia; order Verrucomicrobiales; family DEV007; genus JBBKXR01. Next base: position 8,518 of record JBBKXR010000024.1, read on the forward strand.
CCACGCGGTTTGAAATCCCAAAACGGCTTGGCGATATTTCCCGGAGGACCTTCAAAAGTGACCTCAGGAATAAACGGTGCCTTTTGCCCGTGCAGCTTCGCCAGCGCCGGCTTGTAGTCAAAGGTATCGACATGACTGACCGCGCCCGGACAGTAGATCACCAACACCTGCTTCGCGGCAGCATCGAAGTGGCCAGTGCGTGGCAGGTAGGGATTGTCGGGATCGATGTCCGGCCGGATCGGAATTTTTCCGCTGAACTGGGAAGGATCGGCACTTACCGCAGCCTTGCCGTCACCGGCGAGCAACTGCGCAAGACCGAGCCCGCCGAGCGCACCGACGGTGTTGTGCAGGAAGCCACGGCGATCGAGAAGTCTGTGGCCGTGTGGGGTGAGGTGTTCAGCTTCGTTCATGAGTATAAATGGTCTTCATCTTATCACTGCCGGTGATAAAGAAATCTAACAGGAAAATCGGCATACTGAAAGACTCGCGCAGAGACGCAGAGTTCCGTCCAGAGGGCCAAATGGCGATAGGTGGGAGGCGGTGAAAGATTGAGAAGGCCAGTAGGAATTAAAAACATCTCCGCGCCTCTGCGCGATGTTAAATCAGTGGCTAATCAGCCCGCGAACCTTCTTCGAGAGCTCAGCGACCACATCAGAATTCTCAATGGCGACGTTCACCGTTTCGGTGGGGTCTTTTTGGTGGTCGAACAGCTCTACAAAGACTGGCTCCGCCTTCAAGTCGCGAGAGTCCAGCCAGGTGACGAAGCGGTAGCGGTCGGTGCGCAGCGAGTAGCCCATGAGATGGTTTTCAAAAAGATCGCGATCCCAGAGCTCACCCTGCTGCTCGATAATACGGCCTTCCACCTCTTCGATAAGCGGACCGAAAAAAGTCTCGCGCATCTCCGGCGATAGCGGGTTGGCCGCCCATTCGCGCAGAGCGGGGCTGGGGAATTGGCTGAGCGCAAAGTCTTTCCACTCCTTCTCAGGATCGTCGAGCAGAGGCGCGAAGCTCTTGCCAGCGATGTGATCGGGCTTGGGAATGTCCGCGAGCTCGCAGAGCGTCGGATAGATGTCGATCAGCTCGACCAGTGCGTCGGTCGACTTGCCGCGGGCTTTCATCTGCGGCGCGGAAACGATCAGCGGAACGCGGGTGGCAATTTCGTAATTGGTGGCTTTTCCCCAGATGCCCATCTCGCCCAAGTGCCAGCCGTGGTCACCCCAGACGATGACGATGGTGTCGTCGGCGACACCGGCTTCCTTGAGAGCCGCCATCATCTTACCGATGTTGGCATCTACGTAACTGACACTGGCGTAGTACGCGTGCAAAAGCTCGCGCGACAGATCGTCGCCCATCGGTCCGATCTTGGGAATGTTAGCCCGCACCCGCAATTCAAACGATGCATGCAGGCCAACCTGTGCGCCGCCTTTCGGCCCGCTGACCTGCGTGGCGAGTTTGATTTTATCGCGATCGTAGAGGTCCCAGTATTTCTTCGGCGCAACCCAATTGAGATGCGGAAGTTTGAAACCGAGCGCGAGGAAAAACGGCTTATCGGAGTCAGTCTCCACCATGTCTTTCAACGTAGCGATAGCGACCTCGGTATTCCATCCGTCGATGTAAGCGTGATCGGGCACATCGTAGCTCTCGAAAGCGGGACCACTCGCCAGGCCGCGCTTCGATGCCTCCCCGTATTTTTCGAACATCTCTTTCTTCTGCTGCATGTGCAGCTCGTGATTCTTCGGATCGGCGAAGGTGTATTTAGGCTCTTTGTAAGAAGTCTTTTCAACGGCGGGCATGCGACTCCAGGACTGCGGGTCGTCGCCCGGTCGGTGAAAAACTTTGCCGCTGGAAACGGTCTCGTAGCCATTTGCCATGAAGTGCTGCGGCAGCGTGATCACATCCGGGTTGAGCTCGCGGAACTCGACGTAGTTGTGCGTGATACCCGTATCGTCCGGCCGCATGCCCGACAGCAGACTGGCACGCGAAGGCGAACAGATCGCCTGTTGGCAGTAGGCACGATCGAAGCGCATCCCCTGCGCCGCGAGTGCATCCAGGTTGGGAGAAAGAATTGCATCCGAGCCGTAGCAACCCAGTTCAGGTCGCAAGTCATCGATGGCGATGAACAAAACGTTCGGCTTGTCTGCCGCGTTGGCAGTGGCGACGAGAGCCACCACTGCGAAGAGCATGAGAAGTCTCGCGCAGAGGCGCAGAGACGCAGAGGGGGAATTAATTTTGCTCATGTTCTATGGTCGTGGGGGAGATTGTTGACGAGTCGATGGATATCGTTTTTCAGGAGAACAGCACCAATGTTGATCAAGAGGCCGAGCTTAAGATTGGCCAGCTTGATGTAGGTGAGTGTCTGTTTTCTATGAATGGCTGCGGATTGCTCGATGGATTTAAGTTCCACGAGTACTTGAGATTCTACTATGAAATCGGCGCGAAAACTTTCGTCGATCACGTTCCCATCCCATTCGACAGGAATGGGCACCTCCGTCTCGACAGCGAGGCCGGCTTTTCGCAGTTCGTATGCCAGAATCCGCTGATAGACCGACTCCAGAAGCCCCGGTCCCAAAGCTTGATGAAGCTTCATCGAACGATCCACGATCACTCCGGATATGTCGTTGATCTCCATTCAGAAAAACTCTGCGCCTCTGCGCGAGATAATTCTCAGGGCAAAAACGCATATTCGTTCGAATTGATCAGGCTGCGACACACGACGGCGAGGCTTTGAGCGTTGGCAACCTCGACACAGGCGGCGAGCTCACCGGCGTCAGGTTGGCGAGTGAGCAGCAATTCGAAACAGCGTTTTACCGCTGCGTCCATATCACCAGCCGCCTCCTTCTGCGCACGCTCGGCGACGAACGCGCTCTGTTCGACGACGAAGTCGCTGTTCATCAGATTGAGCGCCTGCAGCGGTGTGGTTGAGATTGGACGACTGGCCCTGACCTGACCACAATCGGGAAAATCGAAGGCGGTGAAAATCTGATCGTCCACCCTGCGCATCCGCTCCTGATAGAGCATTCGGCGCCAGGTTTCCGAACCGTGATTGTCGACCACCTGCCACTGCGCATAGGTCTTTTTCTCGTCGTGAATTCGAAAGCTGCGGCCGCCGATGGTCGGGTCGAGCTTGCCCGAAGCCTGCAGGATGCCATCGCGAATCACTTCGGCTTCGACGCGTTGCGGCGGGTAACGCCATAGCAGCGAAGCTCCTGCGTCGACCTCGAGACCGGCGTCAGTCGGCAGGCTGGAGCGGCGGAAGGCATCCGACATCACCAACAGGCGGATCATGGTTTTCATCGACCACGGCGCTGCTTCACTTTGCGTCGGGTGGACGAACTCGGCCGCCAGCCAATCGAGCAGTTGCGGATGTGTCGGTAGGGCGCCGGCGAAGCCAAAATCGCCGGCGGTCGGCACGATGCCACTGCCGAAAATGTGATGCCACATACGATTGACCATCACTCGCGAGGTCAGCGGATGATCCGGCTGCGTCAGCCACTCGGCGAACGCAACACGTCGATTCGCTTCCGGGGTTTTCGAATCGAGACCGAAATCGCCGTCGAGAATCGAAATACCCGAAGGCATCACTTCGTCGCGCGGATTCTCCGGGCTGCCGCGGTGCAGCACTTGTGTCACCACCGGCTTCACGAAGTTGCCCACAAAGCTGTGCTGAGGACCTTCTTCCTTGAGCAATTCGATGTTTTTATGCAGCCGCTCCGAGGCTTTCGCCAATTCGGGATCTTTCTTCAGTAGTTCTTTGGCCACATCGGTTTTTGCCAATTCCTGCCAACTGCCGTCCGCTTGTTGAGCGGATATTTTGAATCCGGAAAACGTCGAATTTCCGTTCTGTAACAGGTAGTCGGTTTCGAAGTAGTACTCACGATTGCTACTATAGCGGAAACGACTGACTTCTTTTTCACTGGGAAAATGAATCTCAATCCACGGCTTTTCTTTGCTGCCTTTGGGAATATCCGTGCGCCAGGCCATGGTGCCGAATTGCCCGTCGTTAGCAGTTTCCGGCGCGCTGTTGCCAGTGGTCTGATTCTTATCGGCCACCAACGAAGTTCCCGCCGAGGCTAGCGCGAGATTTTCACCGTAATTAGCGGGACCGTAGACCTGAAGTTCATCGACACTGATGTTCGGTCGATCGAACTCGATGCGCAGCGCGGTAGTTTTTGTCGGCGCAAAGAAATGCTCCACGTAGCCTCCCCAGTTTTCCTGCCACTGCCCCACACCCTCTCCCAGTTTGTTGCGTTCCTTAAACATCTCCGCGCGAATCGCTTTCGCCCGCTGCTGGCGCGGATGTTCGTCGCCGTATTCCGGCCAACGACCACCGAACTCCACGCCCTGAAAAACCGCCGTCAGCGAGTAGTAGTCCTTAATCGAAATCGGATCGAATTTGTGATTGTGGCAACGCGCACAGCTCACCGTCACGCCGAGCATCGAAGCGCCGACAGTCTGCATGATTTCGTCCAGACGATCGGCCCGAGCCTGCCGAATTGCGGTCGGCTCGCGGCCCACTGTCGCCGCCGGCACATGCGGCCCTGCGACCAGGAAGCCCGTCGCTTCGCCGACGCCGAGTTGATCGCCAGCCAGCTGCTCGGTAATGAACTGGTTGTAGGGAATGTCTTCGTTAAAAGCTCTCACCACGTAGTCGCGATAGATCCAGGCATTCTTTCGATAAAGATTCGCCTCTGAGCCGTTGGTTTCCGCCCAGCGGATCACGTCGAGCCAGTGCTGTGCCCAGCGCTCTCCGAAGTGCGGCGACGCCATCAATTCGTCTACCAAGCCGGCGTAGGCTGCCTCGGCATCGGCGACAGAAGCTTTTTCAAATTCCGCCACCCGCTCCGGCGTCGGCGGCAGACCGGTAAGCACGATCGACGCACGGCGAACCAGCGCATGCGGATCGGCTGAGGGATTGGCTTCGAGACCAGCAGCTTTCAAACTCTCGCCGAGAAACGCATCAACCGGCATAGCCTCAACCGCTGCGGGAACGTCCGGTCGCACCACCGGCTGAAACGACCACAGATCCGTCGTCAGTTCCACCTCAGCATCCATTTGCCCCGGCCACTTTGCGCCTTCATCGATCCATTGCTTGATCAAAGCAACCTGACCTTCACTAAGCGGATCTCCCTTCGGCGGCATGATCATATCGGGATCGCTGCCGTCGATGACTTCGATCAAATAACTGCCCGCCGAATCGCCGGGAATCAACGCCGCCAATCCAGAGTCACCGCCCAATAGCATGACCGCCCGCTGATCTATACGAAATTCCGACTTCTGCTTATCCGGACCGTGACAATCAAGGCAATTGTCCTCAAAGATCGGCAGAATTTCCTTTTCAAAATCAACGGCAGAAGCATCGCGTGAAGGCGCGAAGGCGCAGAGAATGGCAACAAGAACCGGGACGAAAAATCTGAAAGTTCGACGAGTCATCACCTAATCACTACCGCAACAGCATAAAACTAACGATTAATTTTCCAAAAAGAGAATTTTCGGGCTGTTGTAAGCCTCCGCTCATCCATTTCGTCATGAACATCGTAAACAACTGAGAATCCCCACACCATCATGAGTATCAAAGCCTACGCCTCCTCCGGCTCCGACAGCAAATTCGAAGTTATCGACTACGACCCGGGTGATCTCGGGGTCAATGAAGTCGAAATCGACGTCTCTTATTGCGGTCTCTGCCACAGTGATCTAAGCATGCTCAACAACGATTGGGGCATGACCGAGTATCCCATCGTCCCGGGTCACGAAATCGCCGGAACTGTGGCATCAATCGGCGATGCGGTTTCGCACCTCGAAGTCGGTCAGCGCGTCGGCCTCGGATGGAATTCCGGATCCTGCCAGACCTGCGAACAGTGTCTCGCCGGCGACCACAACCTATGCTCCAACAGTCAGGGAACGATCGTCGGACGCCACGGAGGCTTCGCCAACAAGGTTCGCGGACAGGCGTTGTGGACCACGCCAATTCCCGATGCGCTCGACCTTTCCGCCGTCGGACCGCTGTTCTGCGGCGGCATCACCGTGTTCAATCCGATTGTCCAGAATCAAGTTTCCCCGATGGACCGGGTCGGAGTGGTCGGCATCGGTGGTCTCGGTCATATGGCGCTGCAGTTCCTCAACAAATGGGGCTGCGAAGTCACAGCATTCTCCACCAGTCCGGAAAAAGAGGAAGATGCGAAAAAGCTCGGCGCCCACCACTTTATCAACTCCAAGGATGACGGAGCGATGAAGAGAGCCGCCAATCATTTCGACATGATTCTGGTGACCGTAAATGTCGAACTGGATTGGGAAACATACATCGCTGCGCTGCGCCCCAAAGGCACGCTGCACCTCGTCGGTGCCGCTCCCAAAGTTCAGTCCGCCGTGTTTCCTCTGCTGTCCGGCCAAAAGTCGATAGGCGCGTCACCGATCGGCAGCCCTTCGACCGCCTCACGTATGGTGGAGTTCGCTGCCCGACATGGAATCGCTCCACTTACCGAGATTTTACCAATGTCCAAAATCGGCGAAGCGTTTACCAAACTCGAGCAGGAAAAGCCGGCTCACCGTATCGTACTGAAAAACGACTTCGAGTGATCGAGGGTGGACAAAGCAAAGAGCGGCCTACTTTTTTTCCCACACCCGCACCCAGTCCACTTCCATTGAGGTCGGAAAACCCTCGTCCGTCGCAGCCTGCGCAACTGACTTCATGTCCTGACCGACCCAGCCGACATGCGGAGAACGTAAACCAAGCGAGAGCGTAATGTTCATCGGCTCGTGCCAGTAGGTGTTCGGTTTTTGCGCAACCTGCTCACCATCGATGTACCATGTGATCGTCTCTTTGGTGACGTCGCAGCCGTAGACGTGAAAATCTTCGCGCGGATCCCACGGTGCGACCCAGGCATTTTTGCACATGTCAGGATCGGTTCCAGGACGATGCCAGGTGATCTTGCCTGTTTCGTCAGCGAGACGAAGGTGCAGATTCATGTCGATGTGATGCACCGAGTCACGGACACCAGTTTCGCGATTCATTTCATTCATTTGCAACTCGGCAAAGTCGATCTCCGTGTAGCGCACCTCGCCGTTGTATTTTTTCCCGTCGCTGAAAATCCAGAATGCCGGGCAGGCACCGGGGAAAAGGTCGCAACCTTTGATGCGTGCCTCGTAGTAGCCGTAGGTCATCTGACGGTGCGAACGGACTATGCCGGATTTGTAAAACATGCGCGTGCTGTTGCGGATGTGCGGCTCGTGAACCATGCGCAACTGCAGTTTGCCCGACTCCTGAACGGCATTATTTTCATCCCAACTCCACGCCCCCCAACTGCCGGGGTTGTTGTTCCATTTGCTCGGATTGATTCCCGTTGAACTGAACTCATCGGAAAAATCCGACAACAGCTTCCAGTCACCAAACTGTTGATAAGGGGTCACCGGAATTTCCTCCGCGATCGCAGCTTTGATCGCGGGCGGTTCCGATAGCCTATCGACAGAAATGTTGTCGATGCTCATCGACGGAATCGGCGCCCCACCATTTCGCTTGGTTTGCGTCCACACCAACGCCAGCCAGTCCCCCGGCTTGCCGGCTTCACTGATCCCGAAAGTGACGCTGAAACGGCCATCAGCGCTGATCTCCTGATCAGTCAGCACTTGGCCCGAAGTCGCACCCTTGCCAGTTTTGATCATTGGCACGGTCGGGCACAGATTCGGCAGTTCGGTCTGTGCGGTAAGTTGAAAATTGACATGGCCTTTGTCAGCCGCAGCGCCGGTGCCTTCGAGCAGGTGGAACAACAAGGCGGTATTGTCGTCCGCCGATTTTAGATCACTGACGTCAAAACTCACTCGGTATTGCCCGATCTCGGCCGTCGAGGTATCGACGACGGTGATACAGCTTCGGCTGCGAGATTTACCACTGATCAAATCGTCGTTAGTGCCGAACACCAATTTGCCCCCTGAGGTGGCATCCGAAAGGTATTGCCCACTACCACCAAACTGGCCCGCAGTGATATTCGGAAATCCCACCCCGGGACTACCGTAGGAAACCGACCCCGTGTTGTTGGCATCGGGCCCCTTGGCGACGATGTAGCCGGGATCGGCATCGAATTTTTCCGAGTAGAGCATGAGTCCCGGATCCGCCGCATTCGATGTGGCAAAGGAACACAGACTCAGGGTGACGGTAGTAAGGAAAAGAGGCGAGTTCATGGTCGTTCGAGTTGGAATTGGCACATGCATTTCCAGCCAAACAGGAAGAAGTCCTGCGTCCTACTACTGCCTCAAGCCCCGGAAACTAACAAAAAATCTCGCCGGCCTGCCATCCAAACTAAAATGTTGTATGCATCAATTCAAGGCTTCCAGGTGAAACGCCCGAATCCACCGGTCCGGGGTGGCACGAGGGGCAGCTCTTTTGAACCCGACGCGGTCTCGATCATGATCTTCGGGCCGCCCCGTTCCTGATCAGGAAAGGCGCGCGTCACAAATCCATCCGGCGACCAGGTTGGATCGTCGCCACCCCCTGACTTGCGCCGTCCCTTGCCATCACTGCCAACAACGCAGACATGAAACGTCGCCGCGATCTGCCGGTCGCGCTCGTGATCCTGAGTTCCCGTGGACTTGCTCATGTGGGTCATTTCGACGCCCTGCCAATGGGCGATCCATTTGCCGTCCGGCGACCACGCCGGCACTTTCTGTTCGATGGGTAGCTTGAGGATCTCGTCGATATCCGCTTCCGGAGGCGAAATCATCTGCGCTTCACTGCCATCGAAGTTGCTCGTCCAGATTCGCATGTCCCCACTCCGATTGGAAACGAACGCGAGCTTTCGACCATCAGGAGAAACAACCGGCATCGAGTTGCTGAACTTGAGCTGCTCGGGATCGCTGAACAACCTCCTTGATTCGCCCGTTTCGGTATTCATCAGATAAATTTGGCTGTTGCGCGAAGGGTCTTCGCCCCGCTGAGCGATCATCCAAACGATGTGCTTGCTGTCGGGCACCCAAGAGGGAACCAAATTCATTCCCGGCTCAGTCAGCGCTTTGGCATTTTGCCCATCTATGTCGGCGAGCCGCAGTGTCATTCCTTTTTCGCTCTGTTCGACATAAACCAATTTTGTGCCATCGGGCGAACACGCTGGCATGAGGCAGCCACGCGCCGAATCCGTCAGTTGCCGCCGCGCAGATCCATCTTCCCGCACTTCGAAGAGCTGGAGAACACCGTTGTCGTCGGAGTGACTGACGATGACCTCACGCAGCGCTGCGGGTTCCACCGCGGCGGCGGAAAAAACGGTACCGAGAATGACTGCAGCAATCTGCCATCGGGAACGAAATGGGTGCCTGGCTTGATCAAATTCCATTGCGATGGGCTGTCGGTCCGTTCGGCTGATCATTATTCGTCCAGCGGTTTAAGCTCGATATTGCGGAACCACACTGGCTGCCCTTCGGCCTGCAGAGCGATGTAGCCAAAGGCGAGTTGCGTCGGGGCGCCGGCGGCGATCAAGGCTTCTGACGATTCGACACGACCTTCGGGGTCGAGTTGCGGGCGCTGATAACGCAAGACCTCCTTGCCGTTGACCCGGTGGATCACTTCCTCGTTGCCGCGGACCTCGATCTCGATTTTCACCCACTCTTCGGCTGGAAAGGTTGGCGACGTGGATTTCACTATGTGCTGCGTCACCAGTTCGCCATCGACCTCAAGGTTGGTGCCCGGCGTGCAGACATTGCCGGTCGGGCGCGCGCCTTTGCCCTCGTCGGCGAGAAATTGAAACTCAAGGCTGACCGGAAACGACTGATTTAACCTCATACTCTGCGGTGATTGCGAGTGAACCATAACACCGCTGTTGAGATTCACGTAGTGCGGCGCGTCTGCCATCATTTTGCCCGTGAAGCGATACTCCATGCGCAACAGGTAGTGAGAGTAGGCAAGATTGGAGTAGAGGTGTCCGTAGCGCTTGTCGAACTTCTCGTATTTGTCATACGACACTTTCAGAATGCCGTCTTCGACGCGGAAGGTATCGAGCAAATTCTCACCGACGGGAGACCCGCTGATTTTTGGCGTCCAGCCACTGAGATCTTTTCCGTTGAACAGCGTGATCCAGCCGTCGTCAGCATCGCCCTTGTCCTCGGCAAGACTTGCCACCGCCAGCGACAGCAGAATCGTGATATTAAGCAGCGCAGGAGCGATGGTATTTTTCAAAAAAATCATTGCAGACATTGACTCATGATTCGCATTTCTGTGCAAGCGACGACCTCACTCCAACACCGGCGTGAACACAATGTTGCGGAAACTCACTGACGTGTGATCGCCCTGCAAATAGAGCGGACCGGGAGCGATTGGGTCGGTGTGCATGGCTCCGGAAGTGGGGCCGGTCACTGACTGGTTATCAATGACTTTTACACCGTTGAGCACCACGGTGATGTGGCGATCGACGAGGGTGATGTCGTAGCTCTGCCATTCACCTCCGACTTTGCCGGAGTTCTCGGATCGTTCGACCAGGCCAAAAATCGAACCCACACCCTGTAGCCCCTGCATGCGGCTGTCGCGATCGACTACCTGCGCTTCGTACATGCCACGTACATAGATGCCGCTGTTGCGATCCTTATCGATTAGAAATTCGATGTGCAATTTGCCGTCGCCGATCAGCGCGTCGCTGCGCAGATTTCCGTAGGCTCCGGTAGCAGTGAAATCTGTCTTTGGCGTTTTGTTGACCAACACGCCATCTTCGACCGACCAGCCATTATGTTTGTCTGGGCGGCGCAATCGCCAACCGTTCAGGTTTTCGCCGTTAAACAGAGTAACTGGTTTGCCGAACTTCACGTTCGACAGATCTGGCGCCGGTGGCATCGGAGGGATCTTATTGCCGGTAAATGGATCGACAGTGTCCTCATTTTCACCATCAGGAAAACGGGTAGTAATTTCGCCTTTCAGTTTGCCTTTCTCCGACCAGATCACCGCCCGGCTCTGTGAAATAACGGGTCCTTTCCTGCCTTTTCGAAAAGTTTTCAACGGCACGTGGATCTTTCCGTCACGCACCTCGACGCCGTTCAGCGGCTTGATGCTGCCTACGTTGACCATCATCGACACCGACGGCTGAGCGTCATCGGTTTCGGAAATACTCAACCATCCCGCCTCGCCAGATTCGATCGCCAGCGACCAGTCACCAAGGAGCGTCTCGGAGATTGACTCGGCGCGGGACAGCGATGGATATGAGGCCATGCAAAGCAGCAATGCGCAGCCGAGCCACCGGAAATTGAGAGTTCTGATCATGAGGCCTCACGATGTGGCGAATCCACGCAAGCGACAAGCAGCAAGTAACCGAGGATAATTTGCCCAACCC
>JBBKXR010000025.1:0-2768 GCA_037969585.1 Verrucomicrobiales bacterium
GAGAAAAGGCAGGATGCTTTGCTGCCTTCGGGCATCGCCTCAGCGTGCCAACACGGCGATTCATCGGAGAGATAAATTTTGGTCTCGCCGATCATGAACTCGGCGTGGCCGACACCGCCATCGGGCGTTGGCAGGCGGAACAGTTCTTTGGCACCGAAGGCGCGGGTATAAAAATCGAGGGCGTCGTTGCCGTTTTTGACGGTCAGGGACAAGGATACGGTCGGTTCTGGATTGCTCATGGTAGTAAGGGTAGTAAGGGTAGTAAGTAGGTGTTGATCAGTGGTTTGAATATTGCGCTACGCCGTTCTTCGACGAAGACAAACCATGCTAGCACCCGCCACTGACAACCCTATGTCAGGAGACTTTTGCTGCTGGCGTTTTTTCTTTTTCTTCTTCTTCTGCGTAGTGGGCGGCCAGTTCCTGAGCGCGCTCGCGCATCTTCCGGCGCAGCTTCGGCGGTGACACCACCTGCGCGGCCGTTCCCACCGCCGCCAGCCAGCCGGTCAGCCAGTCGAGCGAATAGGCCATCGCTTCGATCCGAATTCGTCCGTCCGCCAGTTCAGATCGCTGCGTCATCCGGGCCGGCATGTCGGCGAGCACCCGATCGAGAATCCATGGCTGGATCTCCATCGTCACGGTGGTCAACTGGTCGCAGTCGACTTCATGCTTGAGGTATTCGACCACGGAAAAATCCTCGCGTCGCTCGAAAATTTCGCCCGTCGCCTTCAGCGCATCGATGCGGTCGAGGCGAAAATCGCGAACGCCGCCGCGCAGACGGCACCAGCCGATCAGGTGCCAGCGCCGTGCGTAGTAGACCAGGCCGAGCGGTTCGATGACCCGTTCAGTGATGTCACCGCGTGCGCCGGTGTTGTAGTGGATCGCCAGGCAGCAACGATTGACCACCGCCTTCTGGGCCGGCATCAAGTGCTGGCTCTGGTCGTCAGGTTGCGCATCCCGACCGGGGGAAAACGGCCCGCTGACGCTCACCGATTTGCTCAGTCGGCCGAGGTAATCGTTGCGCTCGGTCGGCAGTGCGCCGCGCACTTTGAGCATCGCCGCGCGCATCGATTGCTTCAGGGATTCATCGCCGAATTGCTCGGTCAGCTCGCCGCTCATGAACAGGGCCGCGGTCTCATCCTCGGTGAACATCACCGGTGGCATGTGGTAGCCACGCATCAGCGCGTAGCCGATACCCGCCTCGGCGACGATCGGCACACCGGCCTCGCCGAGGGCGACGATGTCGCGGTAGACGGTGCGCACACTGATCTCAAAGTGGTCGGCGATTTTCTCCGCAGTGACCACCCGATGGCTCTGCAGCAAAAGGATCATTGCGGTGAGTCGATCGATGCGGTTCATGGTGCTGTTGCCAGTGTCGGCAGTTCCGCGCATGGCGCAAGGAATTCGGGGCGGGAAGTGGCCGTTTGAGTGGGAGAAGCCAACGTTGGGACGAAGGGCGCGCTTGAGGGATGCCCGGACACAGTCTCTATTGGTGGAGTGAAAAAGATCCTCATCATTGCCGGACCGAACGGAGCGGGGAAAACGACCTTTGCTGAGGAATTTCTTCCCAATGAAGCGGAATGTCCGGAGTTTGTGAATGCGGATCTTATCGCTGCAGGGCTAAGCCCGTTTCAGCCTGAAAAGGTAGCCTTCGCCGCAGGGCGCCTGATGCTGCAACGGATAAATGACTTGGTCGCCGCCGAAAAGAGTTTCGCCCTGGAAACGACTCTGGCGACACGCATCTACGTACGATTGATCCCGCAATGGAGGAAAGCCGGTTATCGCTTGCAACTCAGTTTCCTCAAGCTTCCGAATCCTGACATTGCCATCCGTCGCGTCGATCAAAGAGTCAGCCTTGGTGGCCACGCGATCCCTCACGAAACCATCCGCCGTCGTTTTGAGCGTGGTTGGAAAAATCTCCACAGTGACTATCTGAAGCTTGTCGACGAGTGGTCTATCTACGATGCTTCGGAGATTCCGCCTGTCCTGATCGAGACGGGCAAGCATCGTCCTCCGCAAACCCTCATGGAAGATCCCGCCGAATACCGTGCAGATGATGATTCCAGTTCCGCTACTCCGCCAGCGCAGCGACCGGTTGTGCCGCCACTCGACGAAACGGATTGCATCGGTGCCCTGGCCGCGCTGAAACGAGCGTCGGAGAAAGCGATCAAGCGCGCCCTCGATGCCGGGCTCGAGCCGGTGGTGAGGCGGGCGGGGGATGGGCAGGCGAAAGCGAAAGAGAATCCCTGATGTTTGGTTTGCGCTATCAGAGGTAGTGGCCGTCTGACGTGAAACCGATGCTACCGCGTTCCCGTGGGAAACAAGTCCCACGTTAGGCTTGTGTTTCGGTCAGGCTTGCCGATAGTCCAAGCTTCCGCCGCGCCAAGTTGCGCTGCGCCAGCTATTCATCCGTCCGCTCTACCCCGTTGCCGTTTTGACACCCGAACAACAGGCCCGTGCGCAGATCGATCGCCAGTTGGAAGCGGCGGGGTGGAGTGTGCAGGATCTTGATCAGCTTAACCTGTTTGCTGCCAGGGGGGTAGCGGTTCGTGAGGTTCGGTCGCAGGGTGGGCCGGCTGATTGCCTCGAAGGCCGGGGCAGGGCGGTGATCGAGCGTTTTTCGACAGATCACTGCACTGTCTTTCGAGACCGAACCGAAGTAGCCGCATGATCGTCTATCTCCAAACCAAGTCCCAGTTTAGGGAAGACGTTCTTTCCAACCGGATCGAGGAGATCGTCCATGAGTCATTCAAGGGCACATTGGGGAAATC
>JBBKXR010000026.1:0-9519 GCA_037969585.1 Verrucomicrobiales bacterium
CCATCCAAATGATCGCAGGTAACAGCCCAAATCCACACGGCACCAGCTTCGACCGCTGGGGCTATCTCTTCGCCTCCGACGGCACCGGCGGCCGCGCCTTCCAGGTGCGCCCGAAGGACAACGGCTTCCAGATGTATCCTCTGTTGACCAAAGAAGTTCGCCCGGTGCCCGCGAACGAAATCGTTTCCAGTGCCAACTTCCCCGACGAGATGCAGCAGAATTTCCTGATCTGCAACGCGATCGGATTCCTCGGCATCAAGCAGTACCAACTCGACCGCGACGGCGGCGCCGAGTTCACCGTCACCACCGGTCGCGGCAAAGATGCCAAGACCACCACCGAAACCACTAAGTTTGGCGAAGTCTGGGGCACCCCCACCGAAGAAATGCTCTCCAGCACTGACAAGAACTTCCGACCGACCGATGCCGTGTTCGGTGCTGACGGTGGACTCTACGTTGCCGATTGGTCGAACCTGATCATCGGTCATATGCAGCACAACGTGCGCGACCCCAACCGCGATCACCAACACGGCCGCGTCTATCGTGTCATCCACAAAGAACGCGAGTTGCAGAAAGACGTGCCCATCGCCGGTGCCTCGCTCGACCAACTGATGGCTAACCTCGAACACCCCATCGACGGCATTCGCTACCGCACCCGCGTCGAACTCAGCGCCCGATCGACCAACGAGGTCATCGCCGCCTGCCAGAAATGGATGGCCAAATGGGACCCGCAAAATAAAGATCACGCTCATCACCTGCTCGAAGCGCTCTGGCTCCACCAGCAGCACAACGTTCGCGACGGCAAGCTACTCAACAAACTGCTCAAGTCACCCGAGCGTCACGCCCGCATCGCAGCGCACACTGTTCAGCATCATTGGTTCAACGTCGACTACAAGAGCGGCATCACAGCAGAGGAAGAAGACGTCCTGCACACTAAAGTCGAAAAGACCGGCGTGCTTTCCGAGACCGACGACCTGATCACCGTGCGCGTCGGCACCATCATCGAACGCATGAAGTTCGATGTCGAAACCTTCACCGTCAAAGCCGGCAAGAAAATCGAGCTGACCTTCGACAACCCCGACTTCCTGCCGCACAACATCGTCATCACCCAACCCGGCGCCGGTCAGGAGATCGCCTTGGCAGCGATGGCCATGGGCGAGGCCGGATTCAAAAACGGTTTCATCCCCGAGTCCGACAAGATCATCATTCACAGCAAGATGCTCGACCACGCTCAGGATCAGGTCCTCGAATTCAAAGCCCCGGAAAAGCCCGGCGACTACGAATTCGTCTGCACCTTCCCCGGTCACTACATGCTGATGAAGGGTGTAATGAAGGTGGTCGAGTGAGCGAGCATTTTCCAACGCCAGCCCCACCCCCAATCCGACAGGCGAAAGCAAGCCAAATGCATAGGTTAGCCTCATGACTGCAATTGCGGAAAAGCTCGACGCGAAATTCGCCGATTGGAAACCCGATACCACCTCGGAAGTCGAACGAATGGTCAACGAGATAATCGATCTCGCTGACAGCGATGCGCTCGACATCCTCCCCGCACGATCGGTAGTCCAGGAGGTTACTGGATATCGTCGATGAAGATTAGGCACCCCGGAGAGATTTGGCATGCAATGCAGTCGACCTTTTCGAAACACGTAGTCCGCGAAAAGTCGAAACTCACCGAGAACAACCGTAAACCATCACGCCACGGTTCACGGTTTCAAATCGCGAGCGTCAAGATCCATCCGGAGCTTCCCTTGCACGTTTCTCGTAGGTCACAATCGCACGGTCATATGCTTCCTTCGCCTCTCCCCTCTCCTTCTCGCTGATCTTGTTGCTGCGATTTTTCCACAATCGCTTCACCGCTTCCGCACACCAGAGTGCGCTCGAACGCGAAGCACGGATCGGCTTTTCGGCGACGATGACGTTAACAGGATTGGTGTGCATTTGCGGAAAATGCCGAAGCGCCACCCAACTGCTGCGCTCGATTTTTACGTCGAATTTCAGCTCGTGAATCTCGCCATCGGCGGGGACATTTTGAAAGGCGACGCGCTTGCCGTTGACGATCAGTTCGACCAGGCGCTCGCCGCCTTCGACCGTCTCACGATTTCGTTCAGCGTGTAAAACCACGGTGTCACCGATCGCCCGCCGTCCTTCCGGTGGCACGATCTGACCATAAGCAACGGCCTTGGGGACCTCCGGCGCAAAAGCGACGGATGCTTCAACTGTCACCTGCCCAGGATCAGCGAGTGCAACATCGTTGCCGCCAGGTTGCGAACCGTTGACCGAAAGGTTTAACGCGTGAGCAAATCCGTCGGACACATAGGAAGCACCGCTGCGAATGCCCGCACACCACTCGCCGTAGTCGAGCTTTTCGATCTCGCCCAGTTGCACATACACCCGACCCTGTCCCACTCGCCGACTGCTCATGCAGGGAAAATCAGTTTCGCCACTGACCTTCATCGGAAACCCAGCATTCATCAGGTGATACCAGATGTTCCACTCGCCGATACGTTCCGTATCCATGGCACTGATGAAATCGCAAACACCCTCCGCAGTGCTGACAAAAATCTCCAGCGCACCACCCCCAGTCATCGGCGGCACCACCAGATTGGGCAATTCATCGAGAGCAACGTTCGTCGCGGTGATCAGCTCCTGTTCGGATAAGAAGAAGCTATGGTCGGCGTCAATTTGATCAAAGGAGGCAGGCAGGACTTTTTTCAAAGCCTCCTCGCGGCTCAGGTCACCGCTGCCGTCCGCATCCAACGCCGCCATGGTTTCCTTCGCCGAAGGCTCTGCCGCAACGCGCAGAGAAGAATGCGGATAGCCGGTCGTGCCGCCTTGCTCTTTACACCAACGCATGACCGGCACGGTCCACGTCGGCCAGCCCTCCAATTTCCCATCGCTTCCCGGGTAGTCGTGTTCTCTAAGGCCCAAAAGACAGACATGCCCCATCGCCGCCGAGCCGAAGCCACTGACTTCGATATCGTATTTCAACACCGTCAGCGGCTCGCTGTATTGGTTTTCATCAGCGGAAAAGAACCTTCGCTGATAGTCCCAGCAGTAACCCCAGTTGAGAACACTGCCGACATTCAGCCCTTCCCCTTTCACCTGCAGAAAAACATGGTCGGGATCGATACCCTCAGACGGACTCGTATAGTGCGCACAACCGGCCGCGTGAATATGATGATCACCGCAGTAAAAACCAAACTTCATCGGATCCACCCAACGCTTCAGATCCAGCTCCAAAGTTTGCGAATCTCCTGCCTTCACTTCGACGACCTTTTTCAAAACCCGATACTCCGGTCCGCGGCTGAACTCCAAGGTCAGCTTCCCCGGCGGCAGTAACACCGGCTCGCCATCATGACGATAAATCTGTGGCTGAAAAAATAGATCGGGAGCCAAGCGTTTTGCTTGTAGCGGATACACCCGATCCTGTTGATCTCGAAAAACCAGCTTTGCCGTGGTCGGCGTGCCATCGTGATCGCGAATCGACAGCTTCACCGGCACTGCCGGACGCACGTCAAATAACACCGGCACTTCGCCACGAAAACCGAGATCCTGCGTGCCGACGCCGACATCGAATCCGATCGTCGCTTCGCGCTTGCCCGCTTCGGAGCTGCCGATCAGAGCGATGGCATACTCGACTTCCAGCCCGCTCAGACCAGCAGTCATCGGACCACTTTGAAACATCTCGACGCTCAGAAACCGATCGACCCCCTCGACGTTTTCGTTTTCGTTCAGCTCGGACTGCGCCATGCGTTTCAGGCTGAAGCTGGAGGCACCAGCGAATACCGGACCGGACTGGGCAGAGGTGACCTGGAAATGCCCCGCCACGGTGCTGTCGTTATTCACCTTGATTAAAAACGGAGTAAACCCCGCCTGCTGAAGCACCGCCTTCGCTGGACCACGCAAGACTTTCACTCGCACCTCGGGATTGAGATGAACCTCAAACAGAACCTGCGAATCGAGGATCTTCTGCAACGCCGCCGCATCGCGATTTTCAGCAGCGGCTTTCAACTGCTGGACCGTTTCGTTGGACAGGGGTGACCCCAAATATTCCAGCGCATCGATCACGCGCAAGACGTTGGCCGCCAGCGGCTGTCCTTCGACCTCAGCTGATGCGGAGCTTCCCAGAAAAAGGATAACGACGAGCAGGCATACCATTCGGCAAAGATGCATG
Organism: Verrucomicrobiales bacterium; assembly: GCA_037969585.1. Classification (GTDB taxonomy): domain Bacteria; phylum Verrucomicrobiota; class Verrucomicrobiia; order Verrucomicrobiales; family DEV007; genus JBBKXR01. Next base: position 4,172 of record JBBKXR010000026.1, read on the forward strand.
CGTCGAGCTTAAGAAACGCACTGACTCAATGCAATCCCGGCGCAGGCGCAAAGCCGTTGGACGAAAGTGTGATACCGCCGTCTCGGCGGTCCCCAGAGAACAGGCCGTACAGCTCGCACCGCCGAGGCAGCGGTATCATCACACTTCAACGCAACGCAGACCTTCCAATGCCATGCCCCAACCAATCACGGACTTAGCTAGGCTTGCTTCGTCGCCATGGCCGCCAGCACTGTCTTCAACTGAAACGGTGTCAGCCCCTCAATGCGACTAGCGAACCGTGCCGCGATGCCGGCCATCTGCGGGCAGGCAAAGCTGGTGCCGGTGTAGAGCTCGTAGCCACCGCCCGGACTCGGCGCTTTGATGTAAATGCCCTTAGCCTCGAGTTCGACCTCCTCGCCCATGCGATAGTGAAAGGTCAGCACGTCGTCGAAGTGTTCCATGTCGACTCCGAGAACCGCCGACAACGCGGCCGGATAACCGACTTTATCGTGCTGATTGTCCTTCGAGGCGATCAGAATTTTACCATCGTAACTGGCCCGCTCAGCGAGCCGAAACAACTGCCTGTTGAACTGTTGCGTGCCGAGACTTAGATTGATGATCGGCCAGTCCTGTTCGAGTGCGAAGCGCACCCCCTCGACCAGCTTTTCGGTGGTGTCGCCCAATCCGCTACCGATGACTCGAACGCTGTATAGCTCGGCGTCAGGAACCAGATCGTGAATGATCCCGGCACAAGCCGTGCCGTGTCCCATGAAATCGTTGCCTTCATCGAGTTTGGTGATCGCAAAACCGCCACCACCCGGCTTAGGGCCGATGTCATAACAGGCCTTCACGCTGTCGCCGAGATGGGGATGTTTCGATTCGACGCCGGTATCCAGAATACCGATCTTCACGCCCTTACCCGTTGCCGAGGTCATCACCTCGCGCAACGCATCCATATCGAGAAATGATTCGAAGCTCGCCATGTCAGTAGTCACCCAACGGGTGCGCTAATCCAGAAAATCCTCCTCGTCATCGCCCTCACTCAGCAGAAAATTGCCGAAGCGTTTCCACGTCGACCGCTGACCTTGCGACATCTCATTGCCGATGGTGAAAATCGTGTCCTCAAAGCCGCGCGCGAATAGCAGTTCCTCGTCCAGCCCGCTAACCGTCGTCGGATCGATCCCCAGCTGTGCCGCCAGCCCACGCAGATCGGTGCAGGCGATGCGGTAAGTCATCACCGCCTGACGATGCGTTTTCAAAGCGACTGCGTAGAGTGCGGCGAAGTATTGAGCGATATCGAGCTCTTCGCGGATAAAACCCTGCTCAGGCGCACTGCTCGACCGGTTCACAAAGGTGCCGACCGCAACCACTCTCCCCTCGGCCATGATCGGCACGGCCAACAGATAGTCGGTCTTTACCCCGCTTTCTCCGGCCACTTTATCAGCACCAACGCTGTCCGGGTGAACCTTGGCAACCATCTGTCCAGACTCAAAAACAAAACCACTGATCGCTTCGCCGCGAGCAACCTCAATATCGCCAGTGTCCAGCTTATCATTCAGCGATACCAGAAACTGCAGGTGCGTGTTGGCCTCATTCATCACCATCACCGACGCTTCGGCGCTACCCACCTTTTCATTGGCCCGGACAACGATCGCTTTGAGATCGCCACGAGCATTCTCGACAGCCGCCAATAGCCGCTGCGCCATTTCCTCGATCACTTCCGTCCCGTTCACGAAGCGATGTTAGGGCCTTAGATCGAGAATGTCATCAAAAACGACAGCTAGGTTTCTAGATTCAATTCAGCCGGCCTGCTGATCGATCCCGCCCGTGCGCGTCTTCGTCTTGGTGAATGGCTCGGCATTCGCCTCCTGTTGCAAAATGTTCGCCCAGGCCGCCCACTCACGCTTTTTGTGCTCGTCTTCCCATTGCGCAACTTCGCGACTGAGACCTTCCCACGAACGAGCGAGAAATTCCATACTCTTGGCGTCGCAACCGGAGACCCGCTGCTGCCACGGCTCGTCGAGACCGAACTTGGCCATCGCCGCCTCGGGTTCAGCTTCGTACTGTTTGCGATACTCTGGATTGGTGATCCGTCCGAGGACCGCACGTTGAAAGCCACGCAGATTCCGGAAGGTATCCGACTCGATGTCGGGAAATTTAAACGTATCCCAATCGGTCTCAGGGAACGACCATTGATAGCCTTCGCCCTGATATGTCGCAGGACGGTATTTGTAAAAAATCTCCCGCGCCTTGTTGACGTCATCGAGGATACTCTCGAACGGCTGAAAGCGACTGTCCCGTTCGACCACGACGATCTCCGCCTTGCTGCGTTTGATGATTTCTTCGAAAATTCCCCACACCGGTTCCATCACCGGCGAGTTGTGGCAGTCCTCCCACTTGCCATCGCGAAATTCGCCGCCGGCCAGGTGAATCTGTGCCACTCGATCAAGCGGCACCCGATCGAGGAACTCCATCGGATCGTAGCCGTGGTTGTGAGAATTGTTGAACACGTTGGTCGCGTCCAGCAACAGCGTGCAATCGGTCTCCTCGGTCAGGCGACGCAGGAAATCAGCTTCGAGCAATGAGGCCTGCGGTGCCGGAAAATGATAGGTGACATTTTCCAAAGAGAACGGCCGACCGATGACTTCGCGAATCGCCTCGTAGTTCGCCTTTATCCACTGCACCGAATCTTCTTCGAATGGCATCGCCAAAAACGTCGACAGGTCGCGACCGTCCATGCGATGGAAGGCGAGGTGCTCGCTGAACACTTCGATGTTGTGCCGCTGCATGACCTTCTTGGTCTCATCGAGATAGTGCTTGTCCACCGGTTCGACACTGCCGATCGACAGACTGATACCGTGGGCCACCGAAGGAATTTCTGCCGTGATCTCAGCGAGCAACTGCTCGTGCGGATCTGTGTTCAACCGGCGTCGGCGGCAAATGTAGTCCTCCGTCGGCAACTCGAGTAGATCGATACTGTCGCGGTTGCGGAGAATGCCGTCCTGTAAGATGTAGCGATAGGCGAGGCCAACTCCGTAGGGTCTGGTGTGGTGATTCATCGGCAAAGGGTCTGAATTTGGTGATCAGAAAGCGGCTCTCGCTGCTTGAAATCTTGGGGTGTGAAGGACGTTGGGGTGTCGGGGAAAAAATCCGCCGACGGGAGTGAAACCCGCCAGCGGATCGTTACTTGTGGGTCGTACGAACGACTGACACATTTGCTTCGATTAGAAGCAGTTGCGCCAGCAGTTACGGCTCCAGCAGTTGTGCCAGCAGTTATGCCAGCAACCGTGTCCACCGCGCTGCGGTTGGACTTGGCCTGGGCCGCCCTGAGGACCACCACCGCCGCCGCCCTGGGGACCGCCGCCCTGAGGGCCGCCTCCACCAGCAGCTTCGCCGATTTGTTCCTTGACCTCGTCAGGGCCCATTTCGTATTCGCCCAGTGTGTCGTCCGGAATGTTATAAAACTTTCCGTCCATGCTTCTTAGTATAGCCATAGCTTTACTCCTTTCTTTTTGTTTGGTTACTCAAGTTGGTTACTCAAGCTCCACCTTTCGGTAGATTGTTTGGGATCGAAAGGCCGGCTTGATTTAGTTCTCACCCGCCCCTGTCTCGTGATTGGTTTCTCGGTTCTTTCAGGCCAGACCCATGCCCTGTTCGATGTCGTCGAGGACGATTCGAAGCGGTGCCTGAATCATGTGACGGCAGTGCATCGTCTCCGCGGAATCGAAGCTGCCGTTTTCATAATATTTGTTAGAGGGCGACGCGCCGTCGCAAAAAGCGTAGAACTCGCAAGTCTCCGAACATTTCTTGTTACCGGCGCGCACATCGGCGTCGACTTTTTGAAATGCCTCGTTCTGGGTAGCGTCAAAGATGCTGCCGGTGTTGAGATTGCCGAAAGTAAAGGTGCCGTATTTCTCCGACGCCTGGCCGAGCAACTCAGGTGAAAATGTCGAGAAGTTGCCGTAGCAGTCGACGCTGATCATCGATAGCGGGTTGGTCTCGAGATTGAAGTAGACACCCCCAGAACTGCCGCCGGTGTAGGGATCAAAGATCTTATTGCGCGCCAGTTCGAACTCGCGGATGCGCAGCGGAAAATTCTTCGACTTATTCAGTTCGTAGACCCGCTTGAGAAAATTGTCGACGCGCTTGTCCTGCTCCGAACCGATGCCGAGTGACGAGGTGGCATTGATGCCCTCGACCTCTTCGATATTGAAACCGACGCCCTGGATTCCGGCGTTGTTGAAAAAATCGAAGATCTCCTCAGGATGATCGAGCGACTTGTCGGAGATCACCGCCACCACACCGAAGCCGATGCCGTGTTCCTTCAGCTTCTCTGCGCCAGCCATCGACTTCTTGAAGCTGCCCTCGCCTTTGCGATTCACCCGATGCGCATCGTGGATAAAATCCGGCCCATCGATGCTGACACCGACATTGACGTTGTGCTTCTTGAAAAACTCGCACCACTTGTCGTTGATCAGCGTGCCGTTGGTCTGCACCGTGTGACTGATCTTGCCGCGCAGGCTTTCGTAGCTGTCGATGATCTCAAAAGCTTCTTCATACCACTTCTGCGGAACCGCGAGAGGTTCGCCGGCGTGCCAGAGGATTTCAAACTCGTGCTGTGCGATGCCGCTATCGGCAACCTTCTGCATAATGTTGCGCAATACATCGAAGTCCATGCGCACCGTTGAAGTGCGGTTAGGAAGGTAGCAGTAGTCGCAGTTGATATTGCAGAACGGACTGGCCTGGATGACCAACACACCAAGATTGATGCGTTGGACAGGCATTCCCTGCGGAATGTCCTTGATGCTCTGCTGAGGTTCGAGTGTGGCGGTGTCAGGCATGGGTAAAAAATACTGGGTTAGAAAGGGCATACTTCTCGCGTCAGTCCCATCATCGAGCGGAGCCGCTCGATACGGTTCGGGACGGACAATTCGCGCGTCATCTCCTTGCGGCGGGCACGCACTCTGTCGATTCGTTCATTCATCGTAAGGCCAGACAGATCGCATTCGCCGACTTGCGTTTTTTTTGCAGATTTATTTTCCATGGGTCCCTTTTTCGTTTTCCGAATCCGTAAATCAGGGTATCAAGCATTAGAGTAACCTGTCGAGTTGAGAAATTGACACCTTCTTGTCCTCACTAGTTTCTTTCGACGCGGGCCTTTCAGACTTTATTCAAACAAAGGGAATTTTCGTCACTCATGGAACCGCCAAATACTCCACCCGACAGTGCTGCCAGCGCCCCCGCCAACGGCCCTGGCGGCCCCAATCGACCAAATGGCCCCGGCGGTCCAGGAGCTCCCGGTGGCCCTCCCCCGGGTTCAAGTGGTCCAGGTCCCGGTGGCCCACCTCCAAACCAGGGCGGCCCGGGAG
>JBBKXR010000027.1:0-7147 GCA_037969585.1 Verrucomicrobiales bacterium
CTACCAACCTGCTTCCGCCTTGGGCTCGAAATTCGAATATCAACTGCAACGTTAAACCCCGCGATCAAAGCGTGCCGCCCGCAGCGGGTCGCAGGACTTTGACGTTGCCAAAAAAGGCAGGCATGAAAGCGACCATCATCGATCAACCTGCGCTGCGTCTGATCACCGCTAAATCGGAGTGCTTTCCTGAAGGCAACCGTGCAGCGATGAGTTCTCTCGAATCTCACCTGGAGTCGCTCAGCGGACGGAGATTTTATGGCTTGGCGTACGAGTCAGCCGACAGGATGGACTACTATGCGGGACTGGTTCCGGGCGACGACATTGAGGAGCGTAAATTTGCTGAGCTCGGCTTTTCTATCATGGAGATCGACGGCGGTGCCTGCGCCCGGGTGAAGTTGCTCGATTGGTCATCAAAGATCGATCAGATCGGCCCTACGTTTAGCGCGATGATCGGCGAACACGGCATCGATCCCTCGAGGCCGCAGATGGAATTTTATCGGAGCATGAGCGAACTGCATCTCTTGTTGCCGGTGCCGTCTTGACGGTTGGACGACCGCGCACTCACACCAATGCGGCGTGGTGTGGCTTGTGGCGGGGGCCGATTTTCTCTAAAATTCGGTCTGTCGAGCCAAGACGGATGATCCGTCTTGGCGCTGCTTTTCTGCCTAAGCTATGAAAGTTCTGTTCTTCATCCTATCCTTCGCGCTTGGCATCATCGGTGCCGAGGCTGCCGATCCGGCGATTGGATTCGAGCGGAAACAGCTCAGCGATGAGTTCTTTTCGGAGGGGGCTTCGTTTGGCGACATCGATGGGGATGGCAGCAACGATCTCATTTCGGGCCCGTTTTGGTATGCGGGTCCGGACTTTGAGGCGCGGCACGAGATCTATATGCCGGCGCCTTTCGATCCGGCGGTTTATTCGAATAACTTTTTCTCGTTCATCCACGACTTCAACGGTGACGAAAAGCTCGACGTTCTGGTGCTTGGCTTTCCTGGCAATGCAGCGGTGTGGTTTGAGAATCCGGGTTCTGCGACCGAGGCAAAACACTGGCCGCGCCACGTGGTGTTCGATGTCGTCGACAACGAGTCGCCGACATTTGCCGATCTGACGGGAGATGGTAAGCCGGAGATTATCTGTTCGGCTGGCGGGATGTTTGGCTATGTCACGCCGAACTGGAGCGAGCCGACCACGGCGTGGACGTTTCACGCGATCTCACCGCCCGAGGTGGCCGGTGGACGGTTCACGCATGGCATGGGGATCGGTGATGTAGACGGTGACGGGCGGGCTGATTTTTTGGAGAAAACCAGCTGGTGGCAGCAGCCGGAGTCGCTCGATGGTGATCCGCTATGGAAGCGACATCGCTTTGAGTTTTCGGGGCGTGGCGGAGCGCAGATGTATGCCTACGACTTCGACGGCGATGGCGACAATGACATCATCACCAGTCTGGCGGCGCACGGCTGGGGCCTGGCGTGGTATGAGCAGACCGTCGCCGACGATGGCAAGCGTGGTTTCCAGAAACATCTGATCATGGGTGAAAAACCTGAGGAAAATTCGCGCGGTTTGGCGTTCAGCCAATTGCATGCGCTGGCGCTGGACGATGTCGACGGCGACGGTATCAAGGACTTGATCACGGGCAAACGTTGGTGGGCGCATCGCGGCAAAGATCCGGGCGCGGCCGGAGCGGCAGTGCTCTATTGGTTTCGGACGGTGCGCGATGATGCGGTGGAGGGCGGTGTCGACTTTGTGCCGCATCTCATCGATGACAATTCCGGTGTCGGCACGGATGTGACCACCGGCGACATTGACGGCGATGGCCTGACGGATGTGTTGGTCGGCAACAAAAAGGGCAGCTTCGTTCACCTGCAACGTCGTGGCGAGTCACTGAAAAATTCGCAGGCGGTGAGGCCGTCGCCGCCGGTGAGGCGTGCGCCGCAGCGCAGCGATTTTGTCGAGGGTGGGCAGTCGGCGGACGATGCGCTCAAGGGCCTTTCACTCTACGAAGGCTTTCAGGCAAAACTGATCGCTGCCGAACCGGAGGTCACCCAACCGATCGCGATGACCTTCGATGCGCGTGGGCGATTGTGGGTCGCCGAGGCGCACACCTATCCGGTGCGGGCGGCGGAGGGCAAGGGCAAGGATCGCATCGTCATTTTCGAAGATGCCGATCACGATGGCAGCTATGAGACGCGCACGGTTTTTGCCGAGGGATTGAATCTGGTCAGCGGTCTGGAGTTGGGTTTCGGAGGAGTCTGGGTAGGGGCTGCGCCGTATCTTCTGTTCATTCCTGACAAAGACCAAAACGACGTGCCGGACGGCGAGCCCGAGGTGTTGCTGGATGGCTTTGGTTATCAGGATACCCACGAGACTTTGAACGCTTTCACCTGGGGGCCGGACGGTTGGCTGTATGGTTGCCACGGCGTATTCACTCACTCGAAAGTCGGTGCGCCGGGTACGGCCGATGATGCGCGTGTGCCGCTCAACTGCGGGGTGTGGCGATTTCATCCGACTCGAAAAACTTTCGAAGTGTTCGCACACGGTACGAGCAATCCCTGGGGTGTTGATTTTGATGATCGTGGCCAGGCCTTTATCAGTGCCTGCGTGATTCCGCATCTCTATCACATGGTGCAGGGAGGGCGTTTTCAGCGTCAGGGTGGCGAGCACTTCAACAAGTATGTCTACGACGATATCAAGACGATCGCCGATCATTCGCACTTCGTCGGTAGTATTCGCGATCATGCGCATTGGGGAAAGCGCCCCGATGCGCCGACTGATACTTTAAGCGTCGGCGGCGGCCACGCGCATTGCGGTCTGGCAGTGTATCTCGGTGACAACTTTCCCGAGCAATTTCGCGGTGCGTTGTTATTCAACAATCTTCACGGTCACGGCATGAATCACGATGTGGCATCGCCGCGTGGCTCGGGTTTTGTCGGCCAGCATCGACCGGATTTTTTGATGTCGAACGATCGCTGGCACATGGGTGTGGCGACCCGGGTCGGCCCGGACGGGGCGCTGTATTTGAGCGATTGGTATGACGAGCAGGTCTGTCACCGCAAGGAACCGGAAATCTGGGATCGTGATAACGGGCGCATTTATCGGATCAGCTATGGCGACCCGAAAACGAAAGCAATCGACCTGGCCGCGCTCAGCGATGCGCAGTTGGTCGACCTGCAGTTGCACCGCAACGACTGGCAGGTGCGCATGTCGCGGCGCCTGTTGCAGGAGCGGGCGGCTGGAGGCAGTCTCGACGTTGCGGGAACGAAGACGGGGCTTTGGAAAATTCTCAACGAATCGAAAGACGAGACGCGGCAACTGCGTGCCTTATGGGCGCTGCATGTCATCGACGGGTTGAGTGCGGAGGATCATCATGGCCTGCTTAAAAATGCGTCGCCATATGTGCGCGCCTGGACGCTGCAACTGATCGGCGAAGAAGCGGTCGGTGATTTGCTGTGGGATGATTTTTTTGTCGAGGTACTGGCGATGGCGAAAGGCGATGCTTCGCCTGTGGTGCGACTTTACATCGCCGCTCTGATGCAGCGCGTCGCGATCGAGTCGCGCTGGGACGTGTTGGCAGTATTGGCGGAACATGGCGAAGACGCGACTGACCACAACTTGCCATTGATGATCTGGTATGCGCTCGAACCGCTGGTTGCGGAGAGTCCTTCGCGGGCGCTCGAGATCGCTGACCGCGCGGCCATAGCGCTGATCGCGCAGTATATCTTTCGTCGCTTGGCTGAGGACGATACTGGTCGCGATTTGTTGCTGTCCCAGATCAGCGATCTGGACGATCAACCGTTGAAACAGAGTGCGATCGCCATTGCGATCGGCAATGCTTTGCAGGGTAGGGTGAAGGTGCCGATGCCGGAGTCGTGGCAGTCGGCGTTTGAGTCGTTGGCGGTGATCGATGATCCGGCGACCCAGCAGGCGATCGAAAATCTTGCGATAAAGTTTGGCGATCAGCGGATTCTGCCGAGCCTGCGCGAGGTGGCGGTCGATGTGGGGCAGCCCAAGGCGCGTCGCCGGTCGGCGATCGATACTTTGGCGGCCGCCAAAGACGAGGATGCAGTGCCTTACTTCCACGCAATCGCTCGCGGGGCGAATCCACCGATGCGTGGCTACGCGATTCGCGCGTTGGCGAATTTTACCGATGAGCGCACACCGAAAGTGTTGCTGACTTTGCTGCGGAGATTGGAGGCGAATGAGAAAAGTATCGTCGTCGAGGTGTTGGCGTCGAATCGTGACTACGCGATGGCTTTGCTCGATGCCGTGGGCGACGGGCGGATGGAGCGCGCCGACATCGGTGCCGTTGCGGCGCGACAGTTGTTGGCGCTCGACGACACGCAGGTCACGGCGGCTCTGGCAAAAAACTGGGGTGTGCTCAGAGAAACTTCGAAGGAAAAGCGTGAGCACTTGGAGCGTTATCGAAATTTGTTCACAGAGGAGTATCTGGCGAAGGCGGACCTTTCCAGCGGCCGCAAACTTTTTGCTCAGAGCTGCGCGGCCTGTCACGCGTTGTTCGGTGACGGTCAGGATCTGGGACCGGATATCACGGGTTCGAACCGGATGAATCTCGACTACCTTTTGGAAAATATTCTCGACCCGAGTGCCTCGGTCGGGCGCGATTTTCAGCTGACAGTTTTGACTTTAAAAGATGGTCGCGTGTTGTCGGGGATGTTGCGCGAGACGAACGACGAGGCGGTGACGCTGGCGATGGTTGGCGGAGTGCAGCAAGTAGTGTCGCGCGACGAAATTACAAAGCAGGAAATGTTGGAAGTGTCGATGATGCCGGAGGGTCTGTTGGCGGCGCTGTCGGATGAAGACGCGCGGGATATGATCGCCTATCTGCAGAGTCCGCAGCAGGTGCAGATGACGGATGGCAGCGAGATAACCTTCTCGGGTGAAAAGCTGAAAGTGGTGTCGGCGGGTTCAGGGCACGCGCGGGTGCAAGGCATGGCGGGCTTTTCAGAGGGGAAGTGGGAGGGTGATGCGCAGATGTGGTGGACTGGGGCAAAACCCGGGGAGCGCCTGGTGCTCGAGTTTGAAGTTCCGGTGGACGGTAAGTGGGCCTTGCACGCAGTGATGACCAAGGCGCCTGACTACGGTAAATTTAAACTTTTGCTCGATGAAGGGGCGTCGCTGAAGGAGGAAATTGATTTATTCAACGCTCCCGGGGTGGTGACGACGGATGAAGTGAATCTCGGCGCGCACACTCTAAAAGCTGGCGTGCATCAATTGGTGGTGTCGGTGACCGGGGCACATCCACAGGCGATTAAGGCGTATATGTTCGGGCTGGATTCCTTGCGCCTGATGAAGCAGGCGGAGTGAAACGCACCGGATGTCTTGATCGGACTTGCCTTGCAATCGAGCAGGGCTCCGCTTTAAATGTCGACGAGGTTTCTCCGGCTATGAAAAAATTCCTGTTCCTGTTCATCATCATTGGTTCGATCGCGGCGGCGGTGATCTTTTATGATCCTCATTTGAAGCCTTATCTTGATCCGTGGTTGGCGAAAATTATTCCGCCGGGGCCGGATGCGCCGGACGATGAAGGCGGAGCTGCACAGCCGGATTCTGCGGATAAGCCAGCTGCGACGAAACAGCCGGGCGGCGGCGAGAAATCCACAGCAGCGACCGCCCCGCCTCCACCCAAACCGGCGGCTCCGGTGAAGCCTGAAAAGGCAGCATTGTCGGAGATCGATCGAATTCTCCAGCAGAAGTATCCGTTGCCGAATATCTTGCCTCTGATGCAGATCACCGACAATTGGAACCGCGTGCCGACGAACGCTTTTCCGACCGAGGTAGCATTGAAAACTCGGGTAGCGTTTTCGATTCCCGGAGTGGGAGCCAGTGTTGCCGTGCCGGGAACGCTGGTGCAGCCGGCTCGTCTTGACAATCCGACCTTGACCATTGTCAGCCTCGGTAACCGAGCGATGCGCACCACGGTAAATGTCGATGAGACCGATTTTAAAGATCGGGTGCAGGCGCGCTACAATGATTTTGTGGTCAGCTCGACCCAGAAGGTTCAGGCACAACGCGAGAAAGCTCGCGCCATCCTGAAAGACCAGTCGGCCGAGGAGGTCGCGCAGGTGGCCGACGGCGGCGTGGGCCAAGTGGGTAACGCCAACGATCCACGGTTTGCACCCGTGAAGGCCAGTCTCGAAGCGAATGACTTGCGATCGGTCAGACCGGAGGAGGCGACGGCGTTTCGCTGGACGGGTGAGAAAAAAATTCGCGGTTCGAAGCACAAGGGCACCTACGACACCGTGACGGTGAATTTCGATGTCGAAACGATCTTCGGGATGTTCCCGACCGAGTGGATGGCGCTGCTGGAAAACGGTAAGGTCATTGGTTGGGTCGATCCCATCACCCACGAAGGATCGGCATTATGAATGCGTTTTGGATAGCGGGTACGGTCTCGACGTTAGCGCTCGCGCAGCAGGCATCGACGGCGGAATGGCCGGACATCGAGCGGAAGTTGCCGCCGCCGGGGATCGAGATTCCGTCGGAGGTGAGGGCGGGATTTGAGAAGCGTCTGGGTGAATTTGATTTGCAGGCCAAGGCGCTGAGTGGGCACGAATTGTTCGCTGACGTGGAGATTTTTTCCAAGGCTTTGCGCTACGCGGTCGATCACGGTGAGTTCTATTCGGACAAGCATTTTGCGGTCGGAGAGAAAACGGTCGATCTGGCTTTCGAGCGTTTGGCCCAGCTGAAAAAAGGTGAGACGCCCTGGACCGAGCAACGCGGATCGTCGGTGCGCGGCTACCGATCGGCGATCGATGACTCGGTGCAGCCGTATGGTTTGCACATTCCGGAAGGGCTCGATCTGGACAAATCTGCGCCGCTGTTGATCTGGCTGCACGGGCGCGGTGACACGACGACGGACATGCATTTCATTCAGCGTTGTCTGGGCAAAAACAGTGCGCTCGGCGGTTACTTCGATGCTGAAAATGTCATCACATTGCATCCCTTCGGTCGCCAGTGTGTCGGCTGGAAGCACGCCGGCGAGATCGATGTATTCGAGGTTCTGTCGGAGGTGAAGAAGCGCTACAAGATCGATGCCGACCGGGTCGTTCTGGCCGGCTTTTCGATGGGTGGCGCCGGGGCCTGGCACATCGGCACGCATTACGCCGATGAGTTTTGCGCGGTACATGCC
>JBBKXR010000028.1:0-4964 GCA_037969585.1 Verrucomicrobiales bacterium
AAGCCCAAGGGTGAAAGTATGGGCGGCATGGAGGCAATGCACGACATGCAGATGGGTCCTAAAATTGGTGGCCCCTACGGGAAGCCTTATTTTAAAAACGGCCGCGAAATGGTCGTCGACGGTATGGACCCGAAGCGACCGTTGCCGCCGTATCCGAAGTTGCGCGCAACGCATTCGACTAAGCTCGATCCCTCGAAACCAGTGCGTGAGGTCCGCCTGACCCTCGACGGTAATATGGATCGCTACGTATGGTTTTTAAATAACAAGGCTCTGCACGAAAGCGACCAGATCCACATTAAGGAAGGTGAGGTAGTGCGTTTTATCATGGTCAACCGGACCATGATGTATCATCCGATGCACCTGCACGGGCACTTTTTCCGGGTGATCAATGGTCAGGGCGACCGCTCGCCTTTGAAGCACACGGTTGCCGTGATGCCGATGGCAACCACCGTGTTCGAGTTCGATGCCAATGAGGTTGGCGACTGGTTTTTCCACTGCCACCTGCTCTATCACATGCACAGCGGTATGGCGCGCGTAGTCGAGTACGAAAACTTCACGCCCGCTCCGGAAACGGCAGCCGTGCGCCATAAGCTGTTCGAAGACATGCCTTACTTCTACGGCGCCGGAGACTTTCTTTCTCACATGACGGAGGGTGCTGTTGAACTTTCTGCGATCCGCTACTCCGGTCGGGCGGCATGGGAAATCGGTTGGGGGGAAGTCGAGGAGACGGAATATGAAATCGACGTCACCGCCAACTATTTTCACAATCGCTTTCTCAGCCTGTTCGCGGGTGCGGAAGTGACCAACAACGAGGCTTACGACGATGTGCGTGCGATCGTCGGCTATCGCTATCCCTTGCCGATGCTGATCGACACGTTTGGTTGGGTCGACTCCGAGGGTGAATTCCGTTTTGGTGCATCCAAAAGCTATCCGATCACAGACCGTCTACACATTTTCGGCGAGGTCGAATACGATACGCGAAATGAATACGAGTGGTCAGCGGGTCTGGAATACATTGTCAGCAAGAATCTGTCGGTGACCGGGAACTTTCACTCGGAGTTCGGTGTCGGCGGCGGCTTGAGTCTGAGATTTTAGCGGAAGCGAGACTCGGAACAAAAATATCCGATTGGAGTCTCGTGCAAGGCTCGCGAGTTGTGTCGCTTCAGTAGAACACCAAAAAGCCGTCATCCGGATGAAACAAGGCGGCGGCTTTGCTCCACGGCGGGACGCCCGCCTGCTCGCCGGTCTGCTCCGTGGGCTTTCCGTCCGGGGTAAACATCCGCCACAGTGCGGTCGATGCGCTGCCCCATCCACGTCCGACCGTCCAAACCAGAAGGATGTTCCCCGAGTTGTCGAAGGCCACCGACGGGTGCTTTTGGGGGAACTTGCCGCCGTTCGGATTTTCGATTGGACCGGCGATCGAATTTTTGCCTGTAGCGTCCAACACTTCGAAATAAACTTTGTCCTGCGACTCCCACGCGACACCGACCCGGTCCCGGCTTGCGGTAAAACTTGCCGATGACATGGGACATTTGCGCACGCTCCAGGCTGCTACCTTTTTGCCGGCGAACGGAACCGAAAACCCGCCGACGTCGGCGTGAAGGAGATACATGTCGCGCTCGGTCTGTCGGGTGGCTGCGCGGTAGAGCAGCATCAAGCCTCCCCCTGCGGGAGCAAAGCTGCGCAGGCCGCAGCAGCCACACACGCCGGTTTTTTCGTCCCAGGCTTGTCGCTCGGCTCCAAAGCTGCCACCCGAGTCGGCGGAACTCGCCACCCATACCACTCGGTTGTATTCACCCTCCGCGCCCGGCTTGCGGGGAGCGTGCCAGACGACGTGGACATTGCCCAGGCGGTCTGCCGCGATGCTGCCACCTCCGTCCAAACCATAGGCCGCAGTGATCATGTTCCGCGCTGGTTCAAAGCTCCTGCCTCCATCGACGGAACGGGCGTAGAACAGAGGTGTACTGTGGTGGTCGTCGGGGGTCGACCAAGTGCGCTTCGAGCCCATCCACGCGACGTGAATCTCACCCTCCCTGCCGACGGCCAGGTGACCGCCGCGAATCGTTCCGGTAGCGACCGCCGCTCCGTCCTGATCATTGACACGGACAGCTGAGGTGAAGTCATTGCCTCCGGCGGGACGGTGGGTGAAGTATAAATCGCCGGCTGCCGGATCCCCGGAAAAATACAAAAGGCTGATGCCTCCCGATTCGTTGATCGCGACTTCGGGCTGTAGTCCGTCGGCCGGCGTGCGAACCGGTGTGACCCGTGGATGGTCCGCGATCAGCCCGCCGGGACATGTCAGGGCCAGTAGACCGATCAAGCAGAGGAAAGCAGTTTTCAATAGAACCAAGTTCGATCTTTTTTCGTCTCCGACAAACTTTTTTGAGGGTTGCAACCACGAGCGGGGTATCAACTCTTGCCAGACCTTCCCACCTGTATTCTTGGTATGCGTTTTCTTCTCGGTTTCATTATCGCTTTCACCAGCGGACAGTTCATAACGTCGTCTCTCGCCGACGAGGTTGACTACGACCTTACGATATCGGAGACCCGTATGGCTCCGGCGGGAAAAACAGTTCGTGCACTCACCATCAATGGTGGAATTCCCGGGCCGACGCTGCGCTTTAGAGAGGGTGATACCGCCCGGATCGTGGTGCGCAACGGGTTGCGCAATGAGCAGACCAGCATTCACTGGCACGGTCTGTTGGTGCCAAATGCCATGGACGGTGTGCCTTATCTCACCACGCCCCCGATCGAAGCCGGCACCGAGACGGTCTTCGAGTTTCCGCTGAAACATGCCGGAACGTATTGGTATCACAGCCACACCGGACTGCAGGAACAGCGGGGAGTGTACGGGTCCATCGTGGTCGAGCCGAAGGGTGGCGAGCCAATCGCAGCAGACCACGATGTAGTGGTGGTGCTATCCGACTGGACGAACGAGCGCCCGAAGGAGGTCATGCGCACGCTGATGAGGGGATCGGATTGGTATTCGATCAGGAAGGGCAACGCGCAATCGATATTGGGTGCGGCGAAGGCGGGCGCTTTGGGCGACTATTTTAGCCGTGAAAAAACGAGGATGGCGCCGATGGATGTCTCCGACATTGCTTACGATGCATTTCTCATCAACGGGCAGCGGCGTTCTGTTCAAGCTGCCAAGCCGGGTGATCGCATCCGTTTGCGGGTCATTAATGCGGCGGCATCATCCTATTTTTACCTGCAAAGTGCCACGGGTCCGATGACCATAGTCGCTGCGGACGGCCCTGCCGTCGAAGCGGTTGAGGTGGATCGCCTGTTTGTTGGTATGGCCGAGACTTACGATGTTCTGCTGACGGTTCCGGCATCTGGTTTGTGGGAATTTCGTGCCACGTCGCAGGACAACACCGGCCATGCGTCGCTATTTATCGGTGATCCGGACGGCACCGAGAATGCTGCACTCGAATTGCCTTCACCCAATCTCTATACCATGGATGAGATGTTGCTGTCTGCGCTTGAGGACGAAGACACGCCGTTGGAGGAGATTCGCGACCATCCGCGCCCGAGTGCTCCGTACGCTTTTCTTCGGTCGCCCGAGCGCACCACATTGTCAGGGCCACCCCGGGAAATGACCCTGCGGCTGACCGGCGATATGACCCGCTATCTTTGGTCGTTTAACGGAAAAACCTTGGCGGAGGATTCCACCATTCCTGTCGCGAAAGGCGAAGTGCTGCGCATCGAACTAATCAATGACACGATGATGCATCATCCCTTGCATCTGCATGGTCATTTCTTCCGGCTGATCAATCGCAACGGAGAATTTTCGCCTCTCAAGCACACGGTCGATGTGCCGCCGATGGGGCGCCGAATCATCGAATTTCTTGCCGACGAAGAAGGCGACTGGTTCTTTCATTGCCATCTGCTCTACCACATGGACGCCGGCATGGCGCGGGTGTTTTCGTATCGGGCAGCGGAGGAACCCGGCTATCGTCCTTCGATCGATCCAAAGCTGGAAAATCCGTGGTATTTCATGATCGACGGCACCGCTCTTACCAGCATGACCATGGGAATGGCTACGGCTATGACCGGTAGGGAAAACTTTTCGCTGCTCTGGGACTATGGCTACGACCACGGCGAGGAGCATTCTGAAAACGAATACGATGCGTTGTGGTCGCACTATTTCGATCCGAATTTCAGCACATTTCTCGGTTACCGCCTGACCGATAACATGGCAGCGGAGGATCGCTTCTTCGGGGGCGTTTACTACCGTTTGCCCTATCTCATTGAGACCGAAGTTTCGGCCGATTCGGAGGGCGACTTTCGCTTTACGGTGGGTCGAGCGCTCCAGCTTACGTCGCGCCTGTCCGCCGTGGCTGAAGTGGAATACGACACCAACACTGAATGGGACTACTACGGGGGACTTTCGTATACCCTGACGAAACAGCTATCGCTGACCACCGGTTACCACTCCCACCACGGTTACGGAATCGGCGTTTCGTTTCGCCTCTAATTGATTTTTAAACACGCGTACCCCAATCCAACCAACCAACCTGGCTTATGAAAATGAAACTCAACCTACTCGCTCTTTCTGTTCTGGTCGCTGCCGCCAGCATGCTCTCCGTTTCCTGCGCGACGACCAATTCTGATTCCGGTGTCACCGCGGGTGCGAAGCCCTACACGGCCGACACGTGCATCGTCACCGACAATGAACTCGGTTCGATGGGTGATCCGGTAACGTTGGTTCACGAAGGCCAGCAGGTGAAATTTTGCTGCAAGGCATGCGTTTCAAAATTCAAGGCGAATCCGGACAAGTATCTCGCAAAACTGGGATAGCTTTATCGGTCGGGAACAGCCGGCTTACCAATTCGTGGTCGGCAATATTTTTTCGAATATCGAGGGCGGCGGCATCGTCATTTCGGCGATCCGCCGCCTTTTGCCCGGACAGCTCGACGCGTTGGCCTGAGCCGACTCTCCAATCGATAGCGTCAAACCGG
>JBBKXR010000029.1:0-12366 GCA_037969585.1 Verrucomicrobiales bacterium
GCCGAACACCATATGGTCCCCATCGCGAAACTCCGTCGACCAGTAAGGGGTTTCCGTTTTCGTGGTCAGAAAGAAGAAGCGACTGCTGCCGTCCGCTGCCGCCTGCAGCGATTCGAAATCATCCCAGAGATGGACATCGACCTTTGCCCAGTAATCGAGCCCTGCGCGTTTCAGGCCGCGTTCATCGAGCGAAAAGCCTAACGGTCCCACAAGATGCAGTCGCGCGCCTGTGGCAAGACACAGGCGACCAATATTGCCGGTGTTCGGCGGGATCTCCGGCTCGACGAGAACGACGTGGAGCACGGACGGTTAGAGGTCGGACCCCAGAGAACAGAATTCCTCTGGCTGGAAAGCCTCAGGCTTCGATCGGATCGACATTGACGCGACGACCGTTGCGGTCAAAGCGCACATTGCCTTCGACCAGCGAGTAGATCGTGTAGTCACGACCAAGGCCGACATTTTGGCCGGGGTGCCACTTGGTGCCACACTGACGAAGAATGATATTACCGGGGATGACGGCTTCACCGCCAAATTTTTTCACGCCGCGACGTTTACTGTTACTGTCGCGTCCGTTTTTAACGGAGCCCTGTCCTTTTTTATGAGCCATGAGTCGTGTCGGTTAAAAGTGGGAAATCTTTAGAGCTTACCAATCAGGCGGAAATCGAAGTGATCTCGAGGCGCGTCAGGTGACGGCGATGACCTTTGGTTTTGTGGTGGCCTTTGCGGCGCTTGAATTTGAAAGCGATGACCTTCTTGTCGCGAAACTGGTCGACGACCTTGGCAACGACTTTAGCACCGTCGAGCAAAGGCGCACCGAGCTTGGTGTTTTCACCGTCGGTAATTGCCAGCACATCGGCGATGGTCAGTTCTGCGCCGACGTCGCCGTCGAGCTTTTCGACGTCGATTTTGTCGCCTTCAGTGACGCGGTACTGTTTGCCGCCGGTTTTGATGATTGCGTGGGCCATGATGAAAATTCCTGCCAAACAGGAGGGCGGGAAACCTGTACCAGCCATGCCAAGGCGGCAAGCGAATTTTTCGGCCACTCTCAGGCACCCAAATCGACGCCATTTTTGAGAAAGACAAAGTCGAGATCATCGATTTTCCCCGCTGCCTGGCTGGCGAAATCACGGCCGCCGTCGGGCGATGGCAGATGCAGCAATATTTCGTCAGTGTCTGTCTCTAATGGCGCTATGGCGGGCAAAAGGCGGCCGTTTGCGCCGACGCGGCGGCCCAGTTGATCCAACTGCGTGGGTTTTGCCTTCAGCGAATCCAACAGGGAAAGGCTTATCACCGCGCCCTTTTCATCCGGCGCCCAACCGTGCAGCACTGGGACGGAGTCGACATTTTTCAGTGCTTTGGCGTCGGCCTGGTCGGTTTCAAAGCTGAAAATGCGCTGCAGATGTTCGCCGATCGACGGATGCCACTCTTCGACGCTTGAGATCTGCTCGCGCAGTTCCGGCGAGCTGATCAGCAGTGTTGCCTTAGATTCGCTGACGACGGATTCGATTAAGTCCGCATCCGCCCGTGCACCGGCGGATCTGGCCACGGCCTGCGTTTCGCTCAGTATGGGGACCCACAGGGAAAACAGCGAACCGACCGCGCTATTCATCGGCTGTTCGCAAAAAATGCGTTCCCCGCGCCGAGTCAGCATCGATCCGTTGGTCAATTGCGTGGCATAGGCCTGAACTTCGAAATGACTGAGAAAGGTGCTGCGCAGTTCGTCGCGGTCATCGTCGTGCCAGACGTAGCCAAAAGCTTCCGCGTCGGGATCGTCTGCGATCTTATCCAGTCCGAGCCGCTTGCGCGCCATCGACTTCGGCTCGAAGCAGGCTTTGGCTCGTTCGAGTAACATGCGCACGTTGCCGGCGGCATCGATCTCGCTGCGCAAATCAACAAACTTTCCAGGAGTGCCTTGCCACGGAAAATTTTCCAGTACCGGTGTAAATGCGCGCGAGGTCAGCACCGTGCGAATGCCGAGTTGATCGATCATTTTCGCGAGCTGCACGGGATCGCCGCCGAAGGGTAAATTTACCGGCACACGTCCGGCGAGCACCAGGCCGAGGTTCATGAAGCCACTGGCCGCTCCGCCAGGCAAGAGGATGCCGACGCGCTTTTCGCCCTTAGGTAGTCCGTCTTTCCATCGCGAAGCCAGTGCAATTGCTGCCGCGATCGCCGCCGCGCGGCTGACTTTGCGGGCGTTCTTTCCTCCGCCTTCGCTGGGTTTTGAGTATTCCACGAACAGCGGGCGGGCGGGTCGGCGTTTGAGGGCTTCGAGCACGGCGGTCGCCAGTGGTCGGCGCAGTTCGGGGCGGGCGGACAGGGCCTGAACGGAAAGTTTTTGCAGGCAGCGGCGGATGTTGGCCGTGGTGGCATCGGCGGCGGCGAGTGGTTTGCCGATGGCGGCGGTGACTGAATAGGGAACGCGGCGCGGCCATTTGGTGAAGCAGCGTCCGCGCTCGAAGGAAAAGATCGATCCCCACAGGCCATCGAGGTAGACGGGGATGACGGGCGATTTTGATTGGCGGACGATCAGTTCGATGCCGCGCTGCAAATCGGTCATCAGTCCGGTGCGGGACAGTTGGCCCTCGGGAAACAGACATACGATGTGTCCGTCGGCAACGGCTTGTGCGGTGACGCGGATGGCGTCGCGGGCGCGAGTGCGTGAGATCGGCACCGCGCCAACCATGCGGATAAACCAGGCGATGGCTTTGATGTTCAGAAAGCCTTCGAAAATGACGAATCGGATCTGTCGATCAGATAGGAGCGAGAGCAGAAAGGCATCGATCCACGTGGTATGGTTGGCGACCAACAGGGCGCCGCCCTGTTCTTTGTGCGGCAGATTTTCCCGGCCTTGGATTTCAACGCGGTAGAGCCGCCGAACCAATCCGAGAAGTAAGAAGCGGAAAAATTTCAGCATGCCGAGACGAGTCGGGACGAACAGGGGAGTCGGCGTCGAAAACTACGCGCTGACGACAGGAGTTTTCACTTTGGTTCTCGGTAGAACTTTCCAGGCGCCGAAGGAAGCCAACAGAATGATCGGCACCAGCAGCAGGACCTGGGTTGAGGCGGGCATGCCGCTGCCCTTCAGCGCCATGGCGATGCCGATGCCGATGAAGGCGACCAGCGAAGTGAGCAGGGCGCTCGCCGAGAGCACGCGGCCGCGCTGATCTTCCTCAGCTTCGTCCTGCAGAAAGGCAGTCAGTGGCACCAGGAAAAAACCACCGGAAAAGCCGATAAAAGCGAGGCTGAGATCGAACATCATCGAGACCGGCGAAAACAGTCCGACGCCGGCGAGTCCGACAGCGAGGCCGATACCGCCGTTGGGCACCAGATCGAGCCGAATGCGTTTGCGGCTGAGCACGGAGACCAAAGAGCTGCCGATGGCCATGCCGACGCCGATCTTGATGGTCATCATCGAAGTTTCGCTCATCAGGCCGCCCTGGGCGGCGTCGGGGTGCAGTTCTTCGGCAAACAACACCAGCAGGATGCCGATAATGTAGGCGATGAACCAGTAGCAGGCGATGCCAACGGCGCTGTTGCGAAGATTTGGGATCGACCAGACGTGGGCGAGGTGCTTGAAATGTTGGAGGAACAGTCCGGCGTGGAAAGGGGCGACCGGCTTCGGTGAGGTTTTCTTGACGAACAGGGATGCGAGCAGCGGTAGCAGCGATATCGCTCCGATGACGGCGATGGGGAGGAAGGCGGCGCGCCAGGCATTGTCGGCGGAAACACCGCTGGTGCCGTTGTATTTCAGTAGCAGCGAGTCGAACCAATTTCCACCCAGCCAGATGCCGGCGATGATGCCGAACATGGTGAACATTTGCAGCAGGCCATTGGCTGAGCCGAGGCGTTTGGAGCCGAGCAGTTCCTTGAGGATGCCCTGCTTGGCGGGGTTTAGAAAAGTCGATTGCACGGCGAGCAGGAAAAACCCGACGACGGCAACTTCGACGCTGCGGAAATATACCGCAGCGGCAGTAAGAGTAAAAATAATGAGTTGGCCGATGGCGCAGAAAATGATCACCGTGCGCTTGGAAATGCGGTCGGACAGGTAGCCGGCGACTGGCGCGAGAACGATGTAGGGCAGTGGCAGCAGAGCGCCGAGGATGTAGACGATGCGGTCGCCGACCCAGGTGCCGGAGGCGACGGCGAGCGCCATGCCGATGAGGGTGAACTTGACGATGTTGTCGTTAAACGCGTTCTGCGTCTGCACGAACATGACACTGAAAAACGAATTCCACTCGCGTCGACCCGGTTCGAAGCCGTCGTCGTGGTGATTGTCCGTCTCAGCGGCGATCGGAGCAGGGGAGGAATCAGGATCTGGCACGGCGAAGGCGAGAGGGTGGGCGGCGAGCGAGCGGTAACGAGAGCGGAGATGAACTCGAAAACGGTAGCGGCTATCGCGGCGCGCGCCAGTGGGCTTTTATACCGTTGGAGGGGCTGCAGGCAAGGGCTCGTGAAGAAGCGCGTTGGTCCGTCAAGAACGCAACGCAACAATAAAAGCCAATGCTACCTATAGTTGCGGTGTGATCGCCGAGGGGGTGCAATTGGGATCTACTGGTTCTGGTTCGTGCCCCGCAACGGCTCGCTGGGAATGGCGAGGAATGGCGAGAGAGGGCGGGCAGCTGCGAGCTACAGCAATCGCCGGACGTTTTGCTTGCCATCCGCGGTGATGCGGCTCTGGGTCATAGCGGCGACCTGGTCGAGATAGTTCTGCCACTGCATCGGACGCAAGGCGCTGAGCATAGCGGACGAAGATGCGGTGCCGATGTCACAGATCTCCCAGCCGAACTGCGAGTGCCGGCGCCCGTAGTCGAGGCGATTGATCCAGGCGCCGAACTCGTCTTTGCGCCACAAGGCGGGGTCGTTGCCGGCGACGGCTTCGGCGAATTGCCAGACGCTCTCGATGATGGTGTGGTCGTAACCGGGCGCTGACCACTGACTGACGCGGTCATCGGCGTCAGCATCGGTCTCGCTGGCGCTGGGGTCTTCCGGTTGGGCGCTGCTCATGGAGGGGTGGCTTGGCTCCGGTTTGGTCCGTTGTTCGATCGCTGTCGACGAAAAGTCAGTTCAACGCTTCGGCTGTGTGTCCGTGAAACTGGAGGTTGTAGAGCAGCTGGTATTCGTCCGAGCTCTGCAGCAGTTCCTCGTGAGTGCCCATACCTTCGACTCGACCGTCTTTCATGACGATGATGCGATCGGCGTTGAGGATTGTTGACAGGCGGTGGGCGATGGCTATGACGGTTTTTCCTTCGCTGAGAATTTCCAATGCTTCGTGAATGTTCTTTTCGGCCTCGGAATCGAGGGCGGAGTAGGCTTCGTCGAGAAGCAGGACCGGGGCGTCGCGCAGGATGGCACGGGCGATGGCAATGCGTTGCTGCTGGCCGCCGGAAAGTTGAGAGCCTTTATCGCCGATGATGGTTTCGTAGCCCTCTGATTTCTCCATGATAAAATCGTGAGCATGGGCCTTCTTTGCCGCCGCTTCGATTTCCTCGCGGGTCGCGTCGAGGCGTCCGTAACGGATGTTGTTGTAGAGGGTGTCGTGGAACAGAAAGGTTTCCTGAATGACCATGCCGATCTGGTCGCGCAGGTCGCGCTGAAAGATTTTGTGAATCACCAAACCGTCGAATCGGATGATGCCTGCATCGGGGTCGTAGAATCGCATCATCAACGACAACATGGTTGATTTTCCGGACCCGCTCTTGCCGACGAGGGCGTAATTTTTGCCGGGTTCGAATTCCAGATTGATATCTTCGACGGCGGGGACTCCGGGCACATAGCCGAACGTGACGCCTTCGAATTTGATCTCACCTTTGGCCGTTTTCGGATCGAGGCGATGAGCGCGTGGGTGGTCTTCCACATCTGGAACCATGTCGATGATGCCGAACACTTTCGAGGTAGCGATGACGCACTTCTGCAACTGCACCTGCACCCGGCCGAGGGCTTTGGCGGGCGGATACATGCTCATCAGCGCCATGTTCATGAGCAGGAACTCGCCGGGCGCAATATTGGTCATTTTGGCGTAGACGAGGCCGGCGGCGATACCGATAGATGCGACGGTTT
Organism: Verrucomicrobiales bacterium; assembly: GCA_037969585.1. GTDB lineage: Bacteria > Verrucomicrobiota > Verrucomicrobiia > Verrucomicrobiales > DEV007 > JBBKXR01. Next base: position 6,061 of record JBBKXR010000029.1, read on the forward strand.
CGACCAAGGGGCCGACGATTTCCATGGCTTTCTGCCAGCGCATGATGAAGGCCAGCATGCGCTCGCTGGCACGGTTGAATTTGCCGCGTTCGTGCTCTTCGCGGGCGTGGCTTTTGACGACGCGGATACCGGCGAAAGTCTCCTGCATGTTGACCATGAGCTGGCCAGCTTCTTCTTCTTCTTTGCCGCCGGCTTTGCGGACTTTTTTGCTTATAAACAGGACCGGCAGGATGCACAGTGGGAAAACCACCATGGCACCGAAGGTATAGACGGGATCCATTGTCATCAGCACGGCGAAGGTGGTCAGGATCGCGATCGGGTGTTTGATCAGCGAACTAGCCATCTCGCTGCCGGCGGACGATGCCATGCGCGTCTGGTTAAACACGGTCTGCATCAGTTCGCCCTGCTTGGCGCGGTTGTAAAAGCTCAGCGACTGGTTGACCAGACTGGAGAAACATTCGTCGCGCAGTTGGTAGAGGACCTTGTTGCCGACCCACATCATGCAGTACTGGTGCAGGTAGGTGAGCAGGCCTTTGACGAGGATCATCAGCGGGATGAGCGCACAGGCGAAGGCGACAAAAAGGTAGTCGTGCTCAGCGATGAAGGGTGGCGGCACGAATTCGACCTTTTCCAACCATTCTAGAAATTTAGGAACCTTGAGGCCCTCGAAAGGCTTGATGGCGGTTTCCGTGTCGCCGGTATTGAGCACGATTTTGAAAACTGCACGCAGCGTGAACAGCAGCACGGCATTGAACAAGCCGGCGGTCACGCCGAAGAACACGCCCATGAAGAAGCGCGACTTGTACGGCTTTACATAACCGAGCAGGCGTCTGTAAATGACTTTCGAGTTTGTCAAAAACTCCGCCGTCGACATCGACGAGACATCCTTGTGGGATATCTTCTGGATAGGCTTAGTGGCCATCGGGTGATCGGGAGTCTACGCCTCTGCAGGAGCGGGTGCAATGCAATGCTCGGCTGTCGTTATTTGCCCGAGATATAGTGGTCCCAGTCCACGGGAAGGTAGCTGGTTTCGATGTCGCTGGCGATGCGGCCTTCAAATTCGGGGACGAAAGTGGTGCTGGTGCCATAGACCATGATCACGTCTTCAGAACTGCCGCAGCGCAGGGCGTGAGCTACGCCGGAGGGAATGACCAGGCCGATATTATTTTTACTGGCGTGGTTGTCGCCGTCGATGATGAAGCGCATGACGCGACGATCCATGCCTTCGCGTTCGTCGACCAGCAGGAATTCGATGGTGCCCTGAACGAAAAACATCGAGTCCCATTGTTCGTGGGCGTAGGGGCGGGCGGCGTAGTTGGCGGGTTCGTCGACGAACAATTTTTGGAACCAGCCGGCGACGTCGCCATTGGCCTCTTCGGGAATGTGCGGCGGGTGGATGTGAAAGCCTTTGGCGGTGCCGGCATACATCGTTGCGCTCGCCCACTGCTGCGGCGTCAGGCCGATATCGCAAAGCCGGCCGTCGGTGAGTCGCGCCAGTTCGCCAAAAAATCCGCGGTGTCGCTGCTGATAAACGCTGCGCGGGAAAATCTCCACGCCAGGGATCCAGGCGCCGATAAGGTCAGGGTGAGCGCCGGGCGAGGCAGTGACGATTTCGCCAGCCTCGACGCCGCTGGTGGCCAGCCTCTCAGCGAGGTCGGCCTTAGCGTAGTTGCGGGTCTGCAGGGATTCACGGGCACTGGCACGCAGGCCTTGCCACAACTCGTTGTCGTCCGGAGTAGAAGAAGCTTCGCTCATGGGGCGGGATGGATACGACAGGAAGCCATCGACTTCAAGTGCCGCGCGGGGCAATCGCGGATGGGCGTAAAATGCGAAGGTGAAGGTAAAATGTAAATTATAAAAGGCATTGGCTTTTATGTAGTCGACCATTGGACGAGGCAGTTTTTTTCTTTCCTTTTATCCCTTGAAAGTTAAGTGACTTCCGCTGTTTCCTCGCATCTCGCTTTCGGGCATCTATACCGTGCGCCGAACAGCTTCTCTGCCGTCGAATGAGGGCGAGGCATCGTCGAGCCGCCAGATTAGTCTTTGACTTGTGAAAAATGTTTGCGATTTTTCACAAGTGCAAAAAAATGAGATACCTCGCAAAGCGGTCTACCGGCTTTCGATCTATCAGCGCTGTCTAGCGCGGTTGAACGAGAACGGCATCGACACGGTATCTTCGGATGCACTGGCTAAAGCGGCAGGCGTGAAGCCCACTCAATTGCGTAAGGATATTGGATACGTTGGGCAATTTGGCACGCGCGGGCTTGGTTACAACGTGGAGACTTTGTCGACTGCGATGACCGAGGTGCTGGGGCGAACCAGGTTGCAGCCGGTGATACTGGTCGGCGTTGGAAATTTGGGGTCTGCGCTGTTGCATTACGCAGGGTTTCATCGCGAGGGCTTTGAAATCACCGCTGCGTTTGACCGTTATCCGGATCAGGTGCGGATGCGGGAGAAAAGAATTCCGCTCTTCAGCACGGAAAAAATGGCGGAATTTGTGCGTGAAAGGAACGTTAAAATGGCGATTCTTGCGGTTCCAGCCAGCAAGGCGCAGGAGGTCGCCAACGACCTCGTCGAGGCAGGCGTGCAGGCAATTCTGAATTTTTCGCCGACGGTGCTGGAAGTTCCGCAGGAAGTGACCGTGAACAGTGTCGATCTAGCCTTGGAACTGGAGAGTTTGAGCTATTTCATCCGCTGATTCGTCGCTTTTCTTCGCCTCAAAATGCGGGTATGCATAGGCGGCGTGGTCGGGCGTCGGCTCGGCGATCGCTTCGGATCCATTTCTTGTCGCAGATACGTTCGTATGTCGAAGAATCAAAAGCTTCTGGTCGCGGTTCTCGGTGCGCTGGTTGCTCACTTGCTGTTGCTGATCGCTGCGGTGCTGTTGCTCGGATTTTCGGGAGTTTTGGTGCCGCAGAAAAGTGAGGCAGCCAGCAAGCCGGAGGAGGTGAAAATACTCATTAGCGAACTTATTCCTGAAGCGCCGAAGGAGGAGCCAGGCCAGCAGTATGTGCGCACCGATCCCGATCAGCTGTCGGACAGCCCGCCCGAATTGGCGCGATTTGAATCGGACCGCGATACGGTGGCGACGACGCAGATGCTGCCCGATCCGAGCGCTACACCTCGGCAAGATTCGCCGACGATCGCCGGCCGTCCAGACATGGCGTCGCTGGAATTGCGCGACCGAGAATTTTCTGAAGGCGATCCGATCGAATTGCCGCCGCCGGGAAGTGTCGCCGCACAAGTGGCGGTGGCCGGCAGCCCACCCGTCAGTGATTTGGTGGATTCGTCGGTGGCTGCAACGACGCCGACAGCTTCAGCTGCAAATACGGACAAGGGGAAAACGGATCATACGCAGGGCGATTCGGGCGCCGAGCCCGATATCGAAGGAAGTGCCGAAGCAACACTTCGACCCGAGGCGATATTGCTTGAGGAAACGGTCCAAGCCGAAACGCAGTCGAGTTTTGCGGATCCTCTGGCGGCCAGTGACGCCCCACAGATTGGTCGGGATGATGGTGGTATGGACCGCGCTGCGGCATCCGATCGCGAGGACGCGAAGGTTGGGTCTCCGGCGGATGCCTCAGCGGCCGCTCAGCCGAGTGTTCCATCGCAGAATCCCGACAAAAAGGCCGACACGCCGCCGACCGGGACCTCAGCTGTGACGCCAATGACCTCGTCGACACCCGGAGAGCCCACGGATCAGCCGGCATTTATACCAACAACCCGTGCCAACGAAATCTCTGGAACCTTGACGAATTTAGGTAACAAGGCAGCGCTCGATGTGGAAGCGACGGCATTAGGCAGCTACAAAAAAGAGGTCGTAGGAGCGATCGAGCGGGCGTGGCATCGATACCGCTTGTCGAACATGGACGATGTCACTGCAGGGAACTTGCGTTTGCGGTTTCGAGTTGATTCAAATGGTCAAGTTCGCAATCTCAAGATTCTCCGCAACGAAGCCAACATCGGCATGACCGAGTTTACCTTGAAGGCTATCCTGGCCGCCGACATTCCGGTCATGCCTGACGACGTTGCTGATGTCATGGGCAGCGAGGGTTTAATCATGACATATACTGTGCTGGTGGTTTACTGAGCGATTTTTATGAAGCTTCTCGCGCTTTCTCTCGATTCGTCCGTCAACCAGCAGGTGTGGGAGTTTCTGCTTTCCGGCGGTACATTCATGTTCTTTATCGTCGTCTGTTCGCTGGTGTCGGCGGCGATAGTGATACACCGAGCGATGAGCCTGCGGCGCGAGGGGGTGATGCCGAGAAGGCTGATGAAAATGTTAGAGGATGCCGAGCCGGGCCACGTGGATGCTCGGGCACTTTGCGACTTGTCGACCGAAAGTGATTCTCCTCTCGGAGACATCGTCGTCGCAGCGCTCGGAAACAACGGGCAATCCACCGGAAACAACGACGTCGACGAGGCGTCACGCGCTGCGGAAACAGTTGCCCGCGAAGAGGTGCTGCGGCTGCAGACTGGGCTGTCGGTGCTCGAAGATGTCATCACCATTGCACCTTTGCTGGGACTGCTAGGCACCGTCAGCGGACTGGTTGGCGTGTTCGCTGAGCTGGGTAGCTCAGGCGGCGAAGATGCCGACCCTGCAGTGTTGGCGAGCGGGATTGCCCGGGCGTTGAACACGACGATTGCCGGACTTGCCGTGGCGGTGCCGACGGTGGTTGCCCGCAGCTATTTCACAAAGAAGATCGAAACTATGGCCGCGCGGATGGAGGTCTTGGTGGGGCGATTGGTCCACGCAGTGCATCGGGATGTGAGTGCCGGCGGTGATCGACCGATCGAAGTGGCTGAAGTGGATACGATTGCGTCCCAGATTCAGGGGCAGCCAGTTGCTACCGCGGGCATCACTGCGCCGATGATATCTCCCAGTCCCGCTCCCCCGCCAATATCATTGCCAGAGACGCCAGCTTCGGTGCTACCTCGAGCGACTGCCGAACCGACGATTCCGGAAACGCGGCAGCCAAGCCCCATTCCGCGTCAGAAGGACGAGAAAGGAGGGTCGGCTCCATGAGGTTTTACACAGCACGGCGCGCCACGCCTGTAGTGCCGATCGTTTCGCTGATCGATATTCTAGCGATTCTGCTTATCTTTTTCATTTTTACGACGACGTTTAAAAAGCGTGAGTCATTGGTCAATGTGAGTTTGCCGAAGTCGTCCGAGCTTCCAGAAACTACATCGGCCGAAGAGCGACTTACGTTAGGCGTGAGTTTGGATGAGCAGATTACTTTGGGTGAGGAGCTCGTCTCAATCGAACAGTTGGGAGCGGCTCTGACGGCACTGAAAATGCGCTCGCCTGACATAAAGCTGGAGATGAAGGCCGACGAAGGCGTTTCTCTTGGATTTCTCGTCCAGGTGTGGGACGAGGCCAGTCGGGCTGAGGTCAAGATAGGTGAAATTCCCCTGCGCATCCTGCTGAAACGGGGGGATGCGGCGAGGTAGGGCCGAGATGTGGCTGGGTGTGGCGTCCTGAAACGAGATAGACTTCGCGTCAGGAATGGTTTCTACGGTTTCGGCTGAGTAGCTGGCTTCTGGTTTGTAAGAGACCTTGGAAGCATTAATAACCGATCTATGATTACCTAATTATTACCTGATTTTTAATAGCTAGAATTAATAGGCAATGCTTTTTATAGTTGACGGTCTGATTTTTGGTTGGAGAGTAATTGCATGAGTCAACGACGGATCGTTCGGCAGGAATGCCTTTCATTTTATCATGTGTTTTCTCGTGTGGTGGATAAACAGTTTATTTTTGAGAAGGCTGAAAAGCAGTTCTTCTTGCGATGGATGCGCCGATTAGAGCGGTTTTCCGGGGTGCAGGTGGTGACGCATTGTTTGATGTCGAACCACTTTCATCTGTTGATTAGGGTGCCGGAGAAGGGGCGGGTGCCTATGCTGGGTGAGGATGAATTGCGGGAGTTGCTACCGATCATTTATACCGGCAGGCAGCTGACTGATGCGTTGCAGGAGTTGGACCGTGCTTGTGCGAATGCGAAGGCGGCGGGAGGTAGTTCGGCCTGGCTAGAAGAGGTTCTTGAGAGATATCATGCGCGGAGGTTTGATTTGTCTTCGTTTGTCAAAGAACTGAAGCAGTGCTTTACGGTTTGGTTTAATGGTCGGAAGCAGCGAGTGGGAACTTTGTGGGAGGACAAATTTCACAGTGTGCTGGTCGAGGGGGAGGAAAATACTCTTCTGACAATGGCGGCATACATCGATTTGAATCCGGTGCGGGCGGGCTTGGTAAGCGATCCGAAGGACTATCGATGGTGCGGGTATGGTGAGGCGGTGGCGGGGAAG
>JBBKXR010000030.1:0-20860 GCA_037969585.1 Verrucomicrobiales bacterium
GCCGATCAGACGCCGCGCCTCGCGCACGTAAAGTTGAAACGGAAAGTGATCGTTATCGGCGAATTCATCTGCAGCCGGGTGATAGCCCGCAGCGATCTGGCGATGGGCTGCCGGCACCTCCGGGTCGTTTTGCAAAAAGTACAACAAGCCCAAAGTCAGCTCGCGAATGTGCTCACTGATGCGCTGCCTCGCCTGATCATCGGCTTCGACGTAAGCGGCATTTTCCCCGGCGAAAGGAAACGCCAGCGGCCGCGGATTGATGTTCACGTCGGTCTTTCCGTTCGGCAGCGGCGTCACCGAGAGGGCGCGCATCGTGGTGCCGAAATGCGCCGGCTCATAGCCGCGACCGGGCTTGAAATGGCGCGGCGCATCGAGACGTCCCGCGCTCAGATCATCGAGGTAGGCGCAGTAGTTTTTGCGGTCGTAGTATGCTGGCGGATCAGAGAGCGGAATCGAGTTCTCCGCATCGGTGGACAGGCAAAGCCGATAGGTATAGGCCGGCAAAGCGTCATCCCCATCCCCGGTCGAACCGGGCAGAATTTTCCCCTGCTGATAATCGAAGAAAATATGTCCGGCGTGGGCTTCGCCGAACTCGTCGCGTGACTCCCGGCCGAGGCGAAATACCGCACCCGCCGCCGCCAGCAGATCGCCCTCATAGGTGGCATCGATGAATACTCCGGCGGCGACGCGATGCGATGCACCACTTTCACGATCGACCACGACGACACGCTTTACCGCCCCTGCTTCCAGCTCTGCCGACTCCAGACGATGATAGATACGCAAGCTCACTGCCGCGCACCCGGCGAGCATTGCTTCGAACACCTTTCCGGCAACCGAGGGTTCGAAGTAGTAGCCATCCTGGCAAAGGTCGTAGTCCTGCGAGTCCTCACCATACTGGCGCCGATAGTGATCCCTCACCCGCGCGGTAAACTCGTCGAACAAGCCGCCGATCAGGTGACGCTTCTCGACATCGCTCTTGCCCAACCCACTCGCCGACATGCCGCCGATGTGGCGGTGATACTCGACCAGCAACACCTTGCGCCCGAGTCGTCCCGCCGCCAGCGCCGCAGCGATGCCGCCAGGCGTTGCTCCGACGACGACCACATCGAACGGTTCTCCAGCCGCAGTCATTGCGCTCCCCTTTCCGCGTCAGGCTTCGGTTTCATCGTCCACACGGTCAGCCCGCTCAGGTCTTTGCGATTGCGACCGCGGAAAACGGCGACCGCTGCGGCGATGATGACAAAGCCAAGATTGACCAGAATCCCGGTCCAGTAAGCGTGCACCCCGATCGTCATTCGATCCGGCAACCAGCCGGCGGCATTGGCCCCGAGCCAGACATTCAAAACAATCGCCACCAGCAGCGCAATCATCGCTGAGCGATTGTCGATGCGCGTGGTGAAAAAGCCGACCATGAACAGCCCCAACAAACAACCACCGAACACCGACGCGACGATCCAGCTCAGATCAGTCATGCTCTCCTTCTCGATCGAACTGAAAAATACCGCGCCGAGTACCATCACCACCGATGCCAACACGGCGACGATGCGCGCCCAGCGCAGGTAAAAACGATCGTCCCGGCCCCTGGCGAGATACGGCTTCATCAGGTCGACCGTCACCAGCGTCGAGATCGCATTGATCGACGAGTCGAGACTCGACATCGCCGCCGCCAACACCCCGGCGATGACCAGTCCGGTGATACCGACCGGCATTTCCGTCAGAATGAAATACGGAAACACCGCGTCCGCCTCCAACCCGTCGACCGCTGAACTCGGATTGACCTGATAAAAAACGAACACGCAGGTGCCGAGCAGAAAGAAGAACGCCCAGGTCGGCACCGCGATGACCGAGTAGATCGTCGTTGCCCGCCGGGCGTCCTTGAGACTCTTCGCCGCAAGGTAACGCTGCACCACATTTTGATCACTCGAATACATGGTCAACCAACTGACGATGCCGAGCAGCGCCACCGTCCAGAAGGTTCGTTCGCTGAGATTGAAATCCATCGATCCGACGTCGAACTTGTGCTGCTGTGCACCGACCTCGAAGATTTGACTGACGCCACCGGGAAGTTTCAGCACGATGACCACGAAGCAAACGATCCCGCCCAGCCACAACACAATCGTCTGCACCACATCGGTCCAGATGACCGCGCCGATGCCACCGGCGATGGTGTAGATCGAAATGAAGATGCCGACAAAAACGATCACCAGCCGGATGTCGACACCCGTCAGCAAACTCACCGGAATCGATACCAGAAACAGCACCTTACCGAGACGGATCAGCTGCAGCAGAATGAAACTCAGGGTGCCGTAGAGGCGCGCGCCCGGACCGAAGCGGTCACCGAGATACTCGAACGCCGAAGTTGTTTTACCGCGCCGGAAAAACGGGATGAACACGACGATGGCTAACACGGCCACAAACGGCAGCGTCAGGTTCGACACCAACTGCCGCCAGTCGAGCGTGTAGGCAGCAGCGGGAAAGGCCAGAAAGGTCACCGAACTGATCGATGTGCCGAGCATCGACAGACCGATCACCCATCCGGGAAACGAGCGTCCGCCGAGAAAATACTCTTCCGTGGTCGTGTTGCGGCGTGAAAACCACATACCGAGTCCGGCCATTCCCAACAGGTAGAGAATGATCACCGCTATATCGAGTGGCCGTGCGGACAGATTCACGATCGAAACTTTGCCTCGCCGTAAGCGTATAGGGAATGTCAGAATCGGCCATTGATATATAAAAATCGATCATGCTCCCCAACGCCACCTATCTCGGCAGCGCGCGTATCCGCTTTCACAAAAGCCTGCACCTGCGCCGTCGCCGGATCGACCATCACCGCTTTCTGTTGATCGAATCGGGCCGGGGCGAGTTCCGTTTTTCGGACACGTCGCTGAGCATCGACGGTCGCCATCTACTGCTGCTCTCACCGGGACAGCGCGAGACCCTCTACTCGGCGGCCCGGCCGGTGTCTTATCTTTACGTCGAATTCGACAGCAACGCCGATCTCATCACCGGCCCTTATCATGAGTGCTCGCCGGACTCGATTCACTGGCAAACACTGGCCGCCATCATCACCTCCGTACATCGCGAGCGCGGTATCGGCGTGGAACATCTGCTGGTCTCGGCGATTCAACTCGCGCAGCTGAATCCGACCGGTCCGCGCAGTGATCGCTCCGCCATCGATCAACGGATTCGCAAAGCTCTGACGTTTACCGAACAACATCTCGATCAGCCGCTCAGAGTTCCCGACCTGGCCGCTGCAGCCGGACTGTCGCTGCCGCATTTCCGACGCCTGTTTCTGAAAACACTCAAGGTTTCTCCGAAAGCGTATCTGATCCGCGAACGGATGCATCACGCGCGCAACATCCTGCGCACCGAGGGGCTTCAGGTCGGAGAGGTCGCCGACCTGTTGCACTTCGAAAACGCCTTCCAATTTTCCAACCAATACAAAAAAGTGCACGGCCACAGTCCGCTTCACGATCGACGCTAGCTTTCGACAAGCGCCTGATTTGCGGAAGTAGGATGGGATTGCATCCCGTCCGGGTTGCGTTGGCAAAGGAGCGCTGTGTGATCAATTGCATTCTGTCGCCATACCGTCCGGAGCTCGAAACCCTTGCGAGTTGGAGAAGCTCGCACACCACTCGGGACGGCTTGCAAAGCCATCCTACCCAAATTCTATCGACACCCATTTTTAGTCGGTCATTTTGGATCTGGCCGAACACCACCGCACCGCAATCGAACGATTGAAATCGAGCGCGCCCGATTGCACAGTGACTCTATGCGACCTTCCGCCTGTAGCCTTTTCGTCAGTGCCTTGGCGCTGCTGTTGTTCACCCTTCCCTGCCGGGGCGCGGAGCAGACGCTCTACCTGTCGGCCGGCGACTTCGTCACCGCATTTCGCATCGATGCCAAGTCCGGCCAGCTGACAGCACTGCACGCAGTAGAACTCCCCGGCGCCGGACCGATCGGTGTCTCCGCCGATGCGACAAAACTCTACGTAAACTGCCGCCTCGGCGATTCCAAGGATGCCGCCATCACCACGTTCGCCATCGCCGCTGATGGCCAAATCAAGCAGCTCCACCAGGCCGCCAGTGAAATGAGCACTGGCTACGTCGGTGTCGACTCCAGTGGCAAATTTCTCGGCGGCAGCAGTTACGGCGGCGGCACGGCAGCGCTGTGGAAGCTCGACGAGAACGGTATTTATCAGGGAGCCAAACCTCAGATCGTCACGCTCGAGAAAAACGCTCACTCTGCGGTTTTCTCACCTGACAATCGTTTCCTGCTGGTGCCCGCCACCGGCCCCAACAAAGTGTTTCAACTGCACGTCGATGCTAAAACCGCCCAACTCGCCCCGAACGATCCGCCTTTTGCCAACGGACCGCAGGGCGATGACGAAGCCCGTCAACCGCGCCATCTGGTTTTTCATCCGACGCTGCCGATGGCCTACACCACCAACGAGCGCGAACAACCGGGCGTCGGCGTCTGGCAATGGGACGCGGAAGGTGGCCAGCTCAAAACCGTACAAAATCTGATCAGCTACCCCGACAATTTTGACGGCGTCATCACCACCGCCGACCTGCACTTCACCCCGGACGGAAAATTTCTCTACATCTCCAACCGCGACACCACCGACCGCAAAGCGCGCACTGGCAACGACGCCATCGTCGGCTTTCGCTGTGATCCGAAGACCGGCCTGCTCACCTACCTGAGCCACACCGCCTGCGAACACGTTCCGCGCTCGTTCGACGTCGATGACACCGGCAACTTCGTCTACGTCGCCGGCCAGATGGACGATCGCCTCGGTGCCTACCGCATCGATCCCGAGTCGGGCGGGCTGAGCAAAATCACAAGCTACGAAGTCGGCAAGAGCCCCAGTTGGGTGACTTGTGTGACTCAAGACTGACGCCAAACCCAAGCATCGATGAGCGGCATTAGGCAGGTCATGTGATCCTTCTTTTCGTCGCCTACCCCCTCGAGGGCACCGCCGGAATTTAGCTCAACTCAGGAAGGCCTAACAGCCGCCGGCACTCAGTTTGCCTCGCTAGAGCTTCTTCCCTGGTGGCGGCGGTGAAAGTGATGTGGCCCATCTTTTGGCCAGCCCGGGTTCTAAGCTTGCCGTAAAGGTGCAGCGCTGCGCCGGGGAGTTCAAGAACCGGAGCCCAATCGGGCGGTTCACCGCTTTCATGCCAGACATCGCTGAGTAAATTCAGCATCACGGCGGGGTGCTTCAGGCGAGTGCTGCCGATCGGCAGACCGACGATGACACGAAGCTGTTGCTCGAACTGCGAAGTGTCACAGGCCTCGATCGTGTGGTGTCCAGAGTTGTGCGGCCGCGGTGCCATCTCGTTGACGAGCAGGCGTCCGTCGCTAGACAGGAAAAATTCGACGGCGAGAAGACCGATGTAGTCGAGCCTCTCAGCGATGCCAATTGCGATCTCTCGCGCCGCTTCTAAAATCATCGGATCGAGTCGAGCCGGAACGATGGATACGTCGAGGATGTGATCGCGATGAAAATTTTCCGCAGGATCATAACACACCGCATTGCCCAGCTGATCGCGGACCACCAGAACGGACAACTCGGCTGCCAGGTCGATTTTTTCCTCCAACACGGCCCGCGGCGCGTCGAACTCGCACCACGTCTTCAACGGATCGCTTTCGCGCGTGACCCCGATCTGGCCCCTACCGTCATAACCGAACTCCGCCGTCTTCAAAATTCCCCTGCTATCCGCAAGCCCCAGCAACGCTGTTGCAAGCGTCTCCGCCGAATCGACTACCGAAAATGCAGCGCAAGGAAAACCGTTATCGGAAAGAAAGTTTTTCTCCCGCTCTCGATTTTGGCAGGTGGAGATCGCCTCCGTTCCAGGCATCAGCGACACATCTTCAGCGACAGCGGCAAGTAGGTCGACGGGGATGTTTTCGAATTCGACAGTCGCCACGTCCACTTCAGCCAAAAATCTCGCCAGACCGTTTGCCGAGTCGAACCGATCCTCGATCACGAGGTCAGCTACGTCGGCCGGCCCGCGGTCCGGAGCACCGACCCACGCCACCGTGCGATAGCCCATCCGCCTCGCGACAAGCGTGAGCATCCTGCCTAGTTGCCCGCCACCGAGAATACCGATGGTAAGTTTGTCAGCATGCGACCGATTCATTTTCCATCGCCTAGCGCAGGCAGTTCCGATGCCTCGATGTTTGCGCGGAGCGCTTCGCGGTAGTCGATCAGTCTCTGTGCAATCTCATCGTTCTCGTTTGCTAAAAGTGAGACGACGAACAGGCCTGCATTAGTGGCCCCTGCGTCGCCGATGGCAAAAGTCGCCGTCGGAATTCCGGCCGGCATCTGGACGATCGATAAAAGCGAATCGACGCCGTTGAGCACCCGGCTCTTGACCGGAACCGCGAGCACCGGCAAAATCGTCATCGCCGACGCCATTCCAGGCAAATGCGCCGCACCGCCAGCGCCGGCAATGATGCATTTGAGACCTCGGGCACGAGCACCTTTGGCATAGGTATAGAGCAAATCAGGCGTTCGGTGAGCACTGACAACTTTGGACTCGAACGGGATACCAAAATCGGCCAACACTTGAGCGGCCTTCGACATCGTCGGCCAATCTGACGTGCTGCCCATTATGATGCCTGCGACGGGATTAGAATTGAGTGAATAATCGGACATGAATAGAGAATAGGGTTAGATCAAATCGGCGGTCTGAGCCTGTTGTTTGAGCGAGGTCTAGGGGACATCGGGTGAGGAACCATCGCCAACAAATTTCTCACCCCTTAGAACATCGACCTCACCGAGCCAGGCGATTACGGCGTAGTCTTCAAAGTAAATCGCAGCAAGATCTTCGAGTATTGCGTCGGCAGTTTCCGCTGACACGATCGTCTCAATCCTGACATTGCGCCCCTCCCAATCGCTGGCCCGGGTGCCACGGCTTCCCTGCCCCTCGACTTTGGTTAGCGTATATCCCGTGGCCCCGTGCTTACGCACTAGCGCAATCAGCTCGGATTTTAGAATGCCTTCGGCGATGATAGTAACTTTGCTGAGTCGGACTTTCATAGATCTCTACGGCATAAGTTTCTCGCAATACTGTGCGAACGCCAACAGACAGGGGATGCCGATGGCGAGGTTGAACGGAAAGGTGATTCCCAGGGCCATGGTCAGGTAGATGCCAGGACTGGCTCGCGGCAAAGCGATCCGGACTGCCGCCGGGGCAGCGATGTAAGAAGCACTGCCAGCCATCACTCCAAGCACGGCGGCACCGCCGGCTTCCATGCCGACCAAGGTGGCAAGAAAAGTTCCCAGCATTCCGTGCAGCATCGCCAACGCGCATCCCGCTACCACCAGACGCCAGCCAGCATCACGCATGTCCCTAATCCGGCGCCCGGCAACCATGCCGAGTTCTAGCAGGAAAATGCACAAAACACCTTTGAAGGGATCGATGAAAAAAGGAGCTACGGTAGCGATCTTCGCAGCTCCGCAAAGCGCACCGATCACCGTTCCTCCGATCAGTAGGAAAATGCTTTTTCCCGCCACTACTTCGTGGATGGCTGCTTTCAGCCCGCCTGGTCGTTTCTGACGAGCAAGTAAAAGTCCGATAATAATTCCCGGCACTTCAAGAACTGCAACCAAGGCAGGCAGAAACCCCTCCGCAGTCAGGCCCGCAGCTTTCGCTGCTTCGATCGCAGCCAGGAAAGTCACCGCAGACACCGAGCCGTAGTGAGCTGCAGTTGCCGCAGCGTTAGTGCGGTCAAGGCGAGCAAAACTGCGCAGGAATAAATACGCCGACAAAGGCGTGATGACCGCAAGCAAAAGAGTCGCTCCGAGTGGTCCGAGAAATTCTCCCAACGACGTTTCCGACAGAGCGACGCCCCCCTTCAAGCCAATCGCGAACAGCAAATAAATGGAGATACCCTGATAGAGAGCGTCGGGAATTTCCAGGTCGCTCTTTACCCACTGAGCTACGATACCCAACGCGAACGCAAGGACGATCGGTGAGACAAGATTTTGAATCAGCAGGTCCATGGCATCAGGAACCAGGCGGCCGGTAACGGCACGTGCGATTTTTCGCCGTCACCCCCGGCAGCGCGCATCAGATGTTCGATTTCACTGCTCAGCACCAGGATGTCGAGACGCTGGGAGCGAACGCTGGCTGACAAAGCCTCGGCAGGATAAAACGGAACGGCAGGTGAAAAGCTCATGGTTGATATGTCGCTTTAAGTTTGCTAATATTGTCGCGTATCTCTTTTCACGTCATTTGTTACGTGACATTTTTAACATGCTTTTAACGTCATGCAAAAGAAATCGACAAAAAACGTTTACGCTTCCGACAAAGGGATAGAAGCCCAGGGCTTCAGCGGCTGGTCTTTCCTCACCAATCACACTCATGTCCTGGTTTGCCTGTCCCGAGATCCAGCGACCACCGTGCGTAATCTTGCGCTGCAGGTGGGCATCACTGAGCGTTCGGTTCAGCGCATTCTTTCTGACCTTGAGGAATCCGGTGTCGTCATTCGCTCCCGCGAGGGTCGCCGCAATCGCTATGACTTGAACGCAGAGTTCAAACTTCGTCACCCTCTGGAGTCTCATCACACGCTGGCGGAGCTACTCAAAGCACTTCACTGAGCTTTGAGTTTGCTAACTCCAGGCCTCACTCACCTCGCTGAAATATCGAGATCAAGCCGTTGCCGGCCCTTGAAAAAGAAGCCGAACCAAGTGTGCCTGAATAAAAGTCAAAGCCTGGCCAGCGACAGACCGGCAACATGTTCCCCGATGGCGAGCGAAGCGGTCGCACCCGGAGATGGCGCGTTGAGCACATGCAACTGACCGTCAGTTTCCTCGAAGAAGAAATCGTGCACCAACTCCCCGTCCCGCCCGATCGCCTGAGCGCGAACGCCTGCGCCTCCGGTCGAAAGTAGATCCTGTTTCTGAATCGCCGGCACCAGTTGTCTCAGGTTTGACAGGAACACCGATTTAAACAGCGAGTTGCCCAGCTCCCGCATCGCAGATCCGGGGTAACGCAGCAGGAAGCGCTGAAAGCCACCGAAGCTGAGCGTTTCAAACAGGTCCTTTAAATTGATATCGGTCTTGCGGTAACCCTCGCGCGCCATCGCCAGAACCGCGTTCGGCCCGGCTTCGATGCCGCCACTGATCAGTCGGGAAAAATGCACCCCAAGGAAAGGAAATGCGGGATCGGGGGTGGGATAAATCAAATGCTTCACTAGACGCTGTCCCTGCTCCGACAGCTTAAAGTACTCGCCCCGAAACGGCACGATTTTGCACGCCGGCGTCAACCCTGCCGCCCGCGCCACCCGGTCGGAATGCAAGCCGGCGCAGTTGATGACAAAATCCGAGCAACAAGCTCCGCCATCCCATTCGACAATCTGTTTCGATCCTTCCTTGCGGATTTTGCGGACCTCGGACGCAGTAACGATCTCGACGTCCGATCTCAACAACTGCTCCTTCAGCGAGGCGATCACTCCCGAAAAAGAAACGATCCCCTCTTCCGGCACCAACAGTGCAGCCACTCCCCTGGCATGCGGCTCACGCTCGTTGATCTCGTCTTTCTCCAGCCACCTAATCCCGGTCAGACCGTTCGCCTCGCCGCGGCTTTGCAACTCACGCAGGCGCTCTACTTCGACTTCATTGGTGGCGAGAACGATCTTGCCGCAGATCTCGTGATCGACGCCGAACTCCTTGCAAAATCTTACCATTTGCCGAATCCCGCTCACCGCCAGCTTCGCCTTAAACGAACCGGGCTTATAGTAGAGCCCGCAGTGTAACACCCCGGAATTGTGGCTCGACTGATGGCGACCGAGCTCAGCCTCTTTCTCGATCAGGGTAATCTTCAGCTCGGCGTTCCGTTGCCGCAAGGCGTAGGCAGTAGCCAAACCTACTAAGCCTCCACCAACCACAACGACACCGGTCTGCGCAGCTGGACGGGCCGTTGACACTGCATTGTTTGTACGGGAAGCCGATGTCATTTAGCTGTGATCGTGCTGGAAACTGACGCTTAATCAAACACTCTTCATTGGAATCAACTTTCTTTTATGAACCGACAACTTCTTGTTCACGCAATAGTCGCGCTCTGCCTGGCGATCATTCCGGCGCGCCAATCACTTGCCCAGTCCGAGCCGGCACCACTCGGTGTTACCAAGCCAATAGGCGACTCGCAACTTGCGATTGAAGCCCAATACGATGCCCTGCTGACATCCGCGAACCTGCAGACCTGGATGCAGGAAATGACCACCCGTCCGCATCATGTCGGCTCACCAAAGGCCAAACAGAACGCCGAGTTCATAGCGAGTCTGTTTCGCGAATGGGGCTACGAAACGGAAATCGAGGTGTTCCATGTGCTTTTTCCAACCCCCAAAACCCGCCAGCTTTTTATGGTGCGCCCGCACCTGCGCCGAGCCGCTCTCGAAGAAAAGATTGTCTCCACCGACTCCGCCGCAGAGGCGTTGAAAAACGAGGCTCTGCCGCCCTACAACGCCTACTCCGCCAATGGTGACGTCACCGGCACATTGGTCTACGTCAACCAGGGTTTACCGCACGACTATGATGTCCTCGATGAGCGCGGCATCGACGTCAAAGGCAAGATCGTCATTGCGCGTTACGGCGGATCGTGGCGCGGCATCAAGGTCAAGGTTGCCGCCGAAAAAGGCGCGATCGGCTGCATTCTCTACAACGATCCCCTCGAGGATGGCTACGCTCAGGGCGGCGCCTACCCGGCCGGCGCTTACAAGCACAACACCGCGGTGCAACGTGGCTCAGTGATCGATCTTCCGGTTCGCCCCGGTGATCCACTCACCCCCGGCTACGGCGCGACCGAAGATGCCGAACGTCTGGAGCGGGCTGACGCGGAAACGCTTATGACGATCCCGGTGCTGCCGATCTCCTCCGTCGATGCCGAGCCTTTGCTGAAAACGCTCGATGGGCCGGTCGCGCCAGCCGATTGGCGGGGAGCGCTGCCGCTCACCTATCGCCTCGGCGGCGGAACAACCGTCGTGCGCTTACATGTCGAATTCGATTGGAACCTCGTGCCGACCTACAATGTGATCGCGCGCATGAAAGGTTCGACCTATCCCGATCAGTGGGTGCTTCGCGGCAATCACCATGACGCCTGGGTGATCGGCGCCCGCGATCCGATGAGTGGTCTTGTGCCGCTGCTGGAACAGGCGCGCGCCTTTGCAGAATTGGCGAAGACCGGTTGGCGACCGAAACGCAGCCTCGTGTTTTGCGCATGGGACGGCGAGGAACAGGGCATGCTCGGCTCCACCGAATGGGCCGAGCATCACGCCGATGAGCTACGCGAGAAAGCGGTCGCCTATATCAACTCCGACACCAACGCGCGCGGCATTCTTCGCATCCGCGGTGCGCACTCGATGGAGACCATCGCCGCCGAAGTCGCGCATCAGGTATTCGATCCACAGACCGGTGACAGCGTGTCCGAGCGGTTGCGTTCGGAAAAACTTGTCTATGGCAGCGACGACGAAAAAAAGGACTACCTCGAGCGCAGCAACATCCGCATCGAACCGCTTGGCGCCGGTTCGGACTACACCGCTTTCATCGATCACCTCGGTATCGCCGCCTACGACATCGGCTTCAAAGGCGAAGGTGTCGGCGGTGAATACCACACCTGCTTCGACACCTACGATCACTTTTCCCGCTACATCGATCCCGAGCACGACTACGGCGTCACGCTCGCGAAAGTGTGCGGACGCATCGCCCTGCGCCTGGCCGATGCCGACATCCTGCCATTCGATTTCAGCGCCCAGGCCGAGACTTTCAACGGCTACATCGCCGAGCTTGTGAAATTAGCCGATACCGAACGCGAGAAGACCGCACTCAACAATCGACTCATTGCAGAAAACCGCTACAAGATCGCCGCCGACCCAACGCTGACCTACATTCAGCCCAAACCGAAACCGCCGGTTCCGGCCCTCGATTTCGCGCCCCTGCTCACGGCGGGAGAGGCTCTGAAAACTGCGGCTGCGAAATTTCACCAAACGCTGGAAACGATTCAGTCGGGTCAAAACCCACTGCCCACCGACAAGTTGGCGAAATTGAATCAGCTCATCTATCAGTCGGAGCGCACTTTGATCAGTGAAAAAGGCCTGCCCCGCCGTCCATGGTATCGACATCAAATCTACGCGCCAGGCTACTACACCGGTTATGGATCAAAGACGCTTCCCGGAGTCCGCGAAGCTATCGAAGAACACCAATGGCAGGAAGCGGACGAACAAATTCAGCAGACCGCCGCCGCATTAAAACGCCTGACCAAGCACCTCACCGCAGCAGAAGAGTTGCTTGGCGAGTGAGGCGTTGTGAGTCACCCTGCGCTTTGAATTGCCTGCCGGCTTTATCAACAAGCCGCCAGGTCGGGCCGACCCTGACTCTTGATGCGCACAAGAATTGCCGCCGTTGCCAAAAAAGCGATCAACAGAACCACGGGACGATCATCGAACCACTGTGATATCGTCGCCCGATGAATCGCGATCGACGCAAATCCAAGAGCCGCCAGCACGGCGACACATGACGGTCCGAGTGCTCGCCGTAACACCCGTTCCGCTGAGAATCCGGTGGCGCGTAATGTCAGCAAAGTGCCACTCAGCCGCCATCCGAAGCGCGGGACTTCGTGCCGATAAATGGCGTAGACCTTAGCGTAGCGTTTTGACAAGGAACGCTCTTCAGCGATGGTCACTGCGCCGATCAAAATCAACGCGATGCTCAGCACGATGATCAGCGCTAACCACGAGTTGCCGATCACAAGAAGGCCAAGCAAAGCCAACAAGCCGCTTACCTCGAGGGGGTTCCGACAGTGCGCATACGCCCCGTCCTGGATCAGTCGTGCCCTCTCATTGCCAGCCACAGGCGTGCCAGGTAGAAAGCCTTCGGCGAGGCAGCGCACTGACATCGCCACTGTCAGCAAGCCAAGTCCCACGACCAACGCAAGTTGTGAGTTGGTAAAAAGCACTGCCGATTTCGGAACGGCCAGCAACATACCCGAAGCGGCGAGAACAAGAGCACGACCAGACATGCGCGGATCGTGACAGAAGTGGATTAGCGACTTATTAGCGCGCGCGCAAATTTGAAGAATCGGCAAAATTCGTCGCGTCTACCGACTGACTTTTGAGTGATCATTTGGCGACGAACTTCAGTGGTCAAGGAACTCGGAAGCTCTCGATGCCTGGCGCTGGCAAAAATCAAAACTGACGAATCATCACCGAACGACCGGAAGCTTTGGAACCGTTTGCAGAGTTCGTTCGCGAATTGGCTTCGAGCGGGCACGCGGGAGCGAGCCCCTCCAGACCCTTTCGGGTCTCATCGGGTATCGGAGCATTCGTCTGGAGGGGCAAGTTCCACCTTGCCAGCGAGCGTAGAGCGGTGATCGCACTGCTGCAGGGAACAAACACCTCAAGACGTAAGCCTTGCCAGCTGAGAGTTGGCCAACCACTCATCGAGACTGAAGTTCAATCGACCGACTAGCGTCGGCAGAAGACGCTTCTGCTCAATTCTCTTCATTAGCGTCGATCTCTTTGGCGACCTTCAAAACAAAGTCAGCCAGCGCCTGCTCTTTAAAATAAAAATCGCCGCCGCTGTGACCGGCACCCGGTACGACTTTGACCTCCACGTGACCACCCAGCATTGTGTAAGCATTCTCGATAAGGAGGGAGTTTTCATTGTGTGGCACGACGATGTCATTGTCACCGTAGAGCAGGAAAAACGGCACCTTTAACTTTGCCATCGGCTGCAGATTTTCCGGTGGATTGAGCTTGGTCAGGTTGGCGAGGATTTCTGCCTCCGTCATCTGGTAGTCATCCAGAGTCGCCTGCTTCATTTGTCGCAATGGCCAGCTGGCCAGATTGCAGACCGGATAGATGCCGACGAAAGCTCCGACTTTATCGGGGTTCCGAAACGCCCAGCACAGCATCATCAAACCTCCACGACTCTGGCCGAGAAGGATCGGCTTGTCAGAGTAGCCACGCTTGCCGACCTCCCGATAAAAAGCTGAGAAACGTTCTGAACTTACGGGGCCGCCACGGACTTCACCCTGATGATATCCAGCGACGGCGATCCCGTTGTCGAGAAATTGCTTAATGTAAAAGGCATGTCCTTGATTCGGCAAATTTTGCAGGGTAGGCGCATACCACACCCAGGGATTTCCCACCGCGCGTTCTTCCGGCTCTATGATGAATGCCGGCTTGCCTTCAACGGTGAATACCTCCCCGGCAAACGGCAATTGTTCAACGGCCAAAACGTTGAAGCTGAGAAAGAATAAGACGACCGGAAGGAGTTTTTGCATGGCAGGGCGCTATACTAGGTCGCGGGATTTTTTATCTCAACCGAGAAGCTCCGCAGGGGCAGTGTCGCGGGGATGGGGCCTATGCAATGCTGTTATTCAAAGAATCGAGTAATCGAACCGACTGGGTTGTTTGATCAAACAGCCCCCGTTGTTTCCTGAAATCTCTTCACGCAAGAATCTCCTGGATCGGCTCAAACGCTGGATCGGCGATGGGGAACTTGCGTCCTCCGATCTCAAATTTGCTGGTCGACCTCAGCCCGAGGGCCTTGAGGTAGGTGTGAAACAAATGACCGGCATCGACTTCGTTTTCGATTACCTCGGTGCCGTTGTCGTTGGTTTTTCCGTAGGCAAAACCGCTCTGCATGCCGCATCCGGCGAGACAAACCGACCAGGCGTTTCCCCAATGATCACGACCGTAACGGGAATTGATTTTCGGGGTGCGTCCGAACTCTGACAACACCACAACCAACGTGCTGTCGAGCATTCCGCTTTCTTGCAAATCGCTGATCAGCGTCGCAAACGGTTTGTCGAACTCGCCGAGCTGCTCGTGGTGAAAGTTGAAATTTTCGTAGTGGCTGTCGTAATCGTTGTGCCGGATCTGAACAAAAGTGATTTCGTTTTCCAGCAGACGGCGGGCCATCAAACATTGGCGACCGAAATCATGGCTGCCGTAGCGTTGGCGATCTTTTTCGGATTCCTTGGACAGATCAAATACGTCGGCGCGCTTGACCAGTTCTTCCGCTTGTTCAAAACTTTGCACGTAAGCATCCGTCTCAGCGCTGCGTCGTTTCCTGGCAAACTGATGGTTGACCAAATTTCGAATCTGATTGCGCGCCAGTTCCGCATCATCGGTCAAATCGGTCGGTCGAACGCTGTTGGCGAGCGGCTTGTCGCCACCGATGGTCATGCTGGCATACTTAGGACCGAGATATGCAGAGTCAGCACTGCGGGCACCAGTACCGTTCGGCGCCACTTTGATGTGTCCCGGAAGCGAAACATCGCTGGTGTCCATGGACTTTGCCACGACCGCACCGATCTCCGGATACTCCGCGCCGGGCATCGGATGCCGCCCGGTCATCATCATGTAGGTGCCTTTGGCGTGATCGCCGTTTTTGGTATTGATGCCGCGCACCAGACCGAGGTGATGCATCTGTTTCGCGGTATGCGGCAACAGCTCGGAGATGTGAATCCCGGGCACTGAGGTGGGAATGGCGCGGTAGGGACCGCCGGTATCCGTGCCGGGTTTGGGATCCCAGCTTTCCAGCTGACTGAGTCCGCCCATCATCCGAATCACCAGCATCCGCTTCTGATTGCTGGCCAGCTTTGCGGCGGCCAGCGGGTCCACAAACGCACCGAGACCGGCCACGGTCGCGCCGCCAGTAACCAGCGATCCGAGAAAATTGCGACGCGCTATTTCTTGTTCAAAGAGAGAATTCATGACGAAATTTTTGCCGTTAGTCAGGATGAAAAAGCATCAATGTTTGAATCGAAATTCAACGGAAGACAACAGAGCCCAGCCCAGTTCCTGAATCGCTTCCGATTTCTTTTCGCCGCGCGCGCGTAAATAATCTTTCACACTGGCAAGTTCGACCGGCTCAGGCTCGCGGGTCAGAATGCTGAGATACAGTTCTTCGGCAAGGGCGTCAGTGTCTTCCATTTTCAGAAGCCGCCCGCTTAAGTTTTCGCCAGACGGTCGAAGCCAGTTTCGCACCGTGCCATCATTCGCCAGGAACAGCGCTTGATCCGCCGTCGCAAAGAAATCGGTCTGCGGAAGCCCTGCCTCGCCGCCGAACAACGAGATGAATCGCTTCGTCGTCGCATCAATTTTCACTGCAACGTAATCGCGAACGTGCCGTTCCCGGTCGGCTTCTTTCAATTCCACTGGAGCAGGTTTCTTGGGATCCGGTTTCGGTGCCGGCTTTGCCTTCGCCGCCTCTTGAGCTGCCAGCTTCTTGGTAAAATCCGCATCACCTGCGACGACATATTTCTCATCCTCCCCGGTTGCCTGAAGCATGGCCAGGCAAAGCTGCTCCGGGGTGAGCTGGGTGAAACTTCCCACCGCAAATGCATCCGCCCACCGATCCGTCAGCGCTTCCAATGTCGTTGCTTTATTTTCGCGCAGTTTTTCCGCTACCGATTCCGCTGTGTCGAATTCCGATTTCTTGGCGGCCAACGTTTTAGCGACAGCGTCGGATTTCGCACGGGCCATTTGGCTTCGATCCCCGAGAACGGATGCCGCCACCACCAAATCGTCGTCGTCAATCAATTGCGCACTGGCGGCCTGAGTACTGTCAGCAGCGGTTTTGAGGGCCGCAGCGAGTTTGGAGCGTGCCTCCGATTCACGCTTCACCGTGGCAAGTTCCGCCGCAAGCTGTTCAGCCTTGTCGAGCGCCGGTTCCGATTCCCGGACGGCGTCCGCAAATTCGATCAGTTTTTCGGCATCCTGCAATTTCCGCTGCGCCAGTTTCCAGCCAGTCTTTTCGTCGTCGTATCTCTTTCGGGCGGCATCGAGCGTGGCCGTCACTGCGGCGACCTTTTTCTGCTCAGCGTCGACCGGCGGTTTCAATTTTTCAGTCTCTGCAATCGCCGTATCGAGCGCCGCCTTCGCGACGTCTGCTGCTTTCTGTTTCGCAATGACGTCCGCTTCCAGTTTTGGTAAATTTGCATCGGCTTTTCCTTGCAGTGTTTTCGCCACGACTTTCGCCCTGGCCTCTGTTGAAATCTTCAGGGCATCGTTGGATTTCGTAAACGCCTCCGCCGCCGCGACTCGCTTCTTGTCTGCGACCGCAAGTGCCGCCTCGGGAACGACGGCAATTTTCCGCGCCGCATTCCAGGCCTCTTTTGCCTCACCGAGCGCTTCCGCCGAGGCTTGGGAAAGTGCCATGAGACGCGCATCCTCAGCCTTGAGCGCTTCGATCTTTGCCTTCACGTCATCAGCCTGACGAGTCAGTTGCATCGGCATTTCAAATTTGCGCTGATAGGTTTTCGTCAGCGCCAACTGCCGCAGAAAAGCCCGCAGATCGTAGTTCATCGTGGCAAATTCCGTTGCCAGCAGCTCCAACAATTCTGGATGAGAAGGCGGATTCGACGCGTGATGAAAATCGAGCGGCTCGACCAGTCCGCGGCCCATCATTTGCGCCCACAAACGGTTCGCAATGTTACGATTGAAAGCCGGGTTATTGCTTTCCGTCGCTGCCTTCGCAAACTGATCGCGTCGACTGAACTTGGGGATCGGCTGAATCTTCTTGTCCTTGGGATCAGGCTTCACCTTGTATTCCTCGCCCGGCTCAACCGTCGGATCGGGAAACACGACCTTACTGTGCAATACCTGCGGAAATGATGTCGCTTCAACATCCGTAAAAACCGATTTGAATTCGCCGCCACCGATGGCTTTTTCAGCCAATAGCGCAGGCTTTTTTTTGTCCGGCTGGAAAAGATACGTCCGACCGAAAAACGCAAACATCCCATAATAATCGCGCTGCAAATAATCCGAAATGTTCGGGTGATCATGGCATTGAGCGCATTGCAAATCCTGTCCGAAAAAGAGCCGCCCGACATCGCGGGTGATCAAGTTCGGTTCGCCCAGGCGATCGAGATAAAACCGCGCCGCCTCGCGGTTTTTCGCGTCCGTCCCATCAGCCGCAAGAATCTCACCAATCAATTGGTGATACGGTTTGTTGGTGGCAAAGGACTCCTCCAGAAATTTTGTCCAGCCCGGTGATTTCACATGCGCCTCCGCCCGGCGTTCCATGATCCACACATCAAACCTCGTCGCCAGATGCTGAAAATGTTCCCGCTTGGCCAACAATTCATCGATCAGCTTTATGCGTTTGTCAGGATCGACATCTTTCAAAAACGTGCGCGCTTTTTCCGGCGACGGGATTGTGCCTGTCAGATCGAGAAAGATGCGCCGCAGAAATTCAGCGTCATCAGCCAGCTCCGTCGGAGGTGCGACAATTCCCGCGGCAATGATTTCATCGATGCGTTGATGAAGCGGAGGACTGGCGGCAAAACTCGTCGACAGCACTGCCGTAAACCCACAGAGGGCAATGAAGCTCAAACGACAGACAGCGGAAGACAACAACATGCGATTCGGTGTAACCCTTTGTAGTCTAGGTTTCACGGCGCAGGAAACAAGGCGGGGCCACTGGCGTAATGCGGGAGTGCGCGAACGCGGTTGGCGGCCTCTCTTTTACGAAACAACAGGGGCGGTTCATCGAATGCCCGCTGCTGGTTGGCATTTCTAAAATTTACGCGGTTTCCTTCTTCGCCTCGATTTCTTTCTCCATTTTGTGGATCAACACATGGCCATTGAAATGGGCCGTCGCGAGATGCAATCCGTCAGGAGAAAGACTGAGATCACGTGCGGTGTCAGGCAATTTGATGCGGTGGAAATCTTCAGCTTCGCCGGGTTTCCAAAACAAAAGATAACCTGCGGGACCGCCAACAGCTCCGATCACGGTTCCCTCGGGATGGAGCGCCACGCCCCAGACGATTCCCTGCAAAGCGCCTTTGGATAGATGCTCGATCAACGGCGGTGCGCCTTTTTCCCAATCGAAGATGACGACCGAAGGATTGCCAATCCCGGCGAAGGCGTTCGACACATTGGTAATTCCGCTTCCGGCAAGTTGCGTGCCGTCCTTGTTAAAGGTGATGCCTCGATAGCCGCCGATAAAGGCGAGAAATTTCTTGTCGTAGTTTAAAAGGTTCTCCGATTTCCAGGTGCGGATTTGTTTACCGGTTGCGAAGTCCCAGACAATCAGATTGGTCTTCAGATCGCCCGAAACGAGGTGTTTTCCATCGGGATGAAACGCGAGGTTGTAGATGTGCGATTCATGGCTCGCGAGCTCGCGCACGGATTTTCCATCGGCTGCGTTAAATATTTTCACCTTCAGATCATTGCCGGCCGATGCGATGAAGTTGCCATCCGGACTGGTCGCCACTGCCCGAATCCATCCGTCGTGCGCTGCGATTTCACGTTGCGGTTTTATTTCCCCATCGACCGGCGCATCTGCAACCGGAAACCAGATGAGGCGTCCGTCGGTCCCGCCTGTGATGATCGTTTTTCCATCCTTGGAAAAGGTCAGCCCGCGCACCCAGCTGTCGGCGAACAATTTTGATTTCTCGCCCGACTCGACATTCCAGCGCCACACCGAAAAATCCTCGGCACCCGCAAACACAAACTTTCCCGACGGATCGAACCGGCACGAAATGAGTGGGCTCTCGTGTTTGAGATCGTGAGCGGTGTGGGTTTGAGTCACGTCCATAGAATCAGTAGGTCGAGCTTGAAGTTCACCTCACACCCATTTGATGGCTTAGGGAAATGCATTGCGGCCTAAGCAAACAAGGCGCCGATCGGGTTGCCGCGATCGGTGATCGGCACCGGGCGATCACCATCGTAGAGATTTTTGCGATAGTTCACTCCGACCGCGGCACAGATCGTGGCAAAGAAATCAGGCACGCCGACCGGATCGGAAACCGGGTTTTTGGAAAGTTCGTCAGTCACTCCAAAAGCGCCCTTATGTGCCAGACCTCCGCCCGCCAACACGCAACTGAATGTCTTGCCCTGGTGAGCGCGGCCGCCGCGTACATCGAACTCCGGCGGCCGGCCGAACTCGGTGGTAATCACGATGAGTGTCTTGTCGAGCAGGCTCTTCGCTTTCAGATCAGTGATCAGCGCAGCGACCGCCGTGTCCAATTCCTTGATCAGTTCGTGCTGATCGAGGATGCCTTCGTGATGAACGTCCCAGCCGGCGCCGTTCATAAAATTTAGATTGTGCGAGACCTCAATGAAGCGCACGCCTCGCTCGACCAGACGCCGACTGAGCAGACATCGCTGCCCGAACTCGCCGCCATAGAGGTTGCGCAGATCCGCCGGCTCTTCTCCGATCTGGAAGGCACGATTGAATTCGGGACCGCTGAGCCGGAGGCTTTGCTCAATCGCCGCGTCGTAATTCAGTAATCGGGATTCATCAGTCGGCTGTGCGTTCTGCTGCAGTACCGATAGATATCGTTCCCGTCGCGATTGGCGGTCGGGTGTGATGCCGTCCGGACGCGATAATCCCGCCGGTCCCTGACTGGTATGGGTGGTATACAGATAGCCCGCGTTCGGCCCGAGGAAACCCGGGCCGCGGGTGACATTCGGGTAACCAATCAACACGTATGGCGGCGCCCCTTCGTCGGCCGCGCCACGCTCGTGGGAAATGATCGACCCGATCGACGGATAGGTGACCGTTCCGCTGATCGGACGTCCAGTGTGCATGCGATTGGTCGCGGCGGCGTGTTCGTCGATGACCGTGTGGTTCACCGTTCTCACGGCCGTGACGTGCTCCATCAGCGGAGCCAGGTTGGCGAAGTGTTCGCTCAACTGGACGCCCGGAACCGCGGTCTCAATGGAGTCGTAGTAGCTGCCCGGCTTGCGCGTTTTCGGATCGCCTTTTTGTTTCGGGTCAAAGGTATCAATCTGGCCCATGCCGCCGCCCAGCCAGATCGAGATGACGTGCTCGGCCTTGCCCTGAATAAGACGACCGGCTGGTTCAGCAGAAAGGAGCTGCGGCAGCGCGAGGCCACAA
>JBBKXR010000031.1:0-5902 GCA_037969585.1 Verrucomicrobiales bacterium
GTCGGTGATGCCGCTGTCGTGGCCGCGCAGGATGCGGCGTTCTCTCTCGGTCGCGAGGTCCCAGAGTTTGATGGTCTGGTCGCCGCTGCCGCTGGCAAGCGTATTTCCGTCGGGCGAAAAGGCGACGCTGTAAACCGCGCCGCGATGACCTTCGAGCACCGAGCGTTGCTTGCGCGTGGCGAAGTCCCACAGCTTCACCGTCCAGTCGGTGCTACCAGTCGCGAGAGTTTTGCCGTCGGGTGAAAATGCCACGCTGAGAATTTCTTCGTCGTGGCCCTTAAAACTGGCGACCTCGCTGCCATCGGCGGGATTCCACACGCGCACCGCGCCGGACCAGTCGACCGAGACCAGCGACTTGCCGTCGGGCGAAAAGACTACCGAGAGAACCGCATCGGCGTGACCGCTCAGAAGCGCGCGCTCTTGCAGAGTCGTCGAGTCCCAGAGTTTGACCGTGCGGTCGGCGCTGCCGGTGGCGATGGTTTTACCATCGGGCGAAAAAGCGACTGCGTAAATTTTGTTCTCGTGGCCCGGGATGCGTGCGAGTTCTTTGCCGGCCGCGATGTCCCAAAGAACGATCTCGGCGTTCTTCTGAAACTCGTTGCCGCCGGCCGAGACGACCCGATTGCCGTCCGGCGAAAAGGCGACGTCATCGATCGTGACGCGATGCTTTTTCGGCACCGGCAACTCGCTGCCGTCGGCGTTGTTGATCAGTTTTACCTCGCCGATCCAGGTGCCGGCGGCGGTGATTTTTCCATCCGGTGAAATGGCAACGCCGAGCGCAGCCTTGCGCCCTTCGAGTCCCTTCAAAGTGCGCGACGAAGTCGTCTGCAGCGCCGGCGCGTCGGGATCGATCGGATAGTCAGCGGCGGCCAGCGAAGCGCAGACCAGTTCGCGATCGTTGCGTGCATAGACATTCCGATTGGCGTAGGCCGGATGCGACCAGGCGATCGGACCTTGCGGTCGATAACCTGCCGTGGCTTCGACCAGTAAACAGCGACCGATTTCCTCGTGGCCGTCGGGCGAAAGTTTGACCAGAATCAGCTGACCTTTTTGATTAAAGATGAATGCTCGCCCGCCGCTACCATCGGCCGCTCCCTCTCCGATCGGTGTGATGTGCGCTGTGCCGGTGCGCTCGCCGGTATAGTCAAAAGTTGACCAGACCTCGTCACCGGTTTCGGCAAGAAAGCAGCCGAAGCCGCCATCGGTGAGTGGCGTGTAAAGGTGTTCGCCCTCAGGAAACCACGGTGTCGCAAAAGTCGTCGACGGCGCTTTTTTAGTTCTCCACAGCACTTCGGCGGCGGGTTTGCCGGGATCGAGCCGGAGCATCAGCGATCCTCGATACCAGGCGCCGACGCAGAGCAGGCGATCGCCGCGCAGCACTGGCGAAGCGACTACCTGCGCGTCGTCGAAGGTGGCTTTGAAAGGGGACTGCCAGTGGACCTTGCCGCTTGTCGGATCAATCGAGCAGACATTTTCAGCGGTCCAGGCGATGAGCTGTCGGACGCCGCCGTGATCGATGATGATCGGGGCGCTGTAGGCGGGACGATCGCCCAGGGTTCGCCAGCGTTCTTCGCCGGTCGATCGATCAAAAGCCATTACCGCTGCGTCTTCTTTGGCGCCGACCATGACGATCAGCAGATCACCTTCGATGATCGGCGCGGCGCTGACTCCGTAGCGCGGAATGCGAGCTTCGTAGTCCGCGACCAAATCCTTTTGCCAAATGATCTTACCGTCGGTTGCGTCGTAGCAGAACAGATGGCCTTTGGTTCCCAGCGTGTAAACTTTGCCGTCGTGAATGGTCGGCGTCGCCCGCGGGCCGTTGCCGTATTCCATGTCCGCGTACTCGCAGGGGTAGTCGTGCTGCCATAGAATTTCGCCGTTCGAATCATCGATGCAAATGATGCCCTCGCGGTCCGGATCGATGCGCCGATCGGTGACAAAAACTCGACCGTCCGCCACTGCCGGTCCCGAGTAGCCCTGATGAATTTTCGTCCGCCAACGGATCTTCACGCCTTGCTGCGGAATCTCAGTGAGAATCCCGCTTTCGCGCAAAACTCCGTCGCGCTGCGTGCCTCGCCACTGTGGCCAGTCGTCGGCATTGGCCGGGGAAATGGTGAACGAAATCGCTGCAAGGCATGCGGTGAAAACGCAACGGGGGATCGCTTGTCCGCTGGTAGGCCTTCCTCTCTGAACGCTCGAGTTATCCAAGCTGCAGCCGTCGCCGTGAAGCCTTGTTTGATGGCGCAGAATCATCACTCATCTTGTTTCGAATCAGTGACCGATGCAATGGCGCTCATCGGGCGGACGAACTCACAAGCTTTTGTCCTGCAGAATGTTGCCGTATCGGTGGCGGGTTTCGGTGACCGATTGTTCCCGCAACCACCGCGTCAGTTCGATCCGTCCACAGGTGCTGAGCGGAGCGTCGATCCAGTTGAGACCGGTATCGTGCACGGCGCGCAGGATTTCTTCCGCAGGCGGGCGGTCGGGATCGATGCTGCGAAAGACTTCCGCTCCGGTGTCCGCAACGATGGCAGACAGTCGGCACGCAAAGGTCGCGTCGTCTTCTTCATCGGCATAGCTGCAAATCACCGGCACGTCCGTCAGCGAACTCAATGAGCCCAGAAGGCCGAGTGTGATTCGGTCCCGGGTCGGCAATCGTACGATGACCCCGTGCCGCGGCCGATAGCGGAAGGTGTTGCTTTCACATTTCAAAGCCGTGGGA
Organism: Verrucomicrobiales bacterium; assembly: GCA_037969585.1. Lineage (GTDB taxonomy): Bacteria > Verrucomicrobiota > Verrucomicrobiia > Verrucomicrobiales > DEV007 > JBBKXR01. The sequence continues at coordinate 2,723 of JBBKXR010000031.1, forward strand.
TCGTGGGCGACCGAGAAATGCTTGACCCATTGTTCATGGTAGTCCGTATCGATCAGTCCCGAATCGGCGGAGGGTCTGGCGGAGTCCTTGAATTTTCGAAGCAAGTTCACGTAGTTCGGTCCACCCGCCTTCGCGCCTGGACCGATGCTGCTTTTTTTCCATCCACCGAACGGTTGGCGCTGCACGATGGCGCCGGTGATGCCGCGGTTGATGTAAAGATTGCCCGCCTCGACCCGTTCCTGCCAACGTTCGATTTCAGTCTCGTCGAGCGAGTGAAATCCGGCGGTCAGCCCGAAGGGGACATCGTTCTGCATCTGCACGGCTTCGTCGAGATCGACGGCACGCATCAGGCCGAGCACCGGACCGAAGCACTCTGTCTGGTGAAACCACGAACCGCGCTTGACGCCCAGCTTGATCCCCGGAGACCACAGACACGGATCGTTCGGATCGACTCTTGGTTGCAGTAACCATTGTTCGCCGTCGTCGAGTTTGGTCAGAGCGCGTGACAGTTTTTCGCCGGGGAGCTGTACTACCGGCGTGACCACACTACTGAGATCATTCGCAGAGCCGACCGCCAGACTCGCGGCCGCGTCGCGTAACTGCCTTTGGAAAATGGGATCGTCGTAAACTTCTGCTTCGAGAATTCCCAGGCTTGCTGCCGAGCATTTCTGGCCGCTGTGACCAAACGCCGAACGCACCAAGTCGCGAGCTGCCAGTTCGCGGTCGGCGAGCGCTGAGACGACGATAGCGTTTTTCCCGCTGGTCTCGGCGAACAGTTTTAACGAGGGCCGCCAGTCCTGAAATTTTCGCGCCGTTTCGTAAGCGCCGGTGAGAATGACCGCGTCAGTTCGCTCATCGACGATCAGTTGCCGACCGGTCTCGCCATCGGCGCAGGCGACGAAATACAACACTTCGCGCGGCACGCCAGCCGCCCACAATTGCTGAGCCAACCACCAGCCGATGCGCACGCTTTCCGGTGCCGGTTTCAGAATCACCGAGTTGCCCGCCATCAGTGCGGCGAGCACGCCTCCGCAGGGAATGGCGAAGGGAAAATTCCACGGTGGTGCGACCACGACGGTGCCGAGCGCTGCGCCGTTCACTTCATCCGGCGCGCCGCCGACCTCCGCGTAGTAACGGGCAAAATCGATCGCTTCAGAGATTTCCGTGTCAGCTTCGGCGACCGCTTTCTTGCCTTCGTCGCGCAGCACCGCGATCGATTCAAAGCGGGTCTGCTGCAATCGTTCGGCGCAGCTGAGCAGAATGCGGGCGCGTTCTGAATCGCCGAGCTGCTCCCAGTCCGGTTGAGCCTGTTTCGCTGCGGCGAGAGCGGCTTCGATTTCCGACTCGCCGGCTTCGGGCGGAGTTTCGTCGGGTGTTGGTGCATCGGCCAATGCCCTGCGCGTTGCCGGCAGCGTCCAGTCACTGTCAGGTTGATTGGAAAAATTCCTGGTCTGATCGTTTACCGGAAGAGTGGCTCGACGCGCTTGATCGCTGACCTCGTGACGTGCCTGCCACGCATTCAGAAAGCGCTGTTTCTGATCGTGCCAGGCATCGCTGCCCGGACGCAGTGAAAACAGATCGGCGAGGAAATTTCCCTCGGTGGTATTCTCGTCGAGGCGACGAATCAGGTAGGCCAGGGCGCTGCCGAAGTCTGCATCCTTGACGAGCGGCGCATACAAAAGCAAACCGTTCGCTGCCGAGTTCACCGCGCGTGCCTGCGCCGGAGCCATGCCCTCGAGCATTTCGATCTCGATGCTCTCGGCGACGCCGTTCTGCTCGCGCAGCACCAGTGCCAGAGCGATATCGAACAGATTGTGGGAGCCGACGCCGACTCGCACCGCAGCGGCATTTTCCGGCCGGCAGGCGTATTCTAGCATGCGCTTAAATCCGGCATCGGTAGTGGCTTTGTCAGGGTGAGGTGCTTGACTCCAGCCGTGCCACTCGGCCTCGACGCGCTCCATGGCGAGGTTGGCACCTTTGACGATGCGGATTTTGATCGGAGCACCACCCGCCGCGACGCGTCGCCTGGCCCAGTTCGTCAGTTCGCGCTGCACGGCAATCGAATCCGGTAGGTAAGCCTGCAACACGATACCCGCCGACAGCTTGCAAAATTCCGCTTCATCGAGAACCTCGCGAAAGGCTGCCACGGTCAGTTCCAGATCGCGGTATTCCTCCATGTCGAGGTTGACGAACTTCGCTTCGGGCAAAGCCGCCCGATACAGCCGCCGCAGCCGTGCCTTGATTTCGTCGAGCGTCGTTTGCCAGGCGACCAGGTTGATCTGACTGAAGACCGCCGAAATTTTCACCGATACATAATCGACGTCCGGTCTTGCCAGCAATGTCAGGGTTGCATCGAGACGCCGCTGCGCTTCCTCTTCGCCGAGCACGGCCTCGCCGAGTTGGTTCAAGTTGACCCGCTCACCGTCCCGTTTGCGTTGATCGAGGTAGCGACTCAGCGCCGGATCCTCAGCGGGCAAAATGACCTCGTCACTCTCATCGCGTAAGCGATGCCGGACGGCAGCGATCACCGGCCACGGCAAAATTCGCGAGCCGAAGGCACCCAGCCGCAGCATCATCCGGTCGATGGGCGCAAACCCCTCGCCGATCCCGAATCGCCGCAACAGCCCGCGCCAGCCCCAGGCCGCGCGGCTCGCGTTATCGCTGCGGAGCAGACGATCGGTCATCGCCATACTCAGCGATTTGGACTCAGGGTTTTCGATCAGCCGCGCCACCCGCTGCATGTGCGCCGCCTCCGTTTGGGTGCGAACTTCGAGCGTGGCTCGCAACAGTTGCTCGGCCAGTTCAACAGCGCGTTCGGCTTGGTTCGCTTGCGGGGATTCCAAACTCATCGGGTTCATCGTTCTTTATTCTCAACTTCGCGCAGCAGGGCCTCCTGTTGGGCTGAGAAGAGTTCGAGAAACGGCTCGCGTCTCAATGCTCGAACGGCCCCGCTGACGAAGCCGACGACGATCTTGCCGTTAAACGCGACGGGTGCGACAAGACAGATACGTTGATCGTCCGTAACAGAGTTTGGCCATGTGATCGGCAGATTTTTGGCTTCGGGATAGTATAACCATTCATGAAGCGAGTGGTCTTCCGACTCGAACTGCCAAAAGTCAATTTCACCCCGCGGATCGCGGTCGATGTATTCAGGATACATCTCGTAGATCGATTCGGGAA
>JBBKXR010000032.1:0-72455 GCA_037969585.1 Verrucomicrobiales bacterium
CCCAGCCCGAGAACTCTCCACCCGCGTAATTTGCTGTTGATCGTCATCTTAGTGATGCTATTATGAACAGCATTCGAACAACCAGTCAACTCCCTTCCTCGCCACCCGCTTCCGAACGAGGTTTATTTATTTCGTTCAACAGTAATATTACACCGCCGGTCCCATAACATGTTACGACGACAGGCGCGGGTAACCTGGCCTTTGCTTGGCACGAGTCCAGACTTCGTCCCTTTGGTCACGCTACCAGATTAATGGCCGGATGACTGGCGATCAAGATTTTTTGGCACCCTGCTCGTTGCTCCTGTGCCTGACCTCAGGATTCCGGGTGCAGAGACTCATTGCCTGCACTGGGAGTGGTCCTGAACATCACGGCCAAGGCAATCAGCAAAGGCGTGCATTTCCAATTATAAATTACGCCACGGCTATCTCCTTTTCCCGTTCCTTTTCCCGTTCCTTTCCGCTCCATCGGCGGGTTTCTTCAAGAACGCCCCTTCCCATCCCTCTCCTTTTTCGCCCGCAACGCTCCTTCCAACATCAATCGCTCAATTCGATGTTCCTCATCCAGTGCTTCTAACCGCTGGCGCACTGCGTAGCCGTTGTACGAAAAAATCGCGTAGCCAACCACGGCAAGAGGTGGCCAGACAAAGACGTAGTCCGCACCCATCGCAAAACAGGCGGCACCGATCAGTACCCCGCCGCCCAAAATCAAGAACGGCATCACATACCAACTGATCGGAGGCTCGCTCGCCATGAGCCGTTCTATCCGTTGCCGACTTTTGAGCTCCAGCTTTGTTTCCATCGGTGCGTATGAAATCTGCAGCTTCATGCTTAGCAAAATCAAATTCTCACGTCAAAAACTTCTCACGGAGGCTAAGCAGCGCCCGCCGCGACGGCTGCACTCGCGCACCTGTGCCGTGCCTACTTCTATTTGCGACACTACGCAACCGCCCGCTCGTTCCGCTCCTGCACTTCGCTCTCGTCAGAACCTTCCCCGCTACCTGCACTACCTGCAGCAGCGGACGGCGATCCCAAAAACTGCAAGCGCTCGGCGACGACGCGCAGGCGTTGGCGATTTTCGCCGCTCTCTTTGTCTTGCCACGTATCAAGTTGCAGACGGCCTTCGACAAAGATCGGCCGCCCCTTGGACAGGTAGCGGCCGGCATTTTCGGCGACTTTTCCCCAGACGACGACATCGACAAAGGTGACGTCCTCCCGTTTCTCACCGCTCTCGGTAGTGTAGTTGCGATTAATCGCCAGACCGAGATCGGCAACGGACACTCCTTTTGGCGTGGTCCGGACTTCGGGATCGCGGGTCAAATTGCCAATCAACATCACTCGATTAAGACTGCTCATACGAACAGTTATTGCACGGCATGTTCATTTGAACAAGTGATTTATTTTTATTTTTCCTGACGGAGTGACTTTTGGAGCCTCGGAGGCTGTCTTAATGCGTGAAATCTCATCATTCACCTCTCCAATTTTGGCCAAGGTTATCGTTTACAAAAATTCATGCCTGTGGCAAAAAGGCCTTGGAACCACGTCGCGAAACTTGTTTCGCACCTCAACTTCAGCTCCCTGCTCCCCTACCAATCCCCCCCTGATGACGTCGGGCGTCCAAATTTCGCAAGTGTTACCAGCACTTGTCCGCGTCGGCTGTCATGCCGTCGCTACGCTGGCCAGGCCTGCGCTGATCGTTGTCGGCATGTCGCTCTTCAGCAGTAGCGCCGTTGCGCTCGCTGCTGCTGCCGATAACACCCCGGCTCCAGCGACGCCCGTGACTTCGCGCGGCGACTCCATCGCGTTGGATAAACGTGCTGCGGAACGTCCCGCACTGAGTATCGAATTGCATCCGACCTGGTGCTACCTATCCGGCGTCGTGAGCAATGCCGAGGTGGCAACCGAACTCATTTTTTCCGTTGAAGACTCCTTCCCGCGCCGGTGTTTTTCTTACAATCTGGAGATCATTGAGTCCTCCTCTACGTCAAAACCAGCGCCTTCTTCCGCGATCGATCTCCCGCTCAAGCTCGATCAGCTGCCGGATCTCTTGCGCGAACTGGCCGCTTCAACACGCCCGATTCGAATCGATTGGTTTGCTGAGTCGCACCGTCTGGTGGTCCGCGGTCATGCCTATAGCCGCGTCACGGTGGCAGCGTTGGCGATGCGCTTGCGGATGGCCTCCAGTCTGGGCACGGCGGATGGAATCATCTTCGAGAACCGGATCGAAGTCATCGCCCCGCCACGATCGCTTAGGAAAAGTTCGCTGGCTCTGGCGACGCTGATTGAGCGCGATTTTGAGAATGTCGAACTTCCTCTGCTACCACCCGTCGAATTTCAACCGATCTACTTCACTCATCGCGATTCCACAGTGGATCGTCAGGAATTGCCCAAACTGATCGACGCCCTCGATCAGATATCCACGGCCCACCCTGACGGCGACTGGCCGAAGCTGGTCATCACTGGCTACGCCTTACCGCATGGCGATCAGATCGCGGAGATCGCCGACGGCTTGCGCCGCGCCGGTTCGGTGCGTGACAACTTGGTCGCAATGGGGATTCCCGAGGATCGCTTCACGGTGCAGTCGGTCGCCGGCAATGAGTCTGCAGGCCTGACCTGGCGCAGCCGCCGGGTCGAGATCAGCCTCGACCCTAAAGGTCACAAGGACGAGAAATTGGTCACATCACTGAGCCCCGCGGACCGCTAGTTCCGGAACGCCAGCTCGTTGTCATCAAGAAGCGAATACGCTTTTGAGGTGGGCAATTTCGTCTTCGACGCTTTCGCCCTCGACGAGGGTGTCTGCGATTTTCTCACGCAGCAACTCAGCGTATCGATTCTTCAGTCGGAACGCTGCAACTTTGACAGCTCCCTCGCTCATCCCGAATTCATCACAGATCTCGGCATAGCTGGTGGTTTTTTCGTCGGTTGAAATCACGAATCTGAGCTTCTCAAAGAGCTTGGCTTGACCTTTTTTCTCGTAGCGATCCGCTAACTCATTAAGCACTTGGCTGAGAACGGTGAGCGCCCACTGTCGCTCAAAGACAGTTTCCGGCGTCACCCCATCACTCGGCTGAATGAATTTGGCATCACCATCTTCCATCGCCTTATCAAGCGAGAATTCCAGCTTGCCTCCGCCGCGCTTTAAGCGGGTGCGGCGACGCCAATCGTCGATCATGAAATTGCGAACGCCTTTCAGAATGAAGGTGCGCAATTTTCCCTGCTCCTCGCGGGCTTTGGCAAAGTTTTCGCTACTGATGAATCCAGCAAAAAATCCCTGCGTCAGATCTTCAGCTTCTTCGTGGTTAGCACCTCGAGAAAGGATGAATGCAAACACCGGGCGCCAATAAATAGTACAAAGCTCATCGACGGCGCGATTCCGACCACTGGACTGTCCACCCCTCGTCTTCGCGATCAACGTCCAACGAGTTCTGGGAAAGGAATTATCCTCCTTAATATTGGAATCCACCCTTTTTTCATACCGCACGAGCACACCACATGCAAGGCGGCTGCGAGGGGAACATCGCTCTCAGGGTTCAGAATCCCCTGGCTCGATCCAATAAAGCAGCGCGCCCTCATTCTTGGCGAAAAACACGAGGTCCCGCGCTGGTCCCAGTCCATTGATTTTTTCGACCAGCCGCTGCCCATGCTGATAACGAACAGACGACCGTTCGGACTGTCGGCGAGTCAGCCAGGCGCGCCAGGTGCCATCCTCGAATTGGACTGCACAAACTTCCAACCTAACCCGTAGATCCACGACCTTGCCCAGATCATCCGGCGGCTTGAGCTGGATCGAATCAAATATCTGCGCCGACCATGTGGTCAGCCTGCCCTGGCTGTCGACAGCATAATAATCGTGCGCCCCGCAATCGACCCGGACCACATCGACAACCTCCGGCGGCGTTGGCACGACTCCCAGACCCAGATGCCAACTGATCACTTCTCCGTCTTTGGTTATGGCAATCCCATTGGTGTTACTCGCGCTGACTTGCACAACATCTTCCAGGGCAGTCAACTGTGTCTCGATCCCGGCGACCAGGTGTTCATCAAGATTGAGGCTGCGTACGGCACTATCGAGGAAATGCAGCCCCAGTTTGCCCTGCTGATCAATGGTATATACGAGGTGGCTTCCGGTGGCAAAGCGGACAACGCTATCCTCGCCAGCCCGGCCGCCGATCAACCGTGGCCGATCGTCGTCGAGGCACCACAAGTGACCTTCGGACGTCAGGCCAGCTGGACAGGTTGAATGCGCGTAGTCGAGTCTCGACCATAGTTTGTCGGCGACAAACGCTTCAAAGCCGTAGGTCGTGTAGGAGCCGTCACTGCGAAGGGCGGCCCAAGGCCCTCTCGTATTTGCCGTGACCGCAACATAGTCACCCATACCCGCTGCGCCAGCGAGCCCTACCGCAGGATCGTTGCCATTATCGAGCAGCCCCCAGACCCGGAGGTGCCCGGGCGCAGCAAAATCTGCTGCCGGCAGCGATTGCCGCGACGGCGGATCAGCGTTCGGCGAGGCCATTGGCGAAACAGGTGCCGCCGGTGGAGCGATGACCGCAGATTCCGGCGCGCAGTCCTGATCGAAACGATCCCAAAAAAACCACAACCCCAGCCCGACCAACGCCAGGACCGCAACAGCGCCAATGGCGATTCTCTTTCCCGCTCGCATCGCATTTCGCCGTGAGCGACCGATCGCGCTGCGCTTCAGCCGAACTTCGGCTAAAGCTCTCTCGAATTCACCGGCCGTGGCAAAGCGGCGATCCGGGTCGCGATTCATCGCTCGCAGCACCATCGCGTCGACTTCCTCATCGACATCAGCCTTTTTGGAAGGAGCATCGAACACCCCCACCGCCACGTTGCCGGTCAGCATTTCGTAGAGCAGCACTCCGAGGGAAAAAATATCCACCCGATGATCCACTCCTTCCAGATTGTCCCACTGCTCCGGCGCCGTGTATTGCGGAGTGCCGATCGACGTTCCGGTCAGAGTCAGCCGAGTGATGTCCTCCGCGTCGTCCAAATTTCGAATGATCCTGGCGATACCAAAATCCGCAATCTTCGCCGTATTATCGGGGCCGATGAGGATATTCGCCGGCTTGATGTCGCGATGCACGACACCCATCTCGTGGGCGCACTGCAGAGCGCCGCACAATTGCTCACCGATACTCAGCGCCGCGTCTGCCGACAACGCGCCCTTGCGCAACCGGACCCGCAAATCAGAGCCCTCGACATACTCCATGGAAAAGTAAAACAGAGGCAGACCGTCCGGGCCGCCCTCCTCGAGTTCGCCGAGATCGTACAGGCCGACGATGTGCGGGTGCTGCAACTTGGCCAGGACACGAGCCTCCTGCTCGAAACGCAGGGAGAAGGCCTCGTACCTGTCTGGCGAGCAGGACAGAACCTTAAAAGCGACCAGACGATCCAATCGTTTCTGCCTGGCTAGATAGACAGCGCCCATGCCGCCGAAGCCGAGAAGATCGAGAATTTCCAAGTCGGGAAACTTTTGCTGCAGTTCCTCGGTACTCAGCGCAAATTCGATCGCGCCCTGCGTTTGCCCGGTCGTCAGGTCGCGCTCGGTCCCCGCACTTGCCCCCACACTTGCACTGGGCGGAGCAAATCCACCCAACAGGCATGAAGGACACATGCCATGCGGTGCTGCAGCCGGAACGACTAGCCCGCATGCTCCACATAGACTTTCAGCACTGTCTGACACAGCACTGGGATTACTCCTGCGAGCAGCAATCAGCAAGAAATTAAGAACTGCCAAGACTGTTTAATGCTGAGGTCAGCTGGCCCTGCGCGGCGATACGCGACTGCGTCCTTGCGACAAAAGGCGGCCTCGTGTTTCTATCCCGCCTCACAATTTCCATGAAAACTCAAATTCTCATTCGTCCACTGTCGTTGTCCATCGCACTTGCTGTGGGCCTTGCCACCGTGGTCGGTAGCACCAGCTCCAGCCTCGCGCAGGCTGCCAAACCGAAAGCCGATCCCCACAAAGAAGCCGCCCAGCGTGCCGAAGCGATTCTCTCCGAAACCGCTGAGTGGGTCGACCTGTTCAACGGCAAAGACCTCACCGGTTGGACCGGCGACACCGAAGGCTACATCGCCAAGGACGGTCTATTGGTCTGTCAGAAAGGTGCCAAAGGCCTGTCTACCGCCAAGGAATACGGCGACTTCGCGTTCACTTTCGAGTTCAAACTACAGGCAAGCGGCAACAACGGCATCGGCATTCGCGTGCCTAAGGATGGCGCCCCGTCCGCAGACGGAATGGAGATTCAAATTCTCGACGATGACGGCAGCCTATATCAGAGCGAAGTCGAGGTCGAAGGCGGCAAAAAACGCAAGCTGACCTGGCTCAAACCCTGGCAGGTGCACGGCTCGATCTACGGCATCTACCCCGCTCGGACCGGTCATCTCAAACCCGTCGGCGAATGGAACACCGAGACCATCATCGCCATCGAAGATCACATCGTGGTCATCGTTAACGGCACCGTCGTCGTCGATGCTTTTCTCGACGACATCACCCCCGTCGATGGCAATGCCCATCCCGGCATGAAAAACAAAACCGGTCATCTTATGCTGGCCGGTCATAGCGATCACGTCGAATTTCGCAACCTCAAGATCGCCGATTACAGCGCGTCGCCACCGGTCGCCAAGACCGATAAAGACAACACGCCTCCGGCCGGATTTAAGGCCATGTTCAACGGCAAAGACCTCGACGGCTGGAAAGGCCTGACCCACAACAATGCCGCGGAGCGCTACAAACTTAAAGGCGCTGAGCTCAAGTCCGCCCAGACCGAAGCTGACAAAGTGATGAGCGAACACTGGAGCGTAGCCGAGGGCATTCTCACCTACGACGGCACCGGCCAGAGCCTGTGCACTGCAAAAGACTACGGCGATTTCGAATTTTACATCGATTGGAAAATCCCGCCCGGCGCCGATTCCGGCATCTACCTGCGCGGCGCACCCCAGGTGCAGATCTGGGACCCCTGGGACCCGCGCACCAAAGAAGGCGAACAACCGCCGTCGAATTCCGAAGAATGGGTCAACGCTTACACCAACGGTCGCAATCTCGGTTCCGGTGGCCTGTGGAACAACAAACGTTCACGCAACATGCCGCTCACGCGCGCCGACAAGAAACCCGGTGAATGGAACACCTTCTTCATCCGCATGGTCGGTGAAAAGGTCAGCATCTGGTTCAACGAAACCCTCATCGTCGACCGCGTCCGCCTCGAAAACTACTGGGACAAAACCGGCACCGTGCCCCTCATTCGCGCCGACCAGATCGAGCTCCAGCACCACGGCAGTGAACTGTTCTTCAAGAACATGTACATCCGCGAACTGCCTTACTGAAACGCGAGCGGACGAGACGCCAGATATCGGTTTTTTTTTACCGCAATGGAGCGGAGCGACATAGCTGGCCGAAGGCGACCCGAAGGGTAGCGCCGGGGGCGATAGTAAATTACACAAATTTCCGCAGATTATTCTCGTCCATTGGATGACAGATCTTCGGTTTTGAACCGCTAATTTTCGCTAATTGATCAGCACGCCGGACCAACGCACTGGAGTTTATTTCAGGATTCGTTTCGCCTCCAGCCTCTGGACGAGCCACCGATAAAGTCAGTAGAAAACCACTGGACGATCAATATCCGTGTTAATCCATTTAATCCGCGGTCAAAGAAAACAGTAGCCATCCCGTGGACGATCAAATCAGCGTTCATCAGCGTCGATCAGCGGTTCCCTTCCAAGTAATCTGCGCTCCGTTTCGCCGCCAAGCGTTCGTATTTGAAACTTGCGCAAAAATCAGTCACCATCATCTTACCGACCTGCCCATTTTCTCATGATCAAATCTCGACTCACCTGCCTACTCACCGCTTCCGCGGCCATCGCCTGTGGCGGCACCTCCGCCGTCAACGCTCAAGACGCTGCCGCTGCCGCGAAAATTGATTTCCAAAAGCAAATCGCCCCGATTCTCGAAGGCGCCTGTGTGCACTGCCACGGCGAAGAGAAACAGGAAGGTGATTTCCGCATCGACACCCGAGCGGCTGCATTCAAAGGCGGAGGCGACTACGCCCCCGGCATCGACCCCGGCAAGCCTGACGAAAGCGCTGTTTTCTGGATGACCGAACTGGAGGCCGACGACGAGTTGGTCATGCCACCCAAGAAACAGCTTCCCAAGTGGCAACAGGAACTGCTCAAGCAGTGGGTTGCCGAAGGCGCGAACTGGCCCGAAGGCGTCGTGCTCAACGAAGAGCCGCGCATGGATTTCAAAAACAACATCCTGCCGATCCTCAAAAAGGGTGGCCCGTTCACCGAGCAACAACGCCGCATGTTGACACTTTGGGCGACTCAGGGCGCCGAGTGGCCCGAAGGTTTCGCCCTCGGTGGTGACGACGCAGAAGAAGCAGGCGGTCTCGCCGACAACATCGAACTGCTGAAATCGATCCGCGAATCCATCATCGCCGGCACGCCCGAAAAAGCTGCGGCCGACATGAAAGCTTACAAAAATGCCATCCCCAAAACCGGCGTCGAATACGAAATGGTGCCGATCCCCGGTGGTGAATTCACCATGGGCAGCCCTGACGGCGAAGAAAAACGCCGCGACGACGAAGGTCCCCAACACAAAGTGAAAATCGAGCCATTCTGGATGGGCAAATTCGAAGTCACCTGGGACATGTATGAGCCGTTCATGATCACCGATGTGGCTCGTAACAAAGACGGATCGCCGGAGAAAATCGCCCCCGACGCGAAGCCTGAAGACGTCGTCTCCAGCCCGACCACGCCGTACACCGAAATGAGCTTCGGTATGGGCACCGACGGCTTCCCCGCGATCTCGATGACCCAGCACGCCGCCAACAAATTCTGCGAGTGGCTCAGTGCCCAAACCGGGCATTTCTACCGTCTGCCCACCGAAGCTGAATGGGAATATGCCTGTCGCGCCGGCACCACTACCGCCTACCACTTCGGCGACGACCCGGCCACGCTCGGCGAATACGCCTGGTTCTACGATAACGCCGACAACAAGTATCAAAAAGTAGGTCAGAAAAAGCCCAACCCCTGGGGCCTTCACGACATGCACGGCAACGTCATGGAGTGGTGCCTCGACGGCTACGTCGAAAATACCTACGCCGACCGCGCCGGTGCCGATTCGGTACTCGCTCCCTACAACCACGCCATCACGCTCTATCCGCGCGTTGCTCGTGGTGGTAGTTGGTATGACTATCCCGAAGACATTCGCGCGTCAGCCCGCTTCGCTTCCGAAGAAGGTTGGAAAGTCCAGGATCCGCAACTGCCGAAGAGCATCTGGTATCACACCGACGCGCCCTGGCTCGGCATGCGCCTGGTACGTCCGCTTAAGGTGCCCACTGCCGAAGAAATGAAAAAAGCCTGGAGCAACGGCGTTCCCGCCGAATAGCGAAAGCCGATCCGTCCGGCTGCACGCCATGGAAACTCATCATCGAAAGACGGACCTGCGGGTCCGTCTTTTTTGTCGCCTCAGCCAACAAGGGCAATACTTGGCGATCGCAGTCGCGATCGTCGTCGCCATCACTTGCGGATTGGCAGGGACAACGCATGCCGAGTCAGAGCTCAAAACGTGGATCGAGCCACACATGGGCACAAAGTTCACCATCCGTGCCTGGGTGGCTAGCGATCAGACCGAAGTCGGCGACGAGGCTGCTGCTCGCGCATTTGCAAGAGTCGCCGAGCTCAACCAAATCTGTTCCGATTACGTTGCCGACAGCGAGATCAATCGTCTGCGCGACTCCCCCTTCGGCTCACCCGTGGCGATCAGCGAAACGTTGGCTTCGATTCTGATTACCGCTCAGAATTTGTCGGCTGAAACCGACGGAGCCTTCGACGTAACCCTCGGCCCGTTGATTCGCCAATGGCGCCTGTCGCGCAAAAACACTCGTATGCCCCGCCCCGAGCATCTCACCGATGCGCTCGCCCGCAGCGGCTATCGAAACTTGCTCATCGATCCCAAGGTACCCAGTGCTACGCTGCGCGTCGATGGCATGCAGCTCGATCTCGGCGGCATCGCCAAAGGCTGCGCAGCCGATGCCGCACTGGAAACCATGAAGGCCTCAGGATTTTCACGATCGCTGGTCGCAGCTTCCGGCGACATCGCGATTGGAGATCCCCCACCCGGCAAAGACCACTGGCGCGTCGGCATCCGTGGACTCGAGTCTGAAACCACGCCCGATCCGCAAAACAAGCTGCCCGGCGATCTCACCGGCTTGATCGCGCTCAGCAATGCGGCGATTTCCACCTCCGGTGATCTCGAGCAATCGATCGTCATCGAAGGCACCCGCTACTCGCACATCGTCGATCCCAAAACCGGCCTCGGTCTGAGCCATCGCCGCTCGGTCAGCGTCATCGCTCCGACGACTACGGAGAGCGACAGCTTGGCGACCGCGTGCAGCGTCCTCGACAAGACTGCAGCACTGGCATTGATCAAAAAACGAGGGCCCGCTTATCACATCCGCATTCGCGAACTCGACAGCAATGGCGAGCTGACCGTGACCGACTCCAAAAACTTCCCGCCCACGCTCAGCGCCGAGCGATAACGCCGAACTTCCTACAATTTCAGAGTTGAAGTCCGCGCCCGCAGATTCTAAGACAGTAGCCAGCTCCATCAGTAGCGGACAACTCTTTCAACGACACTTCTCATTATGGCAACCAAGGTAGGAATTATCGGAGCTGGCGGCATGCTGGCCTATCACGTTCAGGGCTTCAAAAATGCCGGAGCAGCGGTCGCAGCGATCGCCGACATGAATGTCGGTGCCGCTCAGGCTGCCGCCGACACGCACGGCATCCCTCAGGTCTTCGGCGACGTTGCAGAAATGCTAGCCGTCGACGACATCGACGCGGTTGCCATCATCGTGCCCAACAAGTTTCACGCCCCCTTGTCGATCGAATGTCTCAACGCCGGCAAGCATGTGTTTTGCGAGAAGCCGCCTGCCATCAATGCCGCTGAAGTCGAAGCCATGATCAAAGCTGCCGACAAGGCCGGCAAAAAGTTGATGTTTAACTTCAACAATCGGGCCCGCCCGGAGTCCTACGCGATGAAAGGCTTCATCGACGACGGCACGGTCGGCACAATCAATTCCGCACAAGCCAAATGGGTGCGGCGCAAAGGTATCCCCGGCTTCGGTGGCTGGTTTACCAACAGCGCGCTTTCCGGTGGCGGCCCGCTCATCGATCTACTGCACATGCTCGATCTCGCGATCTACTTCATGGGCAATCCCGAGCCAGCGCACGTGCTCGGCCAGACCTTCGATACCTTTATCAACGACCCCGGCTTCAAAGGTCCGTGGGGCATTCCCGACAACAAAGAAGGCATCATGGATGTCGAGGCAGCCGCGCACGGCTTCGTCACCTTCAAGACCGGCCAGGTGCTCAGTCTGCAGATTTCCTGGGCTGAAATGGTCAAAGGCGAAGAGGTCTCTGTCAATTTCCAAGGCACCGGCGCCGGCGGCAAAGTCGAGCGCCTGTTCGGCCGCGACGGTCTTGACGAAACCGCCATCGACACCTGCGAACTCTACACTCAGCAACAGGGCAAATCGGTCAACAGCACCATCGTCGTCGAAGCATGCGAAGACATGGGGCGCATCCGCTCAGCGAGCAACTTTATCCTCGCCCTCGAAGGCAAAGAAGAGCCGCTCAACACTCCGGACCAGGCGCTCGCTCTGATGAAGATCATCGACGCGATTTACGAATCGGCGCGGTCGGGACAGCCGGTGAGTTGCTGAGGCAGCAGAGGTCAGAGGTCAGAGGTCAGAGAATAGTAAAACGCTGTCCTCGCCGTATCGGAAAAATTTACAGCGAGCGGATGCGTTTACCGAACTCGAAGTCTACAAGAAAGCACGATCGCTGGCTCAGGCTGTATTCACACTGTCGTTGAGCCTTCCAGCCGAAGAGAGGTATGCGCTGACCGATCAAATCAGGCGATCCTCTGGATCGGTTGGCGCTCAGATCGCTGAAGCGTGGGCCAAACGGCGCTATCCGAAACACTTTACCTCAAAACTGACCGATGCCGACGGCGAGCAGCTGGAAACCCAGCACTGGATGAATATCATCGAAGATCGCAACTATCTAACAGTCGAACAACTTGCCGAGCCACGCGACCTTTGCCAACAAATCGGACGCATGCTAGGCTCGATGCTGCGAAAACCGGACTCTTTTAACTCCGCCATCAACGAATCACCCGCAGACTACGATACAGAAATCTGACCTCTGCCTTCTGACCACTGATCTCTAGAGAGCGACGTGCATCTCCCTAAACATAAACGACCTTCCAACAATGAAACGAAAACTTAAAATGGGCATGGTCGGTGGCGGCCGTGGGGCTTTCATCGGACAAGTCCACCGCATGGCGGCGAACCTTGATGGCAAGATCGAACTGGTCGCCGGTGCATTTTCTTCGGATCCCGAGAAGTCGAAACTGTCGGGAGAAGATTTCTTCCTCGATCCGTCGCGCGTCTACGGAAGCTACAAGGAGATGGCGGAAAAAGAGGCTGCGCTCCCCGAAGGCGAACGCGTCGACTTTGTATCGATCGTCGTTCAGAACAATCTGCACTTTGACGTTTCCAAAACGTTCCTCGAGGCCGGCATCAACGTCGTTTGCGACAAGCCGATGACGCTGACTCTCGATGAGGCGTATGAACTGCGTAAAATCGTTGAGTCTAGTGGGCAGATTTTTGCGCTGACTCACAACTATACCGGTTACCCGATGGTCAAAGAAGCGCGGCGCATGGTGCGCGACGGCGAATTGGGTCGATTGCTGAAAATCGTCGCCGAGTATCCACAGGGCTACGCGGTCGGTGACGTCGAAGGCGACGGTCAGGGCAAGATTTCCAACTGGCGCTCCGATCCAAAAACTGCCGGTGTTTCCAATTGCATGAGTGACATTGGCACCCATGCGCACAATCTGGTCCGCTATATCTGTGGCGTCGAAGTCGAAGAAATGTGTTCCGACCTGACCGCGTTCATCCCCGGTCGCGAACTCGACGACGATGGCAACAATTTGGTTCGTTACACGGGCGGAGCGAAGGGCATCATCCACGCCTCGCAGATCTCCAACGGCGACGAAAACGAACTCAACATCCGCGCTTACGGAACCAAGGCGTCGATCGAATGGCATCAGGAAGATCCCAACGAATTGATCGTCAAATACGCCAACGCCCCGCGCAAAATTTATCGCCGCGGCAACGATTACCTCGGTGCCGATGCGCAGAAATACAGCCGCACGCCGTTCGCTCATCCGGAAGGCTTTATCGAGGCGTTCGCCAACATCTATCTCGCGGTCGCCGAAGCGATCAGTGATCGCATCGATGGCAAAGACGCACCGGATGGTGGCTACGATTTCCCCGATGTGAACGACGGCATCGCCGGCATGGCCTTTATCAAGTGCGCCGTCGACAGTTCGAACAGCGATCAGAAGTGGATCAAGTTTCCAGAACTGTGATCCGACGCTCAGCTCTGATTAACGCCTCGCTTTCGAATCGGCGAGCGTACCGTTGAGTTGCCAGACTGGACCATCCCTCCAGGGTGAACGCTCGATGATTTCATCGACCATACGCTCGGATGATTCCGGGATCCGGTGATTGGCATCGAGGACACCCCATAGGCCCGGCTCAGGCTGATAGCTTTTCGCGATGGTGCCGACGTCCGTGGCATCGGCAGGTACTGCCAGTTCTACCCTCAGCGTGCGTGCTGGCAGCCCTTCATTCGAAGCTGCTTCTACCCGGGCCCGCGTTGCTGTCTAGGGGAGCAACGCCAAGGCGAAGATCGTGACGAAGCGCTCTCCACAACTGCATAGCTGACGCAGCATTTCGCAGTTTATGCTGGCAAATTTGGCGCTGACAAATGCCCCGGTTGTCACAATTTGTTAAGCACGGCCGAAACATTTTGTTGAACGATCACGAGCCTTTGGAACCCACCTCACATGGCTCAAAAGCGCATTCCCGGCCGGGCGCTGGACAGCAACCATAACGAAAATCTTGCAATAGAAATTGCGAAAATAACCTGAATATGTGAAAAATTTACTATATTTTCCATAATATTGATATTAAATTACCGTTTCGGCTCTAAGCCAATTCCCGATGATATCCCCTCAGCATCAACGAATCGCACCATTTCAATATGGTCGGCGAGCGTTCGACAGATTGCGCACCAGCACTGCACGCAAGACGCTCAGCGTGCTGTTCGCATTCGCGGTGATGCTTTCCGCTATCAACGTGCTGGCGAGCGAATTTGATGCTGAAGAATCTGAAGTCAGGCTTTTTACCAATAAAGAGGGCCAGAAGATCGAGGCCATATTGATCTCTGTCGGCGGCAGCATGCGCACCGTTTCCATAGAACGACCCAGCGATGCCCGACTATTCGATCTTGAAATCACCACGCTGTCGCTCGACGACCAGCAATACATCAAAGACTGGCTGCGCAGCCAACCCGCTCCTCAACTCGCCCAGCTGAACCTCCGTCTTCAAGGACAACCGTTTCTCACCGAAGCAACCCGCGAGAAATTTGAAGACCGGATCTACGGTGGATCAGGCACGCGTAGCAAGCTCGGCTATCAGTTTAAGATCAACAATCTAAGCCGTGAGCCCCTGCTTGGTTGCCGTCTTGAATACGTAGTCCTGATCCAAGATCGAGTCGAAATCCGGATCAGCGAGTCCGACGGAGAAACCGTACGCTGGCGAATGAATGAGGACGGACCGGTGATCTACCGCAGCGGTCATATCGCGTTGGACGCCCTCAAGTACAACACCGAGTTCAGCGTTATCAGCGCCACCGTCCCCCACGAGGAAATCCGTGCAGGCTCAGCTGGCAACAGTGCGGAAGACAAAGTCCTCGGCGTTTTGGCTCGGCTGACCACCGCAGACGGCACTCCCTTGGTCGAGTTCAGCGATATCGACAGCCGACACTCCCAACTCAATTGGGAATCCTTTGCCCAACTTCGCGACTCCGCTGAGACCGATGGCGGCGAAGGCACGTTGACCGAAGCTCTGGTTTCACGCTAAACAGAGGGTCAGGATCGATGGCAACCGAACCGCACTCGGTCGCCGCTACCAGCTTGGTGGTGACGCGTTTACGGCCTTGATTCGCGAACTGATGCGCGGCCATGTTAGGGGAACAGTGAGATTCCGCCAGCGACATCACAGCGCCCGCCTGTTTGCACTTCTATTGCTTGCCGTAACGGGCCAGCACGGTGCTCTCCGCGCCACACCGGCCAACAAGTCCGCGCTGGAAAAACACCTCGGCCCTCTGCTCGTCGATACGATGCAGAACTGCGCCATCTGCCACACCCACGATCACGGTACCGGTCTGGAGTCACTCGAGGAATTTCCCCACAACCCGTTTGGTGATCGCATTCGCTCCGCCAAAGGCGAACTCAAAAAGGCCGGCAAGCCGACGCAAATCGCCGACCGACTCGCCCTGGTAGCCTCCGAAGACGCTGACGGCGATGGCATTTCCAATCTCGACGAACTGCTGCTCGGTCACCAGCCCGGCGAAAAATCGGACGTTCCCGACGCCGTTGAACTCAAACAACTCGAAACACAGCACACCCGCTACGCCGATTTTCAAAAACGCTACCGCTGGGAACCTTTCCAAACCGTCACTCGTCCGACCCCGCCGACAGGCGATTTTGCCCCTTGGGTGAAAAATCCGATCGATACCTTCATCGCCGCTCAACACCAACGCCACGAACTCAGCCCGCGCCCCGAAGCCGACCGTGCCACCTGGCTGCGTCGAGTTACCATCGACCTGACTGGCCTGACTCCGACTCTGGAGGAACTGGCGGCCTTCATCGATGACAAAGCATCCGAAGAAGCAGCGCGTAATGATGTCGTTGACCGCCTGCTCGCCTCTCCGGCCTACGGCGAACGCTGGGGCCGACACTGGATGGACGTCTGGCGCTACTCCGACTGGGCCGGCTACCGGGCGGCCCTGCGCCGCAGCCAGCGACACATCTGGCGCTGGCGCGACTGGATCGTCGACTCACTCAACGACGACAAAGGCTACGATCAGATGCTGGTCGAAATGCTCGCCGCTGATGAACTCTATCCCGAAGACGAAGATCGCCTGCGCGCCACAGGCTACCTCGCCCGATCTTACGACATCGGCGATCGCAACCAATGGCTCGATGACGTTGTCAGCCATAGTTCGATGGGCTTCCTCGGCATCACCGTCGGCTGTGCCAAGTGCCACGATCACATGTACGACGAGATCGCCCAGGAAGATTATTACCGAATGCGAGCCATCTTCGAACCTTACTGGGTGCGCACCGACCGCGTGCCCGGCGAGCTCGACGTCGTCGACGACGGACTGCCGCGCGTCTACGACAAAAACCTGACCAACCGCACACTGTTTTTCGACCGCGGCGATGAGCGCTTTCCCGATCGGGAAAAACAGATAGACCCCGGTCTGCCCGCCTCCGTCGGCGGTGACCGCTACCAATTTCAGGAAGTCAGCCTGCCACTACTCGCGCACAAGCCCGAGCGCAGGCCGTTTGTCAAAAAGGAGATGATGGGAGCCGAGATCGACGCACTGTCAAAAGCCGAAGCTGCGCTGACAAAACTGAAGGCCGACAAAGAAGCCCTCCCCGAAGCACTGGCTGCCGCAGAACTGCAACTCGCTGCCAGCCAGCTCAGTCGGCAGGCCCTTGAGTCTGTGCTCGCCGTAGAAGCGCTCGAAGACCAAGGCGACGCTAAGACCGAAGCGTGGAAAGCTAAAGCAGTCGCCACCGCCGAACTGCAGCGTCAGGCTGCCCTCGCTGAAGCCAAGGCCGAGATCGCCAAAGCAGAAGCTGACAAATCAAAAGCCACCAGCGATCTGAAAGGCGCTGAAATAGACAAGAACGCGAAGGCCAAAACTGCCGCCATCGGCAAACAAAAAGCTGCAGACAAAGCTATGGCCGCCGGCAAAGCCAAACTCAAGGCTGCCGAAAAGGTCATGGCCGCCAAGGCGACCGAAAAGTACACCCCTCGTGAACCCGACGCCTACCCCGCGACCAGCACGGGACGCCGCAGCGGATTCGCTCGTTGGCTGACCGATGGCAAAAATCCGCTCACCGCCCGGGTCGCCATGAACCACATCTGGCTGCGCCACTTCGGCAGCGCCATCGTTCCCACGGTCAATGAATTTGGTGGCAACGGTCAGCCACCAAGCCACCCCGCCCTGCTCGATTGGCTCGCCGCCGAACTGGTCGAGCGCGACTGGAGCATGAAAGAGATGCACAAGCTTATCGTGCTCAGCGCCACCTACCGGCAAGCCTCGACTCCAGACACAAAAAACGCCGCCATCGATCCCGACAACCACTATCTGTGGCGCATGAATTCGCGTCGCATGGAAGGCGAAATTGTGCGCGACAATCTACTTTGGGTCGGCAGTCATCTCGACCCTGAAATGGGCGGACCCGACATTCCCAACGACGAGGCACTGACCTCCAGACGACGCAGTATTTACCTCCGCCATGCGCACGAAAAACTGGTCGAGTTCGTGCAGATTTTCGACGGCCCGAAGACCAGCGAATGTTATCAACGCGAAGAAAGTGTGCAACCCCACCAGGCTCTCGCCCTCGCCAACAGCCCCCTTACCCACGACGCCGCCACTTCACTGGCCAAAGAACTCCCCGCCGACGACACGCTATTCATCACCGCCGCATGGAAGACCATCGTCGGCCGCCAGCCCAACGCCAAAGAACAAACCCTCTCCACCTCCTTCCTCACCACCGATCAGAACCGGGGCCGAGAACGCCTCGTCAACGTCCTCCTAAACCACCACGAATTCGTCACCATCCGCTGACCAACGCAAAGCAACTTTCTACCGCAGATTCCACAGTTTATTTATCGCCCACCGGGCGACAGCTCTTTCTTAAGAAACCGCTGATCGACGCTAATGTTCGCTAACTGATCAGCACGCGGGCCAGGGCAACGGGTTTAATTTTATTTCGTTTCCCCCAAAAACCATCTCTCTGGACCATCAAATATAAACTCTCCCAGTAGCCATCCAGTAGCCGGTCAAAATCCGTGTTAATCCCAGGAATCCGTGGTTCCGAAAACCAGTAGCCATCCGTTGAACGATCAAAATCAGCGTTCATCAGCGCCGATCAGCGGTTAAAACGTCCCCGAGCCCCATGACCACCCGCCGCACATTTCTCGCCGACACCGGCATGGGCTTCACTGGTATGGCCATGTCCGCCATGCTGTTTCGCAACGGCAAAGCTCAGGCTGCCGAACCGACGCCCGGCGAAGGTGGCCACTTTCCCGGCAAGGCGAAGTCGTGCATTTGGATCTTTAATATCGGCGGCGTCAGCCACATGGAGTCCTTCGACCCCAAGCCGATGCTCAACAAGTACGCAGGCATGTCGATCGAAGACACTCCCTATGCGGACGCTGTGCTCGATAAGGACAAGATCAACGCCAACCTGCTCGATCCCAGCAAAGCCAAGCGTGAGGTTTTTAAATCGCTCATGCCGCTGCAGACCGGCTACAAAAAATACGGCCAGAGTGGCATCGAAGTCAGCGACTGGTTTCCGCACATGGGATCGGTCGCCGATGAACTGTCCGTGCTGCGCGGCATGTGGACCATCGACAACAATCACGGCGCCCAACTCACTTTCCATACCGGCCGCAAGATCACCGAAGGCGCCTACCCAACGATCGGATCGTGGGCCAGCTACGGACTCGGCTCGCTGAATCGCAATCTGCCTGAGTTCGTCGTGCTCGGCAATCCCAGCGCCGATTGCTGCGGTGCCGCCTGGACCCACGGATCGTCCTACCTCGGCCCACGCCACGCCGGTGTCCGCCTCAAGGTCGATCCAAAAAATCCCATGTCGTTCGTGTCACCTGACGACAAGGAAATGACCAGCGAAGAGCAGCGCGAGAATTTCGGCTTGGTCGGGCAGCTCAATCGCATCGCCGGTATCGACTATCCGGATGACCAAAAACTTCAGGCGCGTATTCAGAGTTATGAACTCGCCTACGAAATGCAGACTGCCGTGCCCGAAGTCATGGCCCTTCAGGAAGAATCGCCGCACATTCAGAAGCTTTACGGCTTAGATCAAACGGAGACCAAACCGTTCGGTGAAAAATGTCTCGCCGCCCGCCGACTGGTGGAACGCGGCGTACGCTTCGTGCAGATCTTTCACGGCTACACCGGCAACGCCGGCGCCTGGGACTCGCATCGCGACATCAAAAAGAATCACACCCGTCTGGCCAAGGAAGTCGACCAGCCGGTCGGTGCCCTGATCGCCGATCTGAAAATGCGCGGCCTGCTCGACGATACCCTGGTCGTGTGGGGCAGCGAGTTCGGCCGCACTCCGGCGCTCGACCTGCGTGGCACCAAGACAGGCACCGGTCGTGACCATCATCCGCAGGGCTTCAATGTGGTCATGGCAGGCGGTGGTCTGAAAAAAGGCTACGTGCACGGTGCCACCGACGAACTCGGTTTTCATGCCGTCGAAGGCCGCCAATACGTCACCGACCTGCACGCCACCGTCCTCCATCAGATGGGGCTCGATCCGCGACGCCTCGAAGTCCCCGGCAGGAAGCGTCTCGACCGCGACTTTGGCAACGTCATCCACGACATCATCGCGTGAGCGACTCGGTTCAATTCAGTTGAAGACAAATCCCTTATGGACACTAATTCTTGCTGATCAATGAGCACGACGACCAAGACAACAAGTATAATTTTTTCCCAAACCCACTTCCTCTGAACGGTCAAAAAGCGAAACCTGTAGTTATCCAGTCGACGAATCTATTAGCGATGATCAGCGTCGATCAGCTGTAAAAAAATCCAGTAGCCATCCAACGGACGAGATTCGTGAAAATTCGGGTCCATTCGTAGTTCCCTTCTAAATATGCTGAATCTCATCCCCAACCCAAACCGGCGGACAACGAGATTCAGCCGTCGACAAATGCTACGTGCGCTCTCGGCGGGAGCCGCAGGGATGTCTCTGCCCAACGTGCTGTCTGCCAGCGATGATCAGTCCTTCAGCGGCCCCGCCAAACGCTGCATTTACATATTCCTCTGTGGAGGTCCCTCGCAACTCGACATGTGGGATATGAAGCCTGACGCGCCGTCGGAAATCCGCGGCCCGTTCTCGCCGATACGGACCTCCGTTCCCGGCATGCAGATCTCCGAACTTTTGCCGCAAACCGCGAAGCACGCCGACAAGATGGCGATCGTGCGCTCGATGCACCACGACAACGCGAACCACGATGTCGGTATCCTGTACACCCTGCTCGGCACCAGCAACCCGCCGTCACTGACCGCCTTCCCGCCGAAACGCGACGATCATCCCGCGCTCGGAGCCATCGCCAGCAACCTGCTCGGCGTTCCCGGCGAACTCCCGGCATGGGTCAGCCTGCCGCGCCCGTTCACCACCGGCGCACGTTTTTACAAAGGCCAGACCGCCGGCTTTCTCGGCCCCGACTACGACTGCTTTTCCCCTAACGAAGCCAAAATCGATTCGCTTGGCGACAAGGAGTTCGAGGTGCGTTCATTGAACCCGGTCGACGGCATCGATCTTGACCGGCTTCGTTCCCGGCAGGATCTGTTGGCCAACATTGACACGCTCGGCGATTCGCTGGAGAAAATCCACTCCATCGAGCAGGCAGCACAATGCCACGAGAAGGCATTCTCGATGCTGACCACCAACGCCACCCGCGACGCTTTTGATCTCAGTCAGGAGAGTTCAAAACTTCGTGACCGCTACGGCCGCAATGAATATGGCCAAAGCTTCCTCATGGCCCGCCGCTTGGTGGAGTCCGGGGTGCGCACGGTCAACGTGTTCTGGACGTTTTACGGCGAAGATGGTTGCCAGTTCAATCTCTGGGACAATCACGGTAGCGACAAACCTGTCTGCGGCGGCATCAATAACGGCTTGGAAATGATCACCGCGCCATACTGCACGCCCGCTTTCGATCAATGCTATTCCGCCCTTCTTGAAGACCTCAGTCAACGCGGCATGCTCGACGACACGCTCGTGGTCGTGGTTGGAGAATTTGGCCGAACTCCAAGAATCAACGGCAGCGGCGGTCGAGACCACTGGCCGAACTGCTACTCCACGGTACTCGCCGGCGGCGGCATCAATGGAGGTCAGATTTATGGGAAAAGCGATAAGCACGCTGCCTTCGTCGATGAAAAAGGCGTTACCCCCGACGACCTCGCCGCAACTGTTCTGCATGCTTTCGGTATTCCGCCCGAGGCAATGATCAAAGATCAACAGAATCGCCCTATTCCCGTGACTCGGGGAAACCCGATCCGCGAATTATTTAGTTGAGCCATGGCTCTCTGCTCGCTGCTCTCCAGTGAAGAGTTGGCGCCGGCGCGGCGACAGGCAATCCGGATGGTTCCCCATCCTCAGCCCATCGCCGCGCGACGCTCATTCCCCCCTACAGGAAATGGACAGCATTGGCTCGTCGTCGACACGGATTCCAGTTCTCAGCAAACCGCGGAAAAACGCGGCCATCCTTACCTGACGACGAAAACAATACCCTCTACATAGGTATCCGCCCTCATGAGCAAAACGTTACAAAAATTAAGAAATTTATGGATAAAAACTTACCGTCTCACCGTCACCGTTCGATCGACAAACTCCCCTTGATCCCGGCGCGCCGTTCCGCTATCACTCAAACAACGCATTTTACCCGTAAATCATCATGTCACGACTCATCACATTGTTCACCGGCCAGTGGGCCGATATGCCCTGCGAAACCATTATCGAAAAGGCCAAGTCCTTCGGCTACGACGGCGTCGAGTTTGGTTGCTGGGGTGATCACTTTGAAGTCGGTAAAGCTGATGCCGCTTACTGCGCAGACAAACGCGCACTGCTCGACAAGCACGGCATGAAATGCGAGGCGATTTCATCTCACCTCGTCGGCCAGGCGATCTGCGATAACATCGATGCCCGTCACGCCCAAATCCTCTCCGAAGAAATATATGGCGACGGCGACCCAGAAGGCGTCCGCCAGCGTGCTGCGGAAGAAATGAAAGCCACCGCCCGCGCCGCGAAAGCATTTGGCGTCGATGTCGTCAACGGCTTCACCGGTTCTTCGATCTGGCATTTGCTCTACTCATTCCCGCCAGTTATCCCCGGCCAGATCGAAGCTGGTTACAAAGATTTCGCCGACCGTTTCGGCCCCATCATGGACGAGTTCCAAAACAACGGCATTAAGTTCGGCTTGGAAGTGCATCCCACGGAAATCGCCTTCGACATCGCCTCTGCCGAGCGTGCCCTGGAAGCCATCGATCACCACCCGGCCTTCGGCTTCAACTACGATCCCAGCCATCTTGGCTATCAGGGCGTCGACTACGTTAAGTTCATCTACAAGTTCGCCGACCGCATCAATCACGTTCACATGAAGGACGTCTATTGGCACGATGGTCTGTGCGACGCCGGCGTATTTGGTGGCCACGTCGATTTCCACAAACCCAATCGCTACTGGGATTTCAAATCAGTCGGCCGCGGCAAGATCAACTTCGAGTTGATCATCCGCGCGCTCAACGACATCGGCTATACCGGCCCTCTCTCCGTCGAGTGGGAAGACGGCGGCATGGACCGTGAATATGGCGCCAAAGAATCTGCTGAATACTGCCGCAAAGTCGACTTCCCCGCATCCGATATCGTCTTCGACGAACAGTTCGATAAAGAGAAGCAGAGCTGAGTGGCAAAGTAATAAGGAACCGCTGATCAGCGCTGCTGGACGCTAATTTTCTCGTCCATTTTTTTGCACCGCAGATTACCTGAATTTCCGCAGATTTTGATCGTCCAATGGATTCTTGATTCAAGGTCTGCCAGTGGACGAGATTGTGATACCGGCGTCTCGCCGGTCCCCGGAGCATCCGTCAAAACAGAAGCCATCTACGTCGGTAAAAACCCCGGAAGCCATCCAGTGGACGAGCATTAGCGCTTATCAGCGTCCATTAGTGGTTCCACCCTCGCTCCTCACTGAAACAACAGCGCCCGCAAATCGTCGGTGACTTTACCTAGGATGTCGTTGTGCTTAGTGTCAGCAATTTCGCGGTAAGTCACCACGCCGGGATGAGCTGCAGCGAGATCGCGGCCCATCTCTACCGGAATGATGTTGTCTTCCCCGCCGTGAAACAAGTGAACGTGCGCCCCCTCGAAAGCCGCGATTGTTTGCAATGCGACTTCATTGTCGAAATTGTGCCGGATCCAGCCAGTCACCGGTGCGCCAGTCGTTCGCGAAGCCATCGCCTCGATCGATCTGAATGGCGAGACAACGACGGCATCTTTGACGTGATGCGCAGCGGCTGTTTCAAGTGCAACTGCTGCCCCCAGCGAATGCCCGAAGCATCCGCCATGCTGCCACAAAATATCAGTATCAACCTTGAGATCCTCCGCCAGCGCCCGCACAGCAGCTTCAACGCTGCGATGAATCCCTTCGCGGCTGGGCTTTCCTGCACACTCGCCATAACCAGGGTATTCGACAAAAAGAAAGCCGACGCTTTTCGATACATCCGGACCACTCGGCGGCTCGGCCAGGAAAGCGTTGTCGAGCGTTAACGAGGCATTGCCGCAGAACATCAGCCAGAGTCGATCAGGCACTTTCCCCGACGCCTCTTCCGGCGGCTGATAATAGGCAAACTGCGCGCCGTCCTTGGTCAAAAACTCGAGTCGAACACGCTGCCCGTCAGCCAGGGATATGTCTCCGTCAGGATAGCGACTCGGATGAAAGACGATTCTGTCCTGAACAAAATACAGGACGCAACCCACCATAACGAACGACATCAACACTGCAATCACCCACCACATCAGCCGCCGAAAAAGCCTCATCGTTTAGTTTTCGCGAGACTCACTTCACCCGAATCACAATGATCGCTTTTTGACCTTCATTGTGAATCTGAAGGTAGAGCAGTTCACCCTCGAAGGCCTTCCGCCGAGCGAACGCCTGCTCTACCGTTGTGACCTTTTCCTGGTCGACCTCGGTGATGATCTGGCCGACCTGAAGCCCGGCTTCGGCGGCAGGGCTGCCGGCCTCGACTGACTCCACGACAACGCCTTCGATGTTCTCGTCGACCGACAACGCCGCGCGGGCAACTTCGTCGAGCTCGACAATCACCACACCATCGATAAACAGTTCCTTGGCCTTCTCGTCCGGGTCAGGCCCCTCATGCATCTCCGTTTCACTGGCAAAGGCCACTGACATGTTTTCGAGATCGCCCAGGATAACGTCGAAATCCATCTGCTTGCTCTTGCGAATAACTTTGAACTTCACTTTCTCACCGGGAAAGGTGTTGCTGATATCGAGGCGAAGCCGCTGCATACTTTCGACCTCCTGATCATTGTATTGAATGATCAAATCGCCGGCTTTGAGACCTGCGGCCGCCGCGGGCGTCTCGGGCACGACTTCGACAATCATCACTCCGCTCTTGTCCTTGCGCCCCATTCTCTCAGCGGTGCCCGAATCGAGCGGATTCATGCGTACGCCGAGGAAGCCGCGCCGCACATTGCCACCTCCGTCGAGCAGGCGTTGAACGATGTTCAGCACCATGTTCGACGGAATAGCGAAACCGATGCCTATATTTCCGCCAGCCATTCCCGATTGAATCGCCGTGTTGATACCGATCAGACGCCCATTGGCATCGACCAGCGCGCCGCCCGAATTACCTTGATTGATCGAGGCATCGGTCTGGATGAAATTTTCGTAACCACCACCGGTTATGTCGAGGCTGTTGCGGCTCAGTCCGCTGACGATACCCGACGTCGCGGTCTGCTCTAGACCGAACGGATTGCCAATCGCCAATGTCACGTCGCCGACGCGCAGTTTCGAACTGTCGCCAATGGTCGCAAACTGCAGGCCGCTTGCCTCTATCTTAATCAGGGCCACATCGGTGCGCGGATCCGCGCCGACCACGGTCGCCTGATAGTCCCGATGATCAGTGGCTAACGAAACCATGATCTCATCGGCATCGTCGATCACATGATTATTGGTCAGAATGTAACCGTCTGCCGAAACGATCACTCCGGAGCCGAGCCCCTGCTGAGTGCGCGGCGGCAGCTCCAAGTCTTCCTCATCTTCCGGGACACCGAAGAATCGACGGAACAAGGGGTCATCGAACATCCGGCTGCGGCTTGGAGAAGCCACCTCTTTAGTCGAGTAGATCGTGACCACGGCAGGCATCACCGTTTCCAGCACGTCGGCGTAAGAAGCCACAGGTCCACCGGCCTGAGCAATCGGAGCGCTGTCGATCGTAAGTTTGCCGCTCAGTTCTTCGTAGGTCGGACCGACCTCGACCGCCGCAACGGGTTTGAGCGGTTTGACTTCTTTCTTCTCTACTTCGGGGGCAGGTTTAGCGGGGCTGTCTTGCGCCGGAGCCGACATGAGAGAAACCGCGCCGAGACATCCGGCAAGAAACAACGTGGCAGGAAGTTGATAGATCATTGAAAATTTCATCGCGTCAGTATCGCAGAAAGAGATGTCGAGAACCTTGATGAGCTACGATAGCGCAATTTTAACGCAGACCAAACCTCGTGTCACCGCATTTGCTCATCGGCTAAAGTTCGAAGATGCGGGCCGACTTTTGTGGTTCAAGCTTTCCCGTCACCATGGCTGCACGCCAGCTCGTCAATTTCCCCTTCCACAGTGGTCGCACAATCAGGGCAAATTCCGTGAGTCACATCGATTTCAGAATGAGAACCAATGTAGTCCTCGACGCTGTGCCAGAAACTTTCGTCATCGCGGACTTTGCGACACCACGCGCACATCGGGAGCATGTCTTTCAACTTGCCGACCTCCTTCCTGGCACTATCCGCTTCGAACAGGGCATTTTTTAAATCACTCGCAACGCGCCGCATTTCCAGCGTTCCCACCACACTCCGGGCCAAGGCCTGCAACGCCAATTTTTGTTGATCCGAGAAGCTTCGCGGCACCGTATCGATCGCGCAGAGTGTTCCAAGAGCCACACCCTCCGGGGTAATCAGCGGAGCGCCTGCGTAGAAGCGAATATTCGGTTCGCCTGTGACTAACGGGTTTGCTGCAAATCGATCGTCCTCACTCGCGTTGGTGATCAAAAACACATCTTGCTGCTCGATCGCAAGTCTGCAAAAGGCATCCTCAATAGGAGTTTCGGAAGCACATAGACCAACCTTAGATTTAAACCACTGACGATTCAGATCAAGAAGCGTCACTAAAGCAATCGGTGTGTCGCAGATGAAACTGGTCAATTGAGTTAAATCATCGAAAGCTTCCTCAGGAGCGGTATCCATGATTTCGTAGGCTGCGAGAGCGGCGAGACGCTGTTGGGGGTCGTTCATGAACAGGCTGACATAAGAAAAATAGGGGTATCCCTTAGGTAATTTCGCAGAGATTCACCTTTAAACAACCATTATTTTCATAATTACCACAACATCTGGCAGAACGCTGGATTTGTAAAACATTCTCAGTAGTGGTCGTCTACAAAATCGACCTGTGCTCTCCCCTCGCCGTAAACCCATCGCAGCCGAATTTAGAGCCACTCCAACGTCCCCCAACCCATGACCGATCTCGCCGAATCTATCAATATCCATCGCCGCTGGATCGCGCTTGCGGTTCTCTTCACTTTGTTGATGTGGGAATCGCTGGCACCATTTTTCGGTTTTTTCCTCAGGAAAACCAAAAGACGACTGGTGCATGGTCTCACCAATATCGTGATGGCGGTAATCAATACACTCTTAATCGTAGCGCTATTTCTTGCCGCTTGGACGTGGGCTTCCAGTCTTGCAGGGGACAATGGCTGGGGCTTGTTGAACTGGATCGACGGCCCGATCTGGTTCAGCGCCCTAATTGCCATTCTACTCTTCGATCTCTTCACTTACTGGTTTCACCGGTTCAGCCACCGAGTCCCGTTCTTGTGGAGATTTCACCGGGTCCACCATTCCGACCCTCAGATGGACGTGACAACGGCAAATCGATTTCATTTCGGCGAAATTATCATCTCATCCGTGCTCCGCATCGGGGCGATCCTCGTGATCGGCGCAGAAATGTGGCACCTCGCTCTTTACGAAGCTATCATGTTCCCTGTCGTCCAGTTTCACCACGCCAACATCGCACTGCCACCCCGCCTGGACCGATTTCTACGATTGTTCATCGCTACTCCGGCGATGCACAAAGTGCACCATTCAAGACTCCAGCCCGAGACTGATTCGAATTACACCTCGCTGCTCTCGATTTGGGATCGCATCTTTCGGTCATTCAGAACACGCAAGGATCTGCACGCCATCGAACTTGGTCTGGACGGCTACGATGGAAGCGCAAAACAGAACTTGATCGGGCTACTTAAGACGCCGAAGGACTAGCCGGATTTATCGACGAAAATCGAAGCGGAACGCAGCCGCTTGCTCGCAGATCATTCAGACCAATTTCCGAAATCGCCGTGTCAGAGCCAAAATCATCATCCCGAGATAAAGTTCATCCTGCTGCTTCGCCTGCTCCGAAAACGGCCGGCATCCGCTGGCTGATGTTGGCGGTCGTTACCATTCTCGGCATGTGGTTCGGTATCAAAGCTTTGCGTGAAACGCCCGAAGTTGGAACTGGCGCGGCAAGCGAAGGTGCAGCTCCGCAAGGGCCTCCCCTCGCGACCGTTCTAGTTTCCCCGGTGACCAAGCAACTCTCTCAGGAAAAACGCCGCGTTACCGGCACCTTGCGAGCCGTTGCCCGAGCTCAAGTCGCCGCCCGCGAAGCAGGTGCTGTCGCAGAAGTGCGCATCGACGAAGGGCAGCTCGTCAAAAAAGGCGAGGTCTTGGCGGTTCTCGACACCAGCCGCCTAGATGCCGAACTGGCCGAAGCAAAAGCCCAATTGAGCGCCGCCGAATCCGTGATCACACAGCGCGAGGCCGAATCGAAACGCGCTGTCACTGATCTGCAACGAAAGGAAAAGCTCTATAAAAGCGGGGCCGTCTCCGAACGCGAATTTCTCGATGCGGAGCGCGAGTCCGCGGTCGCCATCGCCGGTGCGGAGGTCGCCAAAGGCCAACTCGCAGCCATGACCAGCAGCGTCGAATTGATGACCGTGCGCAGCAGAGATCTGGAAATTCTCGCCCCCTTCGATGGCCGCATTGTCGCGCGCCACGTCGAGCCAGGTGAATGGCTGGCGGTCGGCAATCCAGTTGCGACTCTGGTCAGCACCGGAAGAATAGAAGCTTGGCTCAGCGTGCCCGAGCGTTTCGCTAATACCATCGCCGAAGATGCAAGGAATCTCGACGTCGTCTCCGAGGCTAGTGGCGCAACGTCGACGATCACCAACCTGCGTACCGTCGCCGATATCGATCCCATCACCCGGCTGTTCTCCGTGGTCGCCACCATCGATAACAGCGACGACCATATGGTCGCCGGCATGGCGATCACCGTCGATTTACCTGTCGGCAAGGCCGCCGAGCATCTTTCCATTCCCGCCGACGCTTTGGTGGTAACGCGCAACGAAGCCTACGTTTTTCGCCCCAACCCGGGCCAAGCCTCACAGCCTCCAACGGCGGAAAAAGTGTCGGTGCGAGAGCTGTTCCGCAGCAACGGTCGTGTCTACGTCGAGTCTGAAACGCTTCGCCTTGGCGACATGGTGGTCACCGAAGGCAACGAACGCCTATTCCCCGGCACCCCACTGATCACCGCACCGGCTGACTCGAAAAAAGGCATCAACACCTCTCCCGTAACGGCTCCCTGACATGATCCGCTCCGCCGTTAATCAGCCGATCTCGGTGGCAGTCGGCGTGCTGCTCAGCGTGTTCGCTGGACTGCTCGCCGTCACCAACGTGCCAATCCGGATGACGCCGGAGGTGCAGTCGGTCGTCGTCTCAGTGATCACCAACTGGGAAAGCGCTTCCGCTGAAGAAATCGAGAGCGACATCGTCGAGGAACAGGAAAAAACTCTCGGTGAAGTTACCGGCCTCAAGTCAATGATCAGCACCAGCGCCGCCGGGCAGGGAACGCTGCGCCTCGAGTTCGAAACCGGCACCGACATCAACGAAGCGCTCTCCGAAGTGCTGCAAAAACTCGACGAAGTCCCCGGCTATCCGAGTGGTGTTTTGCAGCCAGTCGTCGAGCCAGTGGATCCCGAGTCCGTCGACTACATATCCTGGGTCGGCCTGGCCTCGACCGATCCCGATTTCGATCCGACCACGCTCTACGACTTCATGGAGCGACGCATGCAACCGCGCTTTGACCGACTTCCCGGCGTCTCTCAGGTCGGCATCCGCGGCGCACGGCAGTCGGAACTGCACATCGTCGTCGATCCCACATCGATGGCACAACGTCGGGTCACCTTCTCGCAACTCCAACAGGCAATCTCCAGCGCCAACGTCGACGTCTCTGCCGGGCGCGTCGAGGAAGGTAAACGCGACATCCGCGTGCGTACCACCGGACGCTTTCAGGCACCTGAAGACATCGCTGCCATGGTCATCCGCCTGGACGAAGGCGGCCCCATCTACCTCGGCGACATCGCCACTATCGAGCGCGCCTACAAGGAGCCTTTGAGCTGGGCGCGGGCACGCGGCATCGCCATGCCGTTCTTTAATTTCCAATTGCAGCGGGGTGCCAATCTGCTGGAAACCATGGAAGCGCTTGAGGGAGAAATCGCCGCACTCAACGCCCCCGACGGACTGCTCGACCAGAAAGCAAAGGAGCTTGGCATTAACGGCAAACTCGAGCTGGTCAATACCTATG
Organism: Verrucomicrobiales bacterium; assembly: GCA_037969585.1. Classification (GTDB taxonomy): domain Bacteria; phylum Verrucomicrobiota; class Verrucomicrobiia; order Verrucomicrobiales; family DEV007; genus JBBKXR01. Next base: position 29,655 of record JBBKXR010000032.1, read on the forward strand.
ACTCGACGACTTATGTGCGCGACGCCATTGATCTGGTGCAGTCGAATATTCTCATAGGCGGCATCCTCGCTACCATCACCCTGCTGTTTTTCCTACGCTCACTACGCAGCGTAGGCATCGTCGCCATTGCCATTCCGGTCTCGGTGATCGCCTCTTTCGTCGTGCTGGTCGCACTCGGCAGGACGATCAACATCATCTCGCTGGCTGGGCTCGCCTTTGCCGTCGGCATGGTCGTCGATAACGCCATCGTCGTCATCGAGAACATCTATCGTCATCTGGAAATGGGTAAACCCGCGCCGCGAGCTGCACTCGAAGGCACCCAGGAAGTCGCCGGAGCTGTCGTCGCGTCAACCTTGACGACCCTCGCGGTATTTTTCCCCATTCTGCTGATCCAGGAAACCGCCGGCCAACTGTTCCGCGATATCGCCCTCGCGATCATGGCCGCCGTCGGCCTGAGCATGGTCGTATCTATCACCGTCATTCCCTCGGCAGCAGCCCGCTATCTTCACCGTAGTGATGTCGATGAGAATAAAAAAGTCTCACCGTGGATCGCTCGATTGCAGGCACTGGTTCGGCCGCTCACCCGATTGGTCGACAATCTTCCCGACTATGTCAGCCGCGCCGTCGCCCAATTCACGTCGAGTTGGCCAGCGCGTATAGCCCTTACGCTGACGTTCACTGTCGTGACAGTAGTCGGCATACCCATCCTTAGGCCGGACCGCGACTACCTGCCGAACGGCAACCGCGACGTCATCTTCGGTCTGTTGTTTCCGCCTCCCGGTTACAACCTCGAACAGCTCTCCGAAATGGGCTCGCGCATCGAAGACAACGTACGCGCATCGTGGGAAGTAACCGAAAACAAATTCGGAGTCGAAGCAGTTATCGAAAAACGCAACGGACTTCCGACCGAGCCCTACGACAATCGCCAGCCGGTCCCCCTCGCCCCCGGCTCGGAAGAAACCGTAATGCCGCCACCATTACGTCACTACTTTCTGGTTAGCTTCGAAGGCCGCATGTTCCACGGTGCCATTTCCGACGATAAGAAAAAGGTCGTCGACGCCATCCCCTTGTTGAATGCCGCGACTTCCGGAATTGCTGCCCCTGACACTATAGCCTTCGCCTTTCAAGCCCCCTTGTTCCGCGTCGCAGGCACCACCGGCTCGGCAGTTAAGATCGATCTTACCGGCAGTGACCTCAACGAAGTCAGTGCAGCCGCCAGCGCAATTTTCGGCGCCCTGATGCAAAGCTTCGGCCCCGGCAGCGCCCGCCCCGAGCCACCAAATTTTTCGCTGCCGCTGACCGAACTGCGCATCGTGCCCGACGACGAGCGCCTGCGAGAGTTGCAAATGACACGGGCCGACCTGGGTTTTGCCGTTCAGGCAAACGGCGACGGCATTCTTCTGTTCCGCCAATTTGAAGAAAACGGCGAACTCAAAGACATGAAAATCATCAGTCGTCACTCGCGAGGTGACGAAGCTCTCGAGTCATTGATGGCAGCTCCGCTCGCGACCCCGATGGGAGCCGTCGTCGACTTTGAGAGCGTAGCCGACATCGAACGTGTGCGCGGCCCCGACGCCATTCGCCATGTCGATCGCCTGCGCGCAGTGACCATCGAATTCACTCCTCCAAAAGGCATGCCGCTCGAGTCGGCAATCGATCAGATCGAAGCTACAATCGTCAATCTGCGAAACTCACATGCGATCCCCAACAGTGTCAGTGCCGAACTGTCGGGGTCCGCTAGCAAATTGGCCGAGATCACCCGTGCCCTGCTCGGAGACGGCACAGTGGTCGGCACGATATCCAGCTCTCTCTGTCTCGCCTTCATCGTCATCTATCTACTGCTGGTCATATTGTTCCAAAGCTGGAGTTATCCCTGGGTCATTATGCTGAGCGTGCCCCTTGCCACATTTGGCGGCTTTCTCGGGCTTGCCCTCGTCCATTGGTGGAGCGAAAAGGACCGTTACGCACCGGTGCAAAACCTCGACATGTTGACGATCTTGGGCTTCGTGATTCTCGCCGGAGTGGTCGTCAACAATGCCATCCTCATCGTGCATCAGACCCTGAATTTTCTCCGCGACCAGCCCGAACTCGATCCGCAGGAGGCGATCATCATGTCGGTCCACAGCCGCGTCCGCCCGATTCTCATGAGTACCCTGACCAGTGTCGGAGGCATGCTGCCACTGGTGGTCGTTCCCGGTGCCGGATCCGAACTCTACCGCGGTCTCGGTGCCGTCGTTGTCGGCGGTCTACTGGTGTCGACTCTGTTCACCCTGTTTCTGGTTCCCACCGTATTAAGCGTCATGTTTGCGGTGCGTAGCAATGACGGCATCAAAGGCAACCTCGCCACACCACTCGGCGATGCCACGGGTGCATAATTTTCCCCAATCCTCGTCGTGGCCACATTGCATTTAACATCCGGAGCAAAAGGCCCCGATGCCATTCACAGCACACTGCGCTACGCCCTCGTGACGGGCCTCGCCCTCAGCTTGAGCGCTTGCCTGACCACCAATCCCAAGACCGCCGACACCCCTGCAGTCGATGCCGACGAAAGCTATCGACACGGCGCAAACAAGTCATCCCTCCCCGCAGCAGGCGACTGGTGGAAACGTTTCAACGATAGCGAACTCAACCGCCTCATCGGTCGCGCCGAAGCCGACAACCCCACCCTGCAGGCCGCACTCGCCCGATACGATCAAGCGCGCGGAGCGCTCGGCTTGGCGCAGGCCGACCGCTTCCCATCGATCACCGGCGACGCATTGTGGAAACGTAAACGCGACACCGCCAGTGGTATATTCGTTCCCGACACACTGACCTACAGCCAGTATCGCGCCGCCCTCAATCTCGACTACGAAATCGATCTGTGGGGCCGAGTTCGCCACAGCGTCGCCGCCGCCGAAGCGGATTTCGCCGCATCAACCGCCGATATTGCCAGCGCAACACTCTCGCTCAAAGCCGAACTTGCCCGCATCTGGTTCCAGTATCGTGCCTCCGCCGAGGAGATCTCTCTGGTCAAAGAAACCCTGCAACTGCGTGAGAAAAACCTCAGCCTCGTTAATGCTCGCGTCGACGGTGGCGAAGCTAATCAACTCGACCTTGCCAGGGCACAGACCGAACTCGAGTCGACACGAGCGCTGCTGCTGCAATTGCAGCGCGAGTCCCGCGGCACCGAACATGCCCTCGCATTTCTCGTCGGCACCAGCCCATCGCATTTCAAAGCACCCAGCGTCAGTGGCCCGCTTAGCAAAGCATCGATACCTGCCGGTGTTCCCTCCGAATTGCTTGCCCGCCGACCAGATATCGCTGCAGCCGAAGCCCGCGTTCGAGCAGCTGCTGAACGCCTCGGTGTAGTCAAAGCCTCCTACCTGCCACGCATCACCCTCGGCGGAACCGGTGGCATCTCCAGCCTCGACCTCGCCAAACTGTTCGACGCCAAGAGTCTGTTCGGCGAGATCGGTCCCAGTGTCCAAATCCCGATCTTCCAAGGTGGTCGCTCAAAATCCGACCGATTGCGCATTGAAGCCAGCGCACGAGAGTCACTCGCCAACTACCGCGAAGTCGTCCTCGATGCCTTTCGCGAAGTCGAAACCGCACTCAGTGACGCCGCCTATCTCGACAGCGAAATCGCCGCCCACCAACGCGCCGCGACCTCTGCCGAAAAAGCCGCATCCCTAGCCCGCGAACGCTACACCGGAGGCCTGTCCAGCTACCTTGAGGTTATCGATGCCGAACGCACTGCTCTCGACGAACGCCGCGAACTCACTCGCAGCCGAGCCTCCCGCCAGTTTGCTGCGGTGCAACTCGTGCAGGCCCTCGGCGGCGGATGGGCTAAACCCTAAAAATCCTAATCGGCACTGGAACCTTCTCCAGGCTTGCCAAATACGTCGCCGCGTAAGTCCCGGAGCGACATCAATCCTTCCCAGCATCGACCCCGCATGCGCCGGGCGCCCGTCTGACGACGCACCCCGAACTGATCTCGGCAAGATTCAAAGACCCCATCGACGAATTGCCGGCTGCCTATGGCGCCCCCCTCGGTAAAATAGCGAACACGGCTGCGCATCAATTCATGCAGCGGCAACTCGCCGCCGAGATCATCAGCTACTTTCGCCACCTGTTCCGGATCGAACCCCGCCTTCGCACCGCGACCAGAAGGACCATCGCCAAGCCGACGCTCCCCCTGGCCAAACAAGTGAACACGGTACGCTGCAGCGACATCCCGCCATGTCAAAGGTACCTCACCATCCCCTTGCCAGGAGCGAACGCGCCCATGCAACCTAGCTAACCGGTTCCTCGCCAATTTCTTCCCAGCTACCGCCTCCGCATAGCCACACCACCGATAATCCTTCGGATCGGCAACAAGTGCCGCCCGAATCGGATTCAATTCGATATAGGCAGCCATCGTCATCAGAGCCGTTTCGTCGCTCTCAACCAAAACAGAATGAAACCGATCCTCCCACAACGTGCCGACTCGCTCAGTTCGATCGTTGAACCAGACCGAAAAGCGCCACTTCAGCTCTTTTAAAAATACCGACAGATCCCCCATTCGCTTCTGATATCGAGCAACTATGCCATCGATCCATTCCGAGCTACCCGTCGAAGTTCTCGAATACTCCAGCGCACAATCGATCTCGTCGCGCGCCTCCACGAGCGCTTTCCCTTGATAAAGCAATGATAACCGTTCTCTCAATGATTCCGCCGTCAAGCACTTCACTTCATCCCCACACGGCACCTCCACCAGAATGTGAAAATGGTTCGCCATCACACAATAAGTCAGCACCCGCATATCCAAAAAAGCCTCCAGTCGCCTCATCGTCGCAACAAAAAACTCCTTCTCCACTTTCCCAAAGCAGCGTCGCCGATCAACAACCCGCGAGAACACATGATAGCATCCACCATCAGAAAGCAACAATCGCCGAAAAGCCATGCCCATCGATACCGCGCCGACCCATCACCGTCAACAATATAATGCACTGCATTTGATTCTACGCCATTTAGTTTACATCTAGCTTTTGAGGCCTTTCGTAATTTGTGCCTTTCACCATCACTGTCTCGGTACGGCAAACATGCCATAGGATCTCACTCACTTGATTAAGGGCTTTTTGGGCAGGCTGCCGACGGACTAACTTGCACGGTACTCGCTCGATGTATGCATCGAACGCGAGCTACCTCAATCGCGATCATCCCCGTCCTCCGTTTGAGCGCCCTGCAGTCGGTCGCCCCGACCTAGCTTTTTAGCAAAAGCCGACAGCAAATCGTTACCACGACGACCCCAATTAGGTTCAGCGCCAAACCTTCGCGCGCCATCCGTGCCACCGTGAATTTTCCGCTACCGAAGATGACTGCGTTCGGACCTGTCGCGACCGGCAGCATGAAGGCACAACTCGCGCTCAACGCCGCCGGCAACATCAACAGTGCTGGTTCAACGTCGGTCGCAATCGCTGCCGCCGCCAGCACAGGCATCATCAATGCGGTGCTGGCAGTGTTACTGGTCACCTCTGTCAGGAAAGTCATAAAAAATGCCACCGCTGCGATCAACAGCACGATTGGCAAAACGCCGATGCCACCCAGCACCCCAGCGAGACTTTCGCTCAAGCCTGACGAACGGAAGCCCTCCGCCAACACCATCCCGCCACTGAAAAGCAGGATCACTCCCCACGGAATATCGCGAGCCATTTCCCAATCGAGCAGCGTCGATCCATCCTTCTTGCCGCTCGGGATCAAGAACATTGCGATCACACCAAGAAACGCGACGCTGGCATCGTTCGCTCCGGGCAGCCCAAGCCATGCGCTCCACCCACCTCCCGTCTCTGTGCCCCGAGTGATCCACGCCGCTGCCACCACGCCGAAAACGGCGAGTGTACGGACTTCCTCCGGTCGCCATTTTCCCGTGTCCGGCAGCTCGACCTTCTCCGCACTTGTAATCCCTCGTGACAGCCACAACCACATCAACGGGATCATCAACACCACTACTGGCACGCCGTATTTCATCCACTGCAGAAAACTCACCTCAGTGCCAGTCGTCGCCTTGTATTGATCCATAAAAATCAAGTTCGGCGGAGTTCCGATCGGGGTGCCCAATCCACCAATGCTCGCCGCGTAGGCGATCCCCAAAAGCAGTGGAATCTTCACCCTCTCCTGACGCACGCCTTCCAGCACTGCCAGCGCAATCGGCAGCAGCATCAGCGTGGTTGCCGTGTTTGAAATCCACATGCTCAGGGTCGCCGCCGCGAGCATAAAACCGAGGATCAGTCCGCGCCCTCCACCTCCTCCACACAATCGCACCATGTACAGCGCCAATCGCCTGTGAGCACCACTTTTCTCCATCGCTTTCGAAAGTAAAAACCCTCCCAATAGCAACAAAATAAGCTTGTTGCCGTATTTCTCTGCAACCACGTCGGCATCCAGCACCCCGAGCAGTGGCAACAGCGCGATCGGCACTAAAGAAGCGACGGCAATAGGCACCGCTTCGGTCATCCACCAACTCGCAGTCAATACTGCCACACCCAGCGTTATCGATGCAGATGGTGACATGCCCTGACGCCACGCCAGACTCCCCAGGACGATCCCGAGAACCGGTCCCAGCCACCGAAAAATTATTCTCAACGATTCCTGTTTCATATTCGTCGGCGATACCAACAGATCACCCGCCTGCGAACAAGCTTAGAGCATCACAAAAAGTTACTGGCATCGCACGCCCCCTCGATTCACAGTCCCGCATGCCAAGCCCAAGCTCGCTCACTGACCGGCCGCTCACCGATCCAACATCCGTATTGCGATATCGCGACGGACTCTACGCCGTCGATCTTCTGTCATGTGCGATCACTGAATTCGATTTCTTCACATGGCTCGCCGATCACCCATCTGATCTGAACGAAATCTGCAAACACTTCGATTTCGCGCGCCGACCCGCTGACGTATTAATGACCCTGCTGCAGTGCAATCAGTTCGTGCGCCGCAACGATGTCGGCGAATACCGACTGAGCCGACTCGGTCAAGAACACCTCGACCAGCGCTCGGCATGGAATCTGTCGCCGTACTTTGCCTCACTGAAAGACCGCCCCATCGCTCTGGATTTTGCGCGCGTGCTGCGCAGCGGAAAGCCCGCCCACTGGTCGGGCAACGAGGACGCCGGAGCCGACTGGCACGAGGCGATGAAGAATGAAGCGTTCGCCGAATCCTTTACCGCCGCGATGAACTGCCGCGGCGTCTATCTCGGAAAAGCTCTCGCCGATGAGCTTGTTGACGACCTTCAGCACCGTTCGCGTGTGCTCGACATCGGCGGTGGCTCCGGCATTTACGCCTGCGCCCTAGCGGCCAATCATCCGCACCTTTTGGCCACAGTGCTCGAACAGGAGCCGGTCGATGCGATTGCACGAAAAACCATCGGGGAATACCAACTCAGCGAACGCATCGGCGTTCACACTGGCAATATGTTCCACAGCGAATGCTACCCGACTGACTGCGACGTTCACCTGTTTTCGAATGTGCTCCACGACTGGGACTTTCCAGAAATCGATCAACTCCTCGCCCGCTCATTCGAAACTTTACCCGACGACGGCTTGGTGGTCATCCACGAAACTTTCCTCAACGCCGACAAGTCCGGCCCGCTACCCGTCGCCGAATACTCCTGCATCCTGATGCACTCGACCCAGGGGCGCTGCTATTCGACCACCGAAATCTTCGAGCACCTCGAAAATGCCGGCTTCGTTGCCCCGAGTCACCGCAATAGCGCCGGCGATCGTGGCATCATCGTAGCCCACAAACGCTGACCCGATGCCGCCTCTTCAAAATGCCGTTTTGAGCAACCGCGTTTTGCGGTCACCTTTCGGCATGCGACACTTACTTGGTCGAACTTTGCTTGGACCGCTGCTCTTCATGACAACCGCCATCGCCAGTAACGCTTCAGCCGAAACCAGCTCACCGGCACCCACGGCAAACGAGCACGTGATTCTACTGCACGGACTGGCACGCTCCCCTAAGTGCATGAAAAGACTGGAAAAATCGCTCAGCGCGCAAGGCTACGTCGTTCACAATATCGGTTACCCTTCGAGACAGTCTACAGCGGAAATTCTAGTCGAAAAACATATCGGACCGGCCTTCGAATCCTGTCGAGCCCAGGGCGCCGAAAGAATTCACGTAGTCGCGCACTCTCTGGGAGGGATCTTGCTGCGACTCTACGCCCGCGATCACAAAATTTCCGATCTTGGTCGTGTTGTCATGCTTGGACCGCCGAATCAAGGTAGCGAGATCGTCGACAAACTCGGCCACCTTTCTCTGTATCGATGGATCAACGGCCCGGTCGGCAGCCAACTCGGCACCAAAGGGGAAGCCGCCCTTGCAAGCACCCTTGGACCGGTCGATTTTGAACTCGGCATCATCGCCGGAAGCCGTTCCATCAACGTCATTCTATCACGCTTCATTGCTGGACGGGATGACGGCAAGGTGTCAGTGGAAAATACCCGCGTCGAAGGCGCACAAGATCACACCGTGATTCGTTGCTCGCATCCTTACCTGATGAGCAGCCGCCAATCGATCGACCTGGTTCGACGGTTCCTGGCGACCGGCAGTTTCGGCACCTGCGGCAAGTGAACGCCACTTCAATTGCCCGCCTCTGCCCACTCACACAACAATAACGCTCACTTCAATTAACAAAACAATAATGTTTATAAAGCTTGATAATTAACAGAACGTATATAACCGTGAGGCAAACCCAATTGCCTTCATGCGATCTACCTTCCGACTTTTGTCGTTATCGCGGCGTCTTGCGTCAGCGAATGCTCTTCGCCAGCGACCGCTCCCGTTGGAGACTCGAGGCTTGGCCATTGCCGCCGCCGCTGCCATTACCGCATGCGCTTGCCTGACCTCCGGCCATGCTCAAATTTCCGACCCTCTGGCTGCGACGGTCGAACGAAAGTCTGCACCCGCAAGCACGGGTCCGGTCGAAACTGCACCACCACGATCGCCCACGCCTCCAGTCTTCGTTCCGCAAAAGCCAACTGCAGAGAGCACTGCGGCTCCCGATCCCGATTCTGACGAGGCCGTTCTCGATCGACTACCGACACTTTCTACCGACCACCTCAGTGGTTTGGTTGGACTTTATCAACGTCTCGGAAACCAGAAAATGGCGACTGCCGTCAGCGCAGAGCTGAGGCGCCGTGATCCTTCCGGAGCGACGGCAATCGCGCAGTCCAGCGGCGCCACCCAAGATTCGAGCTCAGGCTCCTCCAGCGACAACGACTTCCAGCCCGACAGCCCCTTCGACGCGACCGAAGATCAAGCCGATCAGTTAATGAACATCGGACGCGCCAGCGACGCCGTCGTATTGCTCGAAAAATCCAAAGCCCGGTTATCAAAAGGACGCGCCTTTCCTCTCGAAGCCCAATTGGCATCGGCCTACCTCGCCAGTGGACGGAAAGCAGAAGCGGTGGCGTCTTTTCAGAGCGTCGCGGCCAGCAAGGCCTACACCGCTGCGACGCGCGCTGAAGCTAAGAGCGAACTCGACAACCTACAACTCAGCGACGACATCGCCGCTACCTACGCCGCGCTTCAGACCGGTGACCGGAAGGCCGCCCTGCAACGTGCCCGTGGTTTGTCAGCCGCCCACCCCGGCAATCGCGACGTCGATTTGCTGCTCGCTCAGGCGATGACCTCAAACGGAATGCATCGCGAAGCGCTGCCATTGATGGAATCGCTGAAAAATACCACGCCACCCGGACAAGAGTTCGAAGGGCAGGCCGACTACGCCGACGCGCTCTACAACAGTGGACAACTCGATCGTGCACGTGCCGAGTATGATCAGGTGAGTCATAGTCAGTCCGAAACCGAGGCCGTTCGATCCGAAGCGCTAGCGACATCGGCAGAGATTTTTGAAAAGACCGCCAACACTGTTTCCGTTGATGGCGAATACCTCAACGAAGCGGAAGGCGATCGCTTTTATACAAAGTTTGATGCCTCGGCAGAGGTCCGCAAGAATGTCCGCGTCGGCGCCAGCGCGTGGCACGATCGGGTCGAACTCAGCGATGAGCGCAGCTTGCTCAAAGACTCCGCCTCAAATACCGGCGCCTACGCCTTTGTCCGGCCAAAAATCGGCACTCACCACTTCATGGACGTTCGTTTTGGCGGCGCCGACCACGGCGAGTTGCTCTACGCACTGGCCGGCGGTCGCGAACCCGCCAACGATCTTTTCTGGGGCTGGCAGGTCGGTTATTACGGCAATCACCCCGCCGATAATTCGCTGCAATTGATCGCCCTCGACGGTCGTGAGGATCGTCTCGCCGCTGCCATTTCCGGTCCCTTGCCGTTCGGCCTGAAACTCAGCGCACGCACCGGCGGCCGGCGCATTTTTGCCGAAGACGCCGAACTTGGTGACGGTTGGTTCGCCGATGTCGAAATCGGTCGCACGCTCTGGCAGGACAAGGCCAACCGCCGATCCCTTCAGCTCGCCTACCAAGCCAGCTACGAAAACTTTGACGCACGCAAGTTGAGTGCCGGCGAAGTGCGTTCGCTGGGACTCATCGACGCGACCGGTGGTGAGCTGATCGGCAACGAGTTCATCGAACCCCGCTATCATCCGCACGGCTTTAATATGAGCTTCAATCATCGCATCAACGATCGCCTCGACAGCTATCTCGGCGCAGGCGTGAACTACGATTTTGCTGACGACGAAATCGACTGGTCGATCACCGGCGGCGCAAGCTACAGCCTCGCTGACCACCTCGACCTGCTCTTTGAACTGGGCTACTACTCGGACGGAACCGCAGCCGCCAACGATTCATCCGAAGTCATCGTCGCCAATGTTGGCCTGCGATACTTTTACTGAAACCTCACGACCTCGTCGCTACCTCCGCTTCCGCTGCCGCCCCCAATTGCGCTTCCTCCGTGCCTGAGCCCGAGTCCACCGCCACCGAACCGCCGAAGCCGGACCTAAGTGGCAATCGCTATGGAAGCGTTGCCGACGGCTTGATCTTGCTTCTGTTGCTTTGTTTCGCGAACGTTTCGATCGCCCGCGCCGACCCGGGTTTTTTCGCCCTCAATCCAACTCCGTGGATCATCCTTCCCGTGGTGCTGGGCGCTCGTCACGGGCTTCTCTCTGGACTCGTCGGTTCGCTGGTCACCACGCTGGTAGTCTTCATTGGCTTCAAATATTTCAAGGGCGAAAGCGACTTCGCCGGGATGATCACCGACACCCCCTACTACTTCGTTTCCCTTCTGGCAGCGGCAGCGATCGGTGGTCTGGTGCATCGCCTGTTAGCTGGACCTGCCGAGACCGCACAGGATTCGGTACAGCAAATCGCCGAGTCATACCAACGTCTTCAACACGAGCTTGCTTTGTCACAAGCCTCGGCCAACGATCTGGCCCAGCGCCTGCTACTGCACGACGCCGACTTCATCACGCTTCAGGATCGGGTCCAACAACTATTCGCTCTCGGTTCGGACGATTCGGAAAAAAATATCGAACGGCGCCTGCTGGAACTTTTCCGTGACCTGTTCGCTGTAAACGCCGCCGCCATCTATCTACGTGATGCCAACTCAGCGATTACGCCAACTTGGCAGGCTGTCAGCTCCATCGGTCCAGTCACCGGTCTCGAAGCATCGACCACGTTTGACGCTTGCCAACATCCGGTGGTCGCTGCAGCCATCGAGAACTGCGACATCAGCACCTGTGCCAGCCTATGGCAAAAGGACTCGCCGGAAACTCCTGCTTCAAATCCATCCACTACACTGGCAGCGATTCCGTGGAGTCCCGTATCTTCAAATGCTCCGAGTCGCTTGTTGATCATCGACCGGCTTCCTTACGCGCAGGCTAATTGGGAAACGCTGGCTCGCATTCAGGCCTTGTTCGACTGGGTCATGACCGTGGCGGTCACCGATCCCGACCCAACCCTCTCGATGGCAGCGGCTACCGGGCAGAGCATCATTCCTCCGGAAGCCTTCAGTCGACAGGTCGATCTCGCACTCGACTTCGCGGCACGGCTGCATATCTCATTTCGCCTCGTACTCTTCGAACCGGCACCTGACGCGGACCTGGCCAAACAACAGGCATTTGTACAGAGCGCACAGATTTATCGTCGACCCGGCGATACCATTGGTGGCGTCGTATTGATCAGTGAAAGCAGTGAAGCCTTCGCCATCGGCCTTCTCATCCCCGCATCGACTGATTCTGCCGCTGAACTTCGGGTCCGGGAAATGCTCAAGCATGTTCCCGGAGGAAGCTCCACGGTGCGCCACCACATCCTGACCATCGACAGTGATGCGGACCGCTTCAACCACCAGTGGAATCAGCTCATTCAACCGATTGCGGTCGCCAAATGAATCGATTGCCCGCCATTCTGACCTGTCTCTTCGCAGTAACGGTCGATGCGTTTGCAGTCGTGATAGCCAGCGGCGCTCTGCCTGTTAACTCGTTTTCCAATTGGCAGTTGGCGACGGTTCTGCACCTGGTTTCGGTCGTCATCGTTGGCTTTGCAATCGCACGCTATCGGCATCGCGGCGACGCGCAGACGGTCGGCATACGCACCGTCGCAATCCTCGCCATCACGCTGACCCTGTGCGCACCGGTGGCGGGAGCACTCGCCGTCGCCTGCTTACTCGGAGGCTTTGCAAAAAACACGCACCCAGCCAAAGTTCTCTCCAACGTCGTTGTCGGTAATCCGCTGCGAATATCACAGACGGATCCATCGACTACTCCCATCGTTCGCAGCATGAGTGAGAATGCCCTCGGCAAACTCCGTGAAGCCGGCCCGCTGCTGCACCGCAACCGAAGCCGACAGAGCATCACTGTCCTGCGACGACTGCAACGTCATCAGGATGCCCGCACCCAGCTTCAGGCACAAGGCGCACTGGCTTCGCTCAGCGAAACATCCGAAAAACAGATCAATCAACTTCGTCAGCTTGATTCGAGTCCGGAAATTTCTCGCCGACTGGCTTCCCTGCTCCATCAAGTAGGCGTCTCCGGAATGCGCGACGACGTCACCTCGAAGGCCCTGCTCGAAGAAGCGATCGATTACCTCGAACTATCCCTAGCCGCCAGCCCGAGCGACGCTGAGAACACCACCGCACTGCAACTTCTCGCCGAATGTCAACTCGCCACCCATCAAGTCGCTGACCTCCCCGAACTGATCAGTCAGCTTCGCCGTCAGACCGACGGCGCGCCTTTCGCCGATAAAATCGAGCGACGCTACCACGCGGAACTCGGCCAGTGGCGCGAACTCGCCTCGAGCGTGCACGATACCTGTATGAACACGACGGTAGCGTCTCGTAATTTCTGGGCGGGCACCCCTCCCGTCTCATGAGTTCCGCCGCTGCCAACGACAACCGGCGGGCGGACGTTTGCCTGCTTCTCGAAGGCACTTACCCCTATGTGCGCGGTGGAGTTTCCACGTGGGTTCATCAAATCATCACCGCCCTTCCCGAGCTCACTTTTGCGATCGCTTACATCGGCGCGGAGAAAAAGACCACCGGCGAATCACGTTACGAACTGCCAGCCAACGTTGTCGCACTGACGCACACCTATCTCTTCGATGATTCAGGTCCGCGTGGCACCAATGCCACTGCTGCCCCACCAGCGAATGGCGAGGCCGACCAGCGGCTTCGCGAAGCAGTCAACGATTTCTTCCTGAATTCCGATCCGGAGAAATGCAAAGCACCCCTTATCCTTGCGCTCAGCGACGCTGCGCAACAATCAGCGGCAGGCTTCGACACCTTTTGGGAACATCCCGACACCTGGGAAATCATCCGCGCTTACTACCTCCAGCATTTCAGCGCCGAACCTTTCATCGAAGTCTACTGGAGCCTACGCTTCATGATTCGTCCGCTGTGGAGAATCGCCGCCGCCCTAAGCGATCTACCTCCCGCTGCCGTCTACCACAGTGTCTGTACCGGCTACGCCGGCCTGCTCGGAGCCATGGCGGCCCGCCAAAACGGATCATCCTTTCTGCTCAGTGAACACGGCATCTACGTGCGTGAGCGGATCAGCGAACTACTGCGCGCCGATTGGTCGTCGACCACACCTCGTGCAAACTCGAGCGGTGTTTTCAGCCTACCGCCTCTGCTCGGCAGTTCGGTAACACCATTGCGCCAACTCTGGACCGATCAGTTCATCGAACTCGGTCGACTCAGCTACGACACGGCTGATCACATCGTTTCGCTATTTCAAAAAAATGCCGATCACCAAGTTGAATTCGGTGCCGATGCTGAACGCATCTCAATCATCCCCAACGGCGTGGCGATCGACCGATTTGATTCGATTCGCGACCAGCGTCGTGCCGCACGGCGCATTCAGCCGGAGCGCATGAACGTCGGATTCCTGGGCCGGATTGTTGAAATCAAAGACGTCAAAACCCTGCTGCGCGCCGCGGCCATCGTGGTTGCTAAGATGCCACAGGCAAAATTTCTGGTCATGGGCCCGTTCGATGAAGATCTGGAATACGCCGAGGAATGCCGACAGCTGGCCAACCAACTGGGAATCGATGACAGCGTCGAATTCTCCGGTTCGAAAACTCTCGAACAAGCCTTGCCGCCCACCGACTTGATGGTTCTCTCCAGTGTCAGCGAAGGTTTACCATTCGTCGCACTTGAAGCTTTCGCCGCCGGCATTCCTCTGGTCGCCACCGATGTCGGCTCGTGCCGCGAATTGATCGAAGGCAGGACTGACGAAACTCCCGTACTCGGGCCAGCTGGCACCATCGTGCCGGTTGGCGAACCCGATGCACTCGCCGACGCGATCATCAAAATTCTTGGCAACCGTGCCCTGCAGGATCAACTCGGAGCGGCCGGACGTCGCCGTGTCGAACTGACCTACGCCGAACCCGAAGTCATCGGGGCCTATCGAGAACTCTACCAATCGCTGCGTCAGAAAAGCCTTCAAGTAGCTCGCCTGGAAAACGCCGAACACTGAACCATGGCCGGAATCGGATTTGAACTACGCAAACTTCTCGCCAGCCGATCACTCGGCGGCGCGATGCGTGCTTACGCCTACGCCGGCGTCATCAGCAGTGGCCCGTGGATCATTTCAATACTGTCGATCATCGTCCTGCACACCCTGCTGCGCCCGATCCTGACCGAGCACGATCTGACGCTGTTCTCGACCACGATCACCCACGCCTACGCCTTGGCCTTGATCCTCACCGGCGGCTTGCAGTTCGTGCTGACCCGTTACGCGGCCGATCAATTTTCTGCAAAAAAGCCGGAAAATGTCCTGCCCTCGTGCTTCGCCGCCCTGACTCTGACCGCGATCGTGTCCGCGATCGCCGGGGTTTGCCTGTTCGGTTTACTGACACCCGAATCGTTGGTCTGGAAAATCGGTGCCACCGCACTGCTGGTCGCCGTGTCATGCATCTTTGTGGTCGCGAACTATTTGAGCGTTCTGCACCGCTACAAACGAATCGTCGCCGGATTCGCCATCGGCTACATTGTCGCGTGCACCGCCGCCTGGTTCGCTGCCCGTGCCGGCGGCGCTGGACTTGCTGTCAGTGGTTTTGCCGCCGGCCACCTCTTG
Organism: Verrucomicrobiales bacterium; assembly: GCA_037969585.1. Taxonomy (GTDB): domain Bacteria; phylum Verrucomicrobiota; class Verrucomicrobiia; order Verrucomicrobiales; family DEV007; genus JBBKXR01. Next base: position 45,148 of record JBBKXR010000032.1, read on the forward strand.
CTTTTGGTATGTCTGTTAGTGCCCCTGCAACGCGAGATCGGCAGCCCGATTCTGGCTTCATGGGACTTCATGCGTCACTTTCGCATCGTTCCCGAACTGGCCTTTTGTGGTTTGTTTTACAACATCGGCATCTGGATCGATAAAATTCTGTTCTGGTGGTTCTCCGAACAAAATGTGCAGGTCTCCGGCGCACTCCACGCCTCACTCGCTTACGACATCTCCATCTATCTCAGCCTGTTATCGATCGTGCCCGGTTTAACACTGTTCTTTCTAAAACTCGAAACCGCTGTCGCCGACGGATGCACCCAATTTTTCGAGCACATCAATCACGGCGGCACGCTCGCCCAGATCGAAGCCGCGCGTGATGACTTGATCGCCAGCCTGCGCGCGGGCTTCGTCAACCTGATGCTCGTTCAAGGCATCGTCACCATCGCCCTGCTGATCTGCGCCGAAAGCATCGGTCAGTGGCTCGGGCTGGGCGCTATCCAGATCGGTATCTTTCGCATCACACTGGTCGGCGCATTTTTACTAGTGGTGTTCCTATCGCTACTGACCGTGCTGTTCTACTTCGACGATCGCAAAGGCGCACTCTGGGCCTGTGCCGTGTTTGCTTTCGGCAACGCGGGACTGAGTTTCGCCACCCTGCTCGCTAACGAAGCATGGTACGGCTTCGGCTTTGTCGTCGCCGCCGGAGCCGCCATGACCATCGCCGCAATCCGAGTCAACAAACGCGCCGCGGTGCTCGAATATCACGTGTTCACTCCGCAACACGCCAGGGTCTAGAATTTGTGCAAGGCAATTTCGGGGCAGGCGCTCCGCCTGCCTCTAGGCGTTGGCGAGGGGAACACCCGCCCGACAACTCTGTTAATTTGTCGCGCTCGTCGTCGACTTAAGCCCGCCGCGCGGCACTGCGGATGGTATTGCGCATCAGCATGGCAATCGTCATCACTCCGACACCGCCGGGAACGGGAGTAATCGCCGAACAGCGCTCAGCGACGGCTTCAAAATCGACATCGCCGACCAGTCGGTAACCGCGTTTGGCTTCGGGGTCGTCTACTCGATTGATGCCGACGTCGATGACCACAGCACCATCGCCAATGAAATCACTACCGACAAAATGCGGTCGACCGATCGCCGCCACAACCACATCGGCAGAGCGCGACAGCTCGGCGAGATTAGCGGTGCGCGAGTGAGCTACCGTAACCGTCGCGTTAGCACCGCGACCTTTGCCCATCAAAAGTAACGCTAGCGATTTTCCGACCAACAGACTGCGGCCGATGATGACCACATTTTTGCCCGAAACATCGATGCCGCTCTCGATCAGCATGCGCTGACAACCTTGTGGAGTGCAGGGAGCAAAACCGCTGTCGTCGTCCATCGCCAGCTTGCCAAGATTGATCGGATGCAAACCGTCGACGTCCTTGTCGGGATCGATGGCGAGGATCACCGCCTCCTCGTCAAGGTGATCGGGCAGCGGCATCTGCACCAGAATGCCATCGATCTTCGGGTCGGCGTTGAGTTTGACAATTTGCGCCAGCAGATCTTCCTGCGCCGTGTCGGCGGGCAGTTCGATCTTCAGCGAATGCAGTCCGAGCTCCTGACACTTGCGATCTTTCGACCCAACGTAAGCTTTCGAGGCCGGATCATCCCCCACCAGCACGACTGCGAGCCCCGGCACGACACCGGCTTCGGCCAGTCGGCTCAGCTCGGCGCGGCATTCGGTGTAAACAGCTTCTGCGATGGGTTTACCTTCGATCAGTTTCATATCGTTCGTGGCTAACATTCGGTGTTCAGGAAATTTCGGAGGCACTCGCGGTTTCGTCGCCACCGAGTACTGCCTCGATGCGTTTTCGTTCCGCTTCAAAGGCGTCGCCGTCAAGTTCCTCGGCAACACTTTCAAAGGGCAACAGAGTGATGTGAACTTTGGAAAACGGCTTTGGAATTCGGAACTGATCCCAGCTTTTCAAACGCCAGGCATTCTCGAAATCGACGCGGACCGGCATGATCCGTGCGCCGGTTTTGCCCGCCAGTTTCACGATCCCTGGAGCCAGTCGATAGCGTGGTCCGCGCGGACCATCGGGCGTAATGGCCAGATCGTAACCGGCCGCCACCCATTCGATCATTTCGCGCGAAGCCGCAGCGCCTCTTCGCGAGCTCGATCCACGCACTGAAGCCGCTCCGAAACAGCGCAGCGTCTCGGCGAGAATAGCGCCGTCTTTGCTGGCACTGGTCAGCACCGCTCCACCCCGTTCCGGCAGAAACTTTCGCCAGAACGTGGGCACGATCATAATTCGATTGTGCCAGAACGCCCAGAGCAGCGGCTCGTCCGGTGCAGAGTCGAGCATGCCGCAACGATCATCGGTTGTGATCCGACAAGTCCGTCCCAACCCGCCGATGAGGATTGCCAATAAACGTCCGAGAGCTCGCGCCTTAAACGGCGGGCGACGTTGATCGCCGAGCGAATTGGCGAGTGGATTTTGCCTCGGCATGAAATGGACGATGGATACCGCAACGAAAGTGATTCACAACCAGGCGCTGGCCGCCAGATCTCGCGTCAGCTTCATCTGGCGTTCGAGTTTTTCGGCATAGAAAGCCGCGTTGTCTGCGTTTGGAACACAGCGGCTGGATTCATCGACGGCTACCAGTCGCGAACAGAGATCAGGGTATCCGGAACCTTCGCCTGCCGCGTGGGCTGCCTGGATCGCGCCGCCGAGCCCGGCACCTTCCGAAGTCGCCAGCGAGACCACCGGAGCATTGAAAACATCGGCCGCGATCTGCCGCCATAGGGCACTCTTGCTACCTCCACCGGTGATACGAATCTCCTCCGGATCCATGCCCAGGTCTCGAAAACGCTGCAAGCCATAGGCGAGACCGAGCGTCGCACCCTCCATCGCTGCACGACCGAGATTGGCCGGCGTGGCGTTGGTGGTATTGAGCCCGTGAATGACACCGCTTGCGCCGGGTAGATTTGGCGTTCGCTCGCCGTTCAAGTAGGGCAAAAGAGTGATCCCGCCCGCTCCCGGCTGCGCGTTACCGGCTTCCGACTCAAGCGTCGTCAGGTCCCAGTCAAACAACTTGCGCACTTGCTCGGTGACCACCGTGACATTCATCGTGCACACCAGCGGCAGCCACTGATCAGTGCTATCGCAAAATGCGGCGATCTCCCCCTGCGGATCGACCACCGCTTCACCGGCGCAACCATAGAGCGTTCCCGAAGTGCCGAAGCTGGCAGTGATGACGCCAGGCGTGATATTTCCGGTGCCAATCGCGCCCATCATGTTATCGCCGCCGCCAGCACTGACGATCACCGAATCGCTCAGTCCCCAGGCAGACACGCGATCTGCCGAGAGCGTGCCGTGGGCCTGATTGGACGATCCGAGTTCAGGCAACATCTCAGCCACTCGCGAATCGATAAAGTCAATCAGCGGCCGACTCCACTGCCGGGTGCGAATATCGAGCAAACCCGTTCCAGACGCGTCGCCGTACTCCATGCGCTTCACGCCGGTCAGCCAGAAATTGAGATAATCATGGGGCAGCAACACGCTGCGCACCTTGTCGAAATGGTCCGGCTCATTCTGTTTCAGCCAGAGAATCTTCGGCGCCGTGTAGCCGGACAGCATGGTATTGCCAGCCAGTTCGATGAGGCCGCTCTCACCGCCGAATTTTTCGGCAAACTGCGCACACTGCTCGGTCGTCGAAGTGTCGCACCAGAGCTTTGCCGGTCGCACGACATGATCCGAATCGTCGAGCACCACCAGACCGTGCTGCTGGCCGCTGACGCCGATACCGCGCACCTCCGAGCGCCGCTCACCGAGTTGATCGAGGCATTGCCGAACCGTGGCGTCGACCGCGTCGATCCACAGTTGAGGGTCCTGCTCAAGATGTCCGGCAGGCAAGCCGTCGATCAGGTCATAGGCCTGCGCTGCCTGAGCAACAATCTCGCCACTGTCAAAGTCGAGCACCACCGTCTTGGTGCTCTGGGTGCCACTATCAATGCCGATGAAATACATGAGTTCAGATGGTTCCGGCGACAACGCCGAACACCTCTGAGCCTAGGAACGACGCACCAAGGGCGCAACCGCTTTTTATCGTCTCCGCCGCGTTCAGCGAACCAGCCACCGCTCAGAATCACTCGCTCTCGATCCGCTGGCTGCCCTTGAATTCTTCGGCAAATTTATCGGTGACGATGATTTCCAGTTCGTCTTCATCGTCCCAGGCAAAGTCGCTCATGACAGTCGGGTTACTCATGTGCTCCGCAATGATTTCACCGTTTTTGATCAGGCGTAACCAGATGCCAACGAGTTTGTCCTTGCGGTACTCCCTTTCTCCACGCGTCGGGTCGTAGCGATAGGTGTCGAGCTCGACTGCCGGAGTGGTAAATTGCCCAAAGGCGTTGAATCCCATGTCGGGAAGTTTCACCGACTCCCCGTCCCGCTGCATTCCTTTGCCCGGATATGGCGTCGTGCGCAGAAAGTAAATCTCGTCTTCGTAGAAGATACGGAACTCAATTTCGGCACCTTTCAATTCGTTGCGGGTACGATTGGTCAGCTCAATATCGTAGGCCCACTTGGAAGTGGTGAGAACACGATACGGCATGTTGTAGTCCGACGAATCGACCAAACGCTTGCGCGCTACAATGCTGAACGCATAGTCAATTGCTTCGACGTCTCGCTCGAGCCACAGATTGATGTAACGCTGCGACGTATCGTGAAAATTCTCGAGATCGATTTGAAACTCACGCTGATCGCTGGTCCGCTCAACGGTGATGACGTCGCCAGTCGCAGAAATCAAACGCGCTTCGATAAGACGACCTTCTCGATCATATAGCCGCAACGGATCTTCAAAGAAATTGCCAGTGGTGCTCTGCCGATCGGCAGCAGCGGCGGCGATCGCCAATTCCGTCTCAACTTCGTCACCCGCGGTTGGCAGGACGACGATTCCTGTGGAGGTGGTCCTCGGACCGGTTTTGTCGACTGATGCGGCGCTGGTCACGGCCGCAACGGACGCCGTCGTTACCGTCGTTTTTAATTTTTAGCCCGGGTCGGCAGCGACAGCAGATTACGTGCCGAAACTTAGAAAGGTGACCGTCGCCACCGCGGCGAAATTGATGCTGGATAAAATATAAGACATTTGAAAAACGCTTCACCAGATGAAGCATTTTTAATTTAAATGCCCTAACAAAGCCAACAACGTACGCCAATACGCTAGGGCGAAACAGCAGATCCTGAGATCAGGGCCGCAACCGCGCCGTGCGTAATCACGTCAGCTTGCGACAGTTCCTCCACTGCTGTCGCCGATATCCCCTGTTATCCCCTCGCTTTTCAGCAGGCCTTCCTTCAACGCTTTGGCCACCGCACCCGTCATCGTATTGACGTGCAACTTGCTGTAGATCCCGCGAATGTGTTTATCCACCGTGTGAAAACTCAGCCCGAGTTGATCGGCGATCTCTTTTTTGGTGAGTCCACCGACCATCTGCTCGAGCACCTCATTTTCGCGATCGGTCAGGCCATAATCTTTGCTCTCGGGAGCGAGATGACGAAACATCTCCAACACCTGACCGGCGATGCGAGCATTAATCGGCGCGCCTCCGGCGAGCACCTCGCGAATCGCTTCGGGAATCTCGGCTTGGCTTGAGGTTTTCAAAAGATAACCGGAAGCACCCGCACAGATCGCCTTAAAAACCTTCTCATTGTCGTCAAACACGGAGAAAACCAGAATCTCGATCTGTGGCAGCGCCGTCTTGATTCGACGAATACCTTCGATACCACTGATACCGGGCAGCCCCAGATCGAGCAAAATGACGTTAGGCACCTCGCCCTTCATCAGCACTTCGAACGCATCTTCGCAGCGATCGAACTGATGCTCACAGATCATGTCGCTCTGACGGTTGATCACGCGGGCCACCGTTTTGCGCAAGGTTTCGTTGTCCTCGATCAACCAGATCGTTGTTGGATCGCCGGAGGATTTATCTTTGGCTTCGCTCATAGCTCGATTCAATTTCAGGTAAGATTTTAACTATGGCACAGAGGCGGACAATTGCACGGTAGTTCCCGCTCCAGATCCACTTCGTATCTTCAACTTACCGCCAAGACTATCGGCGCGTCTTTCAAGGTTACGCAAGCCATTACCTGCCCGATACCCGTCGTCCTCAGTGCTGAAGCCGTCGCCGTCGTCAGCGACCTCGAGCGAAAGGTTTCCACGCACCAGTTCGAGTTTGATTCTGACCGACGACGCATTGGCATGACGAACGATGTTGTTAAGGATTTCCTTGAACATCAAGAACAAGTCGCGCTTGAAATCCAGCGGCACCCCCTCATCGAGACGCCGCACCTGCACATCGAACTCGTACTCGTGCGCTCGCAGAAGCTGTCCCGCCGTTTCGCGGAAGCGCGCGATCAGACTGCGCCAGGATTCCTGTCCGGGACGGATTAACCAGACGATATCGCGCATCGACTCGACGGTTTTGTCAGCCGTGACTTTGATCTCCTGAAATTCCTCACGCGCCAGTAATGCGTCATCCGCCTCAGTGTCCCCCAGTTCCGCAAGCAGAGCGATGCTGCTCAAATTACTACCGATGTCGTCGTGCAAATCGCTGGCGATCTGCTGACGAATTTTTTCCACCTCCTTGAGACGATTGCGTCGACCACGACCGACTCCGACAAACAGCATCAGCAAAGCACTCCCCCCACCAACACAAGTCCAGATCAATCCGTGCCGCACAGTCTCCTTGACCAGTACACGTCGCCGCTCGTTCAGGTTCAAAAAGACTTCGATGGCATCGCCGCGCTGATCGAGCGACGACAGCCAAGGCAATAGACCCGTCAAGCGAAGGCGACTGCTGTAGTCGTCGACCAGGTTGGCAGCCGACCAATAGTCATCTTCAAGACTATTGCTGGCGGTCACTTTCTTGCCCAGAGCGACATTGGTGTTTTCCGAAAAAACCTGCAGTTCCGCCAATGCGAAGGTCAGCGGCCCCGGCGTCTGCCGCTCTACCACCAACTTCACATAACGCCCGTATCCGTCGTCGATGGGTATGACTACCGGATTGTTGCCCGGATTGGTCAATTGGCCTTCGCCGAAACGCACCAGCACCTCGGCACCGCGCATGTCAGGTTTATCGGAAATCTCGATCCGAAACGTGGTTGGAAAATCGAGATTCAAATCGAACACGTAGTCTTCCGGGGTAGCCGGAATCAGCCGAATTTCATCGATCGTGAACATTTCCTCCAGATCGATCAGCACCCAGCCTTCGGTGACTTTTTCAGCCGTGCCCGAGTAAAAGCCATACCCGGAACTCGGTTCGCCACGATGAGGAATACCGAGCGTCGTCCGGCCGTCAGTCAGGTAGCGCCGTGACCACAACGACTGGCGCTCGGTCGAATCGCCGCGCAAGGTCGACACCGGCCGACCGGCAGCCACGTTGCGAGCGCCCTTCAACACCATGAATTCACCCAACGCCAAAACTTCTGCATCCGCGCTGGTCTTACCGGGAGGGCTCCACAGCGTCGTTGCTGTGAGTCGAATATAACGACCGGAGAAACCGTCGACTTTGTGAAAATACGGCGCATCAGGCGGTCGCCGGTGCGACTTCGAACGAACGTTGACGATGGTTTCGTACTTGCCGTTGGGAAATGCCGGATCGTCGGAGATATCGATGCGGAAAGCCTCCGGAAAGCCGTACCCGCGCAACGTTTGATCATTCATCTGCACGGTCACTGGCGCCAGAGCGATAGCATCGGGTTTGATACTGCTCCCCAGATCGATCTGCACCCACTTAGGCCGCGTCCTGATCTTGCCACTATGATAACCAAATTCGACCGGCTTGATCGAGCCTTGCGTGAACTGCGGCAACTTATCGAGTGTCTCGGAAAGTTTCTGCTGCTCCGCTTCGATATCGCGGACCTCCGCATTAAACAGGTAGGCGAAGCGATTCTCTGTGCCGTCACGCCTGGTGAGCGAAGGCTCCCCGAGCTCTGACGGCACCTCCACCGGAACTGCGACGCCAGTATTCTCTTCACTCTGCCCGTCGCCAAATCCAAGGCCGGAAAACTGCGCCAGCGCAGACGGCGTCACCACCGCCGACAGCAACACGGCTACCGCGATCGGCACGGCTTCGACGCCGCACAACCAGCGTCGGATCGCGGACATCATTCGGCGCCAGCCTCCTCGATTCGGTACAAGGCCTCATCGGTGCGGACGTAAAGCGCACCGCCGACAGGAACGGCGCTGGCGTAGTGAGCGCCGGAGAGCTGATTGCGGCCCAGCAATTTAAACTCGCGACCTGCCGCCAACACGACCGTCTCGCCTTCGCGATTCAAACAGTAAATTCGTCCCTCAGCATAAACCGGCGATGCCGAAAAATTGCCGTCGATCCGCTCCTGCCAGAGCGCTTCACCAGTCGTCGCGTCGACACACGATGCGACGCCATTGTCGGCGATGAAGAACAACAGGCCATCGACCAACAACGGCGACGGAGACCTGGAGACGGCTTTCTTAAAGCGCCACAATTCCCTGGGCTGACCACTACTGAGATCGAGCGCCATCATCTCGGTTTTTCCGAAGCCGGTCGGCACATAGACCCGATCGTCCGGACCGGTAACGCCGACCGCAACGTTGGAAAAAGCTGTCGCTCCATAGGGGTGTTTCCAAAGCTCTTCGCCGGTCTGCGGATCGTATCCGTATAACCAGCTGGCAGCACTCGACAGCACCTGCACTTTGCCGTCGATCTCAACCGCCAGCGGCGTCCCGCACGCTTTGTGAGTCTGCGGATTTTCACCCATCTCGCCACTGCGATCGGTGCGCCAGGCGACCTTCCCGGTTTCCGTGTCGAAGGCGGCGGCGAACTGCTCGTCGCTGCCATCGAGGTGAACGATCATGCGATTGCCAACCACCAGCGGCGAACTGCCTGGTCCATTTTCATGCATGACGTGCAGATCGGTATTGGTCCACAGCAGTTTAGCGTTTTCGGTATCGACACAAGCGCTGCCAAAAGTGCCGAAGTGGCAATAGAGACGACCGTCGCGCAGCACAGGCGTCGGCGAGGCGTAACTGTTCAGTTTGTGAACCCACTGCGGTTTCTGTAACGTCAGCAGATGGACTTGATGGATCACCTCACCGGTTTTCCGATCGACGCAGACGGCGATCAGATCCGCCGTCTCCAGCAGCGTCAACGGTTGGTCGCCGGTGTTCGCTTCGAGCCGTTTGGCTGCGTCCTCGGGATCGGCCTCAACTTCGACAGCTGAAGTCATCCAGATTTGATCGCCCGAGATCAGCGGCGTTGAATGGCCCCGTCCGGGCACGACAGTTTTCCAAGCGATGTTCTCGGTCTCCGACCAGGTCAGTGGAAAATTCTTGGCATCCTCCGACGCATGTCCGTTGGCGGAAGGTCCACGCCACTGCGGCCACTCATCCTTCGCCTGCGAAAGACCAGCAACGCCCATCAACAGCGCTATTAAACAGCATTTATTTATCCGTCTCATGGGTAACACTCTGGCACAACCAACAAAGAACAACCAACAATGAGCAACTAAACCAAACCAACCAGCGGTCCGGTGCTGGCGCCGTTGAACGTGTCGAGTTCGAGACCAAAATTTCGCGCCAGCGACAGGTGTAGATTGGCGAGCGGCGTACCCTCTTTGGTGCGCACCACGCGACCGGGATTGAGTTTGCCGCCGCCGGAGCCCGCGACCAGAATCGGCAGGTTTTCTTTGCGGTGACCGTTACCGTCTTTCATGCTCGATCCGTAGACGATGGTCGAGTGATCGAGCAGGCTGCCGTCGCCTTCATCGATGGCAGCCATTTTCTCCATCATATAAGCGAGCTGTGAGACATACCACTGACTGACCTGAGTGTACTGACGTACCGGGTCGGCCTGATTTTTGTGATGCGACATGCCGTGGTGATCACTGTTCACGCCGTCAAGGAAACTGAAATTCTGGCGGCTGAATCCATGCGCGGTCATCAGCGTTCCGACGCGAGTCGTGTCAGTCCAAAAACCGAGCACCATCAGATCGATCATCAGCTTGAGGTGAGCACCGCGATCTTTGGGAATGCCATCACCGGGTCGCACCAGTTTGGGATCGCTGAGCGGCTTCCACGAGCGCTCCGGCGGGTTGAGCGTCTTGTCGAGACGCACTTCGACGGCGCGCACGCTTTCCAAGTACTCATCGATCTTGTGTTGATCGGCAGCGCTCGCCTGACGGCGTAAATTTTTCGCATCATCGAGCACCAGATCGACGACGCTCTTGCGACGTTCGGCACGGCGTTCGGCTTCTGGTCCAGAGTGGCTGCGGAACAGCCGATCGAAGGCGACCTGCGGATTGATTTCGGGCGAAACGCGAGTCGTTTCCGAACTCCACGACACCGTGTTGGCAAAGGCGATCGGCTCACCGCTGGCGTTGCCCTGGCGCGGCGGCTCGGTGCCGAGTTCGATGGACGGCAACGGCGTGTCGCCACCGACGCGTTTGGCCACCATCTGATCGAGCGACATTGCATTGCGACCATTGGTGATCGGCAGGCCGGTCAAAAACGCGCCGGTCATCTGCACATGGCCACGACCGGTGTTATCGAGTCCGGAAATAACCGTGATGTGTTTCTTCAGATCCTTGAGCGGAGCGAGAATCGGTGACAGTTCAAAGTTGCTGCCCTCCCCTTCGACATCCCAGGCCTGCGGATAGACACCATTCGGCTGGAAAATACACGCCAGTCGCAGCGGCGCCCCTGAGGCACTGGTAGCCACCGCACCCGCTTCGCCGACTGCGGCACCCGCAGTCGCGCTCGCCTTAGCACCACTCATGATCTCCAGTGTCGGCAACGCCAAAGACGCTCCGATACCACGAAGAAAACTGCGTCGGGGAATTTGCCAAGACTTACTCATACCTCCCAAAGGTCCCGTTTATCACCGGCAATATCAAGCCCCACATTCAAGCCACCGCTAGACTCGCAACAGACCCCAGTCGGATCGGAAAGGAACCGCTGATGAACGCTAATAAACGCTGATGCTCGTCCAACGCAAACAACGGTGAGTCTATTTAATTGATCGTCCAGAGGGAATAAATATTAGAGCGAATCCGGATACGTTTTTCTGACCGTGGTGCTGGTCAATTAGCGAAAATTAGCGCCCATTAGCGGTTCCAAAAACCGATCTGTCATTCAGTGGACGAGCATAATCTGCGATAATCCGCGTAATCTGCGGTAAATTTAAGAAGTCATCCTGCGGACCTTCATTCGTGGCTGCCTTGAAAGCGGAATGGGTAACTCAGCACCACTTCTTCGATCAGCACCGAGGCGTCGCAGTCGTTGGACTCGAGTTCAGCGAGAATTTTCTGAATGACCGGTTCATCATAGCCTTTCAGTTCGCGGCCGAGGGCGAACTTGAGCATGGCTTCACTGACACCGCGCAGGAACGGTTCGCGTCGGTTTTTGAGAATGAAACGCTTTAACTCGGCGACGCCGGTAAACGACTCGCCGCTGGGCAAGGTGCCGGAGGCATCGATCGGACCGCTCGGCGAATTGGCTCGCCAGACACCGACGGCATCGAAATGCTCGAGCCCGAATCCGAGCGGATCGATCTTCTCGTGGCAGCCTCGACAATCCGCCTTATCGCGATGCGCCTCAAGCTCTTCGCGTAGCGTCAGCTTGCCTTTTTTCTCACCGGCGTCGTCGGGCAGTTCACCGGCATTGGGCGGCGGCGGCGGCACCCTTTCGGCGAGCAGTTTTTCCAGCAGCCACGCACCGCGTACCACCGGGCTGGAGCGCGTCGGCGTCGAGGTTGCGGTGAGCACGCTGCCCATGCCGAGCACACCTCCGCGGCGGTGATCCGGCAAGGCGACCCGCTGCATTTCGCTGCCGAACACGTTGTCGATCCTATAGTGCTTCGCCAGAGTTTCGTTGAGAAAGGTGAAACGCGAATCGACCAGCAACAGCAGACTTTGTTTGTCGTCGATCAAAGCGTCGAAAAACAATTCCGTCTCGGCGACCATCGCGGCGCGCAGATCCTCGCTCCACTCCTTGCGAAACTTTCGCTCGTCCGGGAACATGTTCTGACCGTCCGGCCCAAAGCCGAGCCACTGGCCGACAAACAGTCGTGAAAAATCTTTAGCGCGCGGATCGTTGAGCATTCGCCGCACCTGCGCACGCAGCGTCTCGGCATCGCGCAGTTTCCCCTGCTCGGCGAGACCAAACAGTATTTCGTCCGGCATCGACTGCCAGAGGTAATACGACAGTCGCGAAGCCAACTGCCAGTCGTCCAATTCGAACTCGTTCGCACCTGCCTCGGCTTGCTCCTCAAGTTTGGCGTTCTCAGCTTCGAACTCACGACGGAACAGAAAATTCGGTGACACCAGGGCCGCCGACAGGGACAGCTTGAGCGCGTCAGGATAGTCGCTGCCCTGCTGCCCGCGACGCTCGTGGTAGATCGCCATGTGATGAGCCAGTTCGACATCCGTCGCCGGACGGCGAAACGCTCTCGGTAGAAAATTTTCCAGTACCGCACGCACCGCATCTTGCTCGGAGATATCACCACCGGGCTCAGCGACGAACACTCTCTCGACCGTTGCCGACTTGCCTTTCTCATCCGTCAGCCGCGCCGGTGCCACCGGTCCGCGAACTTTGATCCAATCGATCCCGACCAGCCCAGCCGGCTCGAGCGGTGAACTGGTCAGTGATTTTTCAATCGCCCTTCCGAGATCAGCGTTGCGCTTCAAGGCCGCGACATTGCGTTTTTCAAACTCCAGATCGAACGCCGCGCGCTTCATGCTCAGCGCCGCTGCCAGAGCATCCTTTGCTTCGTTCAAACGCACCGAACGGTCGTCGATGTATTTTAAAAATCGCTCCAACTCCCGGGCATTGCCATCGGCACCGTGCAGGTGCAGCCACTCCCAGGCACGCTGCACATTGATCGCATTGGCATTGACTCGAGACACTAGACTTTCGCCCACCTTGACGTCGGCGAACTTGGCATCCGAGTCCACCGGCGACCACGCCGGAGCATGCTGCTTCGACTCACGCGTTATGATTTGGCTGGCATCTTCCGGCAACTCCTTGTCGACCTCGGAACCGCGCGTGCGCGACGCGTCGCCCTTGCGAAACACCGGCTTCTGAATGTTCCACGCCATCTGTCGCGAACCCGCTTCGACGAAAGCCACCAACTTGTTCTCCGTGAGTTGCTTCGACGGCACCGCCAGATCACCGCGCGGCACATCATCGATCCTCAGACGCGCACCGGTCGGTCCCTGAGTGGTCAGCGAGCGAACCGTGAACTCGTAGAAACCGTCAACTGGAAACTCGACCGACTCATACAAGGTCTGCTGGCCACGATCCAGAACATAACCCTTTTCGGTATCACTCCAGGTCCTGACCTTGGAGCCCATTTCAGTGATAAACATTGCTTCGGCTTCGAAAAAAGATTCCTCCATTTGCCCTGCGGGAACCTCGCGGTGAGCGGTCAGCGCATTGATCCCCAACTCGGCCGACTGAAAATATTTCTCCAACATCGCCGGCGTCACGAACAGTGCGTCGCGATCATTGTCGAAGCCACTCTGGCCCTCGCCATCCTCCGAAAAACGCAACTCCAGATCGAGATCGATACCCAGCAACTCGCGCATCGTGTTGCCGTACTCCCGCTTGGTCAGCCGCGGGATGGTCACGTGGCCCGGATGGCGGTGCACCGTCCAGTCGATGTCGTTGACCGTGTCATCGACCCAGGTGATCAGCGCCTCATACTCCTCTTCCGTCGGCAGCGGATCCTTGGTCGGCATCTCGCGCGTCTCGAGTTGCTCGAGCACCCGCAGCCAGAGCTTGCGGTCGGCGATGATCTGCGAGGTACCGGTGTAAGGGAACAAATTCAGATCCCCCTTCTGAGTATCGTCGTCGTGACACTTGTAACAATACTTCTCGAGAAGTGGCTGTGCCTCAGATGCGAAATCGTCGGCTGCCGACAGATCGGATGACCAGAGCACGATCAGCACCGCACACGCCGTGAGCCGCGAAAGGCACGCACCCCAAGCGCCCAGCGACCTCGATAACGAAATTTGAAAATTCTTCACCGCCTCAACATTCACCCCGGTCGCCGCGTTCTGCAAAGTCTCGCCGGGAACGGTATCGCGTCCGGATAGGTTCCCCTCGCTCTCTCTCTGCCAGTGGTCGCCGCATCCATCATTTTGATCAGAGCACCCAGCCCTTCGGGATAAAGAGCCCATCACTTCCGCGTGACCCTACTGACGGCGATCGATTTACCCTGCCAAGCCAAACCGATTTCATGTCTCGTGTTCGCAAGCATCGACAGCCTCGAACCGCAGCCTGACACGGCAGCGCAGTGCGGCGACTCCCGTTCCGCTGGTCGCTGATGGCTTGCGCTTCTGCTTCGTGATAACTTAAGATCGAAGGGAGCGATTTTCGGCTTGGTGCCGTACCTTCACTGACCTGTGAGGTTCGGCGATAAAATTACATCACCCTCAGAACCACATCGACTCGTCATCGTTTTCCCCTTGGTGTGTCTCCTCGTGGCTTGCGATCCAAAACCCAAACAGGAGCCGTCAGCCTACGAAAATGCCATGGAAACTCTGGAGTCGGGCGATATTGTGCCTGGGCCAATTCGCCATGCGGGCATCTCTGATGAACTGGATGCCAGGATACGAAATTTTGCAGCTGTGTTCGCTGAGGTCTACCCTATCTCCCACCAAGAGTGGCTCGACGGATTTCGGAGGGATACGGTGCCCGAAAACGAAGTCGCAATTTGGGAGCACATGGCGTCCGCATACACAGGATTTCCAGAGACCAACGAAGTCGATGCCGCAGCTCGGAAGGAGGCATTTGGTCTTCTTCTTGTTCGCTCAAACACCGCAGATGTTGAGTCCCGATTTACGGAACTCAAGGAGCTGACAGTCGATCAGGCTGAGAATCTCATCACACAGTATGAGGCAGCTCCTAAGCCTGTTACCCTCCAAAGCGCCGAAAAAAACGCAGCGCCAGATCCCTGACCCGCCCCTTGTCGAAAGTCTCATGGCCATTCCACCACCAACCTCAAGGTCAACGCTCACCCTCGGTCAGAGACTTGGTGAGCTTTGGCGTTTGATCTAAACGAATGCAGATCATTAATCTAGCACTTGATGGGGTCGCTTGGGTTGGCGCCTTTGTCGTGGTGCACTTGGTAATCTCGTTACTTCTCAGGGATACCACAAATATTGATTTCTGGACTTCGATCTTTATAGCTTTAGTTCCAAGCTATATTCTCTACTACGGGATACCCATAGCGGGTTCGCTCCTATCGCTCAAAGGCGCCTTGATGGTCGGAATCGCGATACTTTCCGCATGGAAGACAGCGGACATTTTTACCCACCTCGTCTGGTGGGAAGACTTGTTGGTGGGGTTTGTAGCCGTAATATCTTATCTGTTTCTGTACTACGGATCATGGTGGGTCTGGAATCAAATTGCCCAAACCTGATTCACCTCCAAATCGAGCAAGTCAGCGCAGCGAATCGACGACAGATTTTCGTTGTTTGATTGCAACGAGGCTTCGTTACCGCTTATAATTTGGACGGCGATTGCCGGCAAGGTGCCGCGGAATCAAAGGACGTTGACGCTGGACGACTATCATGAACACGAGACAGGTAATCCTGGCAGGGCTCTATCTGTGCCTATCTGGTCTTGTTTACGCCGATGAGCCGACGCCGGAACAAATTTCCCTAATCCGTCACTGGCTCTCGCACACGTCCGAGACCAGCATTCATCAATTGAGGGGTGCATCAGGAAATAAGGTCTATCTCCACAAAGATGGCCACAAGGAAGCTGTATATGATGAGGCGGGGAAAATCGTGAAGGACGGCATCAACGATGGATCCTATAATTATGCACATCCTGTAGAGCAGCCACTGAAGCACTTCAACAGGGACATTCTTCCGTGGCTACTGTGGGGAGCGAGTCGGTCAGATCCGACTAGCGTGGAGGAGCGCCTGGAAGCTTATTCACGGGCCCTGGGTGGAGGCCTTGGGGGAGCGCAAGCTGAGCCGAAGAGGCAGTTTAACGACAAGAAAATCGACAACACCGAAGTTCAGGTTGTCGCGTTCTTCATTAGAGTGATCGAAGAAGGTGGTGTGCAGGAGGTTTTCAAAATTCTCAAGAATCCAGAATATGAGCCCAAGGAACCTTCGAAAATCGGTAAGGGACTTACCATAGGCCTCAGTAAGGTTGTCAGCTCCGGGGATTTCCAACCCGTCAAACCGGATTGACGCACGATGTCGAATAAACTGATGTAGCCACCCCTCCTCCGTCTGTTCCTCGCCAGCTGAGCTGGCTTATTCTGGACGTTCGGCACGAAAAAAATGATCACTCGCTTGGTCCTCGTAACCATCAGTGCATCTGCTGCGTTGAGCTCTTGCCAAGATGATTCTTCAGCTGATTAAGATTCCATCAAGGCGTCGCTTGCTGAGTTCGACAGTGATGCCCGGCCAAGGACCGCAACTTCTCATTATTGTGAGACCATCTTCACAAGCAAAGGTGGGTTTTTTATAGGCACGCAAGAAGCGCAATTGGATGCCGCCGGAGTGCTCCATTTTCAAGGAGCATCTCGAACCAGCGGCTATTTCATTGCTCCACCCATGCGTTGGGTTGATTCAATCGATGAAGCGAATGAAGCGTTTATTTCGGAATACAAGAAATCAGGTGGTTACGCATACCCAACGAAATTCCATAACGCCGAACGAGATGCTGCGCTGGCAAATGAAAAATTTAACCCTCGCTGCTGCTTTATGGGTCTTCGTTTTTTCCGGATGTGCTACGTAGACCTCAGTATCGGAGCTAAAACATATTCAGGATCACAACGGCGCCCTGACCAAGTCGCTCTATTACGCGGCTAGCGGCAAAGGCCGAAAGAAGGTCGAGGTGGTCGCGCAGGCGGGCACGAAGCCAATGAAAGTGAAGGGTAAACGACCTCGTCCACCACGCCCGATCGAATACGAAGTGGCGGCCGGTCAGACATTCAAATTCGAGTTTTGGGCACCTAAAGAATTTTGGGTGCGAGCCTACGAGGGCAGCAAATCAGTGGCGGAAGAAACCGACAAGACGAAGACTGGATTGTAGTTCGATCCACTCAGGGCCGAGTGGCGTCGATAGTTTGCCTCGCTCGTGTCACAACTTCGAGGAAAGTGCTCGGTCCCATTTGCTTGCCGCTACTCTTTGGCGTCGGGCGCCCGCCACACCGAGACTCCCATGTGATAACCTTTATGCTGCGGTGACTCGCTCGAATACCACGCGGTGACGATATTTCCGTCCGCCAGTTGCACGCTCGACGGGTAGCCGCAATCGCCACCGTCGGCGGTGTGAGCGATGCGCAGTGGCTCGCCCCAACTCTTGCCGTCATCGTCGCTTAGCTTGGCGAGCACGCCACGCCGACCGTCGACGCGAACGCCGTAGCTGAGCAACAATCGACCGTCAGCCAAGCGCGCCAACTGTCCGTTGATCTCGTTGCGCCCAGACACCGGCACAGGCTCCTGCCAGGTGATTCCGTTGTCGTCACTGCGGATCAGTTCCATCTTGTCGATGCGCGCGGCCGCCAGCCAGCTCTTGCCGCCGAGGGGGAAGATATCAGTTTCGTTATGGCGCTGGCCAATGATCGCCACCTTTTTCCAAGTCCAGCCATCGTCGTCACTGCGCAAATGCCACGAACGCCAGCCCTTGGTTTTGCTACTCGCAGCGGGATCGAGAAATTCTCCCTGATAAGTCGATACATGCAGCGCACCATCGTCACCTGTCCAGATGTCACCGAACGGAATGTGCTCCGACCAACCCGCTTCGGCAGCGGGAAAATCCTCACGCTTTTCCCAAGTGCGTCCTCCATCCGCCGAGCGCAAAACCCAACTGCGCAGAATGTCATCGCGAAACCGCGTCTGCTTCGGGCGCTCGGGTTGCTTGATGTCTGTCCAGCCGGAACAGAGCACCACTAGATCTCCGTTGGCGGCGACGCCGGCAGCATGATTCATGCGCGTCGTCTTCGGCGCATGCTCGGTGACGGTGCTGCGTTTTTCCCAGGTCAGTCCGTCCTGACTCGCCCAACAGTCGATGTCCGACTCCGCCAGTCCATGGCTCGGCTTGTTGTGAAATACCGCGATGACCGTGCCGTCGCCGAGCAGAGTCAGGTTCGGCCAGGCGCAGACATCCTCGACGGCCATCACGTGCTGAATAACCTTAGGCTCCGGTTCGGGCTCCGGTTTTACAGAGTCGGCCGCCACGCCGGATACGACTAACAAAGGAACTGGCAACAATCGAAACAGCGGAGATAGGAGCGACATAAGGAAAAGGCGATGAAAAGATGATATTGAACTCGAGGCGGGCAGCGTGTCCGATGGGTGCCACCGCGGCAACGATTCATCGAGCGCAATAAGGCCAGTGTCAGCGACCCATGAGCGCTTCGAACCGAAGGATTGCCATCAGGCGGCTATCGACAGAAACAGTGCCGCAGCATAGCTGTATGCCATGAACAAATACCCACCGGCGAGCAACGCCCCGGAGCAATAAATCACCAAATTCCCGCGAAGTGAATCGCCCTGGAAACGGTTGAACTTCATTGCCGCGATCAGCCAAACGAGAGGCAAGATCAAGAGTAGCCACCCCCAGTGACTCATCAAGTAGGCGGTCCGCGTCGGAAAGCGTTCCGGCACCCAAGTGCTCAAGATCACCGACTGAAGTCTATACACCATAGCGGAAACCAGGCAGGCAATGACCAGCGCACCGGTCTGTGCGATGGCGAGAAAGGTGATCGGTTTTTGCGCGAGCATCGCAACCCACCTTATCTCACTCCGGCAAGAACTGTCCATCCAGTTTGAAATAGCCGATTCCGCATTCGGAGATTAGGCGCAGATATTTCACGGCATCAGCCGATGAAGTGGATTCAATCGCTGAGACTTCGATGATCATCGTTGATCTCAATAGTTCCGCTGCCTTAACGAGTGCGTTGATCCTTGCCACCAATTCGTCATCACCCACTGATTCACCACTCATTGCGACATCGTTAAAGAGGACTTCAACCGTGGGATAACCGCAGCCGACAAGACAAGAATCTTCCGTTGGAGCCACCACCGAGAGCTCAAAGCTGCCCTTCTCATCGTGGAATTCGACGCTTACACCTCCCCCAAGTTGAGCCGCCCGATCCAGAGCATCGGATAGCAAAGCCCCACTGGCTCCGGTCGCGCCGCCAATCACAACTCGATTTGGCATTACCCCAGACTCGTCTTCATCAGCGCATCCAACCAACGCCAGAAATCCCAAGATCAGCATCCACTTCATCGTCCGAGGCTAGCAAATGCGCCAAATTTTGGGAAGCCGCGTTCCCCTCCAGCCCCTTATTTCCACCGCATTCACGCCCCCTGAGAGCCGTAAATGTTCACGCGATTACGGCCAGCGCCCTTCTTGGCATTACCCCTAAGCATAACTACAGTCTTTAAGTAAGTTTAAATGACTTACTCAAGTTCATGCTGACCTTACTCGGCAATAATCAAGAACGCTTTTGCGACGGCATGTCACGGCGAGGTTTCCTCCGCATTGGTGGCCTCGGTCTCGGCGGCGCCGCTCTGCCGCAAATTCTGCAGGCTGAAGCCGCAGCGTCGGCGACCACGAGCAGCCTCAAGCATAAGGCAGTGATCATGGTGTTCCTTCCCGGCGGTCCGCCGCATCAGGACATGTTCGATCTCAAGACTGACGCGCCCTCGGAGATTCGCGGCGAGTTTGCTCCAATCGCAACCAAGGTTCCCGGCATTCAGATCTGCGAAGAATTTCCGCGCATCGCGCGCGCCATGGACCAGTTCACCGTTATCCGTTCGATGGTAGGAGCAGCTGGTGGCCACGACGCCTACCAGTGCCTGACTGGACGCAGCCCGCGCGGAGCTCCTCCCGGCGGCTGGCCCAGTCTCGGTGCCGTTGTTTCAAAACTTCGCGGCGCTGCGGATCAAGCCTGCCCACCCTTTCTCGGCCTGTCGCCAAAGTGCGGACACGACCAGTGGGGCGATCCCGGTAAGGCCGGTTTTCTCGGCCCGGCCTATTCGCCCTTCACCCCGTTCCGCGACAGCGGTGGCGAAGACATGGTTCTAAAAGGCGTTTCCCTGGAGCGTCTCGACGACCGCAAGGCCCTGCTCGGTAGCTTCGACAGCATGCGCCGCGATGTCGACCGAGGGGGCATGATTGAGGGCATGGATGCATTCCATGAACAGGCCTTTGGCGTGCTCACCTCCAGTCGGATGGCGGAAGCTTTTGATCTTTCCAAAGAAAGCGAATCCACCCGCAAACTCTACGGCACCGAACACACTGACTTGAAACTGCGCGCCGACGGATGCTGGAAGCGCCTCGACCAGTTCCTGATGGCACGTCGACTGGTCGAAGCCGGCGCCCGCGTCGTCACACTCGGCTTCTCTCGCTGGGATTGGCACGGTGGAAATTTCAAACGCGGCCGCGAAGATTTTCCCCTGCTCGACATGGGTGTCTCCGGACTGGTTCAGGATCTGAAAAATCGCGGACTCGACAAGGACGTCGCCGTCGTTGTCTGGGGCGAGTTCGGTCGCACGCCAAAGATCAACAAGGACGCCGGACGCGATCACTGGCCGCGGGTCTCGTGCGCATTGATGGCGGGTGGCGACATGAATCACGGTCAGGTGATCGGTGCCACCGATCGACTCGGTGGTGAAGCCGTCGAACGCCCCGTCGAATTCGCCGAAGTTTTTTCCACGCTCTATCACCACATGGGCATCGACGCCCGCAGCACCACCATCGACGACCTGACTGGTCGCCCACGCTATCTCGTCGATCCCGAACACGCCCCGATAAAAGAACTCATCGCTTGATCAATTTTTCTCCGGCACCTCGCCGGCCCGCAAAGCACCTGTCCCCTCGCCATTTCCGCCCGTCCCAATTCTGCCCATCTTCTTATGAAGCGTTCACTACCTCTCCTCCTGGCGATTGCTGTCACCGTTCCGCTGACACCGACACTTTTCGCCAACGCTCAGGACACCCCAGCGCCGAAACTGGCCGCTGTTGCCGCCCCGGCTCCAGCCCCGGCGAAACCTGTTGCTGCCGCGCCTGCCGCAAAAGCGCCCGCTCCTGCAAACCCCGCTCCGGTCGTAGCGAAACCTGCACCTGCACCTGCACCTGCACCTGCTCCCGCTCCCAAGCCGGTCGCCGCCCTGTCTCTAAACACTCAAGGCGCGCTACCTGTCACGCTGGTCGGCCCCGACGACCGACATCAGATGGTCGTCACCGCGACCACCAAGTCCGCCAACGGCGTCGCCGCTCCGGTCGACATTACCCACAAGGCGACCTACCAAATCAATCCTGTGGAAATTGCCGAGATCACTTCGACCGGCTTCCTCAAACCACTCGCCAACGGCAAAGCTACGCTGACCGCAACGTTTGAAAATGCCACACCGATCACAACGACGATCCATGTCGAACAGGCAGACACACCGCAGCCGATCAACTTCGCCAACGAGATCGTCCCGTTGTTCACCCGCCACGGATGCAACGGCGGCGGCTGCCACGGCAAGTCCGGTGGCCAAAACGATTTCAAACTTTCCCTGCTCGGTTATGAGCCGTGGAACGACTACGAATATCTGACTCGCGAATCGCGCGGTCGACGCATATTCCCCGCTGCCCCGGAATACAGTCTGCTGCTCACCAAAGCCACCGGCGAGACGCCTCACGGCGGCGGTGCGCGCATCGAAAAGGACAGCTTCGACTACCGCATGCTGGTCCGCTGGGTTGAACAGGGTATGCCCGAAGGACAGGAAGCCGACCCCGTCGTCGACCACATCGAAGTCTACCCGCGGGAACGAGTCATCAAGGCCGAAGGCCAACAGCACCTCGCCGTCATCGCCCACTACTCCGACGGCAGTCAGCGCGATGTCAGCCGCGCCGTTCAATTCGAAGCCAACCAGCCCGACATGGCCGAAGTCGACGAACACGGTCTTGTCTCGATTCTCAATCGCACCGGATCGACCGCGGTCATGGTCCGCTTTCAGGAACACGTCGACGTCTTTCAGGCCACCGTCCCGCTGGGCATCGATACCCCGAACCTGCCCGAGCCGAAAAACCTGATCGACGAACATATTTTCACCAAGCTCGACCTGCTCGGCCTGCCACCATCCGTCAGCAGCGACGATCCCACTTTCCTGCGTCGCGTTACGCTCGATATCGCCGGCCGACTGCCGACCGTCGAAGAGACCTCCGCATTCCTCGCTGACAAATCTGCCGAAAAGCGCAGCAAAAAAATCGATGCCCTGCTCGAGACTCCCGAATACGCCGACTTCTTCGCCGGTAAATGGTCTGCCATCCTGCGCAACAAACGCGACAAAAACGAGTACGCCCGGCAGACCTACGCCTTCCACGGCTGGATTCGCGAGACGCTCGCCAGCAACGTGCCCTTCGACGAGTTCGTCACCGAATTTCTGACCGCCAGCGGCGACATCAGTTCGACCCCCGCCGTGTCTTGGTATCGCGCCGTCAAAGACCGTAAAGAGCAGATGCAGGACATCGCCCAGGTCTTTCTCGGCATTCGCATGCAGTGCGCCCAGTGCCACCATCATCCGTACGAGAAGTGGAGCCAGGACGACTACTACGGTTTCACCGCCTTCTTCAGTACCATCGGTCGCAAGACCGGCGAACAGCCCGGCGAAGAAATCATTTTCTCAAAACGGGCCGCCGCTGCCGAAGCCAATCCCAACACCAAAGTCAGCCTCAAGCCGACCCCACTTGGCGAAGAACCACTCGAGCTCAGCCCCTCCGATGACCCGCGCGATTCCCTCGCTGAGTGGATGACCGATTCGAGTAATCCTTACTTTGCCCGCATGCTCGTCAACCGCTACTGGAAGCACTTCTTCAGCCGCGGACTGGTCGAACCCGAGGACGACATGCGCGTCACCAACCCCGCCACTCATCCGCGCCTGCTGCAGGCCCTCGCCGACGATTTCGTCGCCGACGGCTACGACCTCAAGCAACTGATTCGCAAGCTGTGCAACAGCAATGTCTATCAGCTCGCCGCGCTGCCCAATCAGCACAACATCGCCGACGCGCAGAACTACTCGCGCTACTACCCCAAGCGCTTGTCCGCCGAAGTACTGCTCGACGCCATCAACGATGTTACCGCCACGAAGAACACCTTCACCGGACAGCCCGCCGGGGTGCGCGCCATCGCCCTGCCCGATGACAACGCCAACAGTCAGTCGTATTTCCTGACCGTCTTTGGACGCCCGGAAATGGCCAGCGCCTGCGAATGCGAACGCACCACCGATGCCAACCTCGCACAGAGCCTGCACCTGATTAATTCCGACACCATTCACCAGAAGCTCAGCGATGTCGCCGGCCGTGCCGCCCTGCTAGCCGCCGACAAGGAAAAAGCCGACCAGACAAGGATCACCGAACTCTATCTGCAGGCCCTGTCGCGCAATCCCGATCCCAGCGAAATCGCCCTCGCCACGGCCCACCTTGAGAAAAAGCGCGCCCAGCTGAATGCTCCGCCCGCACCCGCTGCGGAACTCAAGGAAGGTGAAAAACCACCAGTACCGCCCACCGCCGAGTCACTCGAACGCGAAGCCTTCGAAGACCTCGTCTGGGCACTGCTCAACACCAAAGAATTCCTCTTCAACCACTAAGCCAGTGCCCTGCACAGGTGGACGAGAGTGTGATACCGGCGTCCCGCCGGTCGCCTCTGGACGAACACGTAAAACGAGCTTTCAAACTCGTCCCCGTTGGCGAAGCCAATAACCGGTCACCAATATCCAATCACTACGGCGAAGCCGCCGCTTCCCCTCACCTGCCAACATGAGGTCAAAAAACCACATCCATCACCTCCTCTGCACGCTCATCGCTCTGGCGCTTTCCGCCAGCTTCGCATGTGCACAGTTGCCCAACTCTGACCTCACCCGGATCTACCCAGCCGGCGCAGCAGCAGGCAGCGAAATTACCGTGACCCTCACCGGCACTGATCTCGACGGCGCCGACCAACTCATTTTCTCCCATCCCGGCATCGTCGCCAAGCCGGTCATGATACCTGCCGATGCCGTCCATCCCCAACCGCGTCTCAAGGCCGACACCTTTACCCTCACCATTGCCGCCGATGTTAAGCCTGGAATCTACGAAGCGCGCAGCGCTGGTGGAAGGTTCGGCATTTCGACACCACGCGCGTTTGCCGTCTCGCCTGCCGGATCCACTGAAGTCACGACTCCCGCTACCGCGACCACTCCCGAAAATGCACTCGCCCTTGAGGTCGGTCAGGTCGCCAACGGACTCGCCACCGCCAACGTCCATCACTGGTTTCGCGTTCACGCCAAGAAAGGCCAACATCTGCGCGTCGCCTGCGTCGCTGAACGCATCGACTCCAAGCTCGATGCCAGCCTGGCCCTTCACGACAGCGCCGGAAACGAGCTCGATCGCAGCCTTGATCGCGAAGGCCGTGATCCGATCATCGACCTCCATCCAGCCGCAGATACCGACTACCTGATCGCTCTCAACGATTTCCTGTATCTCGGCGGCACACAACATTTCTATCGTCTCAGTGTGCTCGAAGGCCCACAGATCGACTCCGTTTTTCCTCCTGTCATCAGCACTGCGAAACCGACACAGGTAACGCCTATCGGACCCGGCTATCCGGACAATGCGCCCCCGATCACCTTGCAGCCCTACAATGTTGCCGCCATGGCGCCACAAGATGTCTCACCGGTCGACGCCTCTTATCTCAGCACATCGGTCACGCCGCTTGATCAACCTAACTCAACCCGCCCGCTGCTCGCTGTCAGCGACGATCCGGTCATCGTCGAGGACGAGAAAATCAACAACACTGCAAGCGGTCAAAAAATCACGCTTCCCTGCACTATCGGTGCTCGCTTCGATCAGCCCGACGATGCCGACAGTTACCGGTTCACCGCCAAAAACGGCGTCACCTACGAAGTCGAAGTGGTCGGCACTCGGCTCGATTCCGCCATCGACCCTTACGTCATCATCGAAAAAGTCACCGTCGACGACAAAGGCGTCGAAACCTACGCCGTCGCCACCGAACTCGACGACCTCAGTTTCGGTCCGGCCACCGACGCCACCTTCCGCATGACCAGCCACGACCCAGCGACCACCTTCGTCGCAAATCACGACGGCGACTACCGCGTCACCGTCATCAATCAATTCGGCAGCGGCAGTTTGGGACCCGAACACGTCTACGCCGTCCACATCCGCGAGCAACGTCCCGATTTTTCCCTGATCGCCCACGCTCAGCGACCGCATCTCGAGGCCAACCAAGTGTTCGCCGCCGCGCCACTGCTGCGTCGCGGTGAGAGCTTCCCGCTACGTGTCATTATCTCCCGCCGTGGAGGATTTGCAGAACCCGTCACCATCACCGCGACCGGCCTGCCCTCCGGAGTAAGCGCACCGCCAGTCACCCTCGCAGCGAACACCGACAGCGCCGTATTCATTTTAAAAGCCAACGCCGACGCCGCCGCGTCGATCGGCGCAATCCAGCTCATTGGCAAAGCGAAGGTCGGCGAGCGCGAACTCTCCCATCCGGTCAGCATCGCCGCTCCGGTTTGGTCGATCACCAACATCGGTACCGAACGCCTGCGGACCCGGACCTGGACCAGCCTTCCCATCACCGTCAGCGACGCCGAGCCGCCACCAGTGACCTTGGTCGCCACGGAACCCGAAGGCAAGCCGTTCACCGTGACCATTGGTGAAAAACTCGTCATCCCGGTCACGCTGGAAGCCAAGGGCGAGGTCAAAGGTAACATCGCCGCCCAGCCGTTCGGCTTGCACGCCAACATCGTACCAGTCGCTGCACAGATCGACGACAAAACCAACGCCGGCAATGTCACCATCGATTTCACACCGTCCAACAATCACAAACCGGTTCCCGGCACTTACGAATTTGTCATCAAAGGCAGCGGCATTCTCGGTAAATACGTAACCGACCCGCCAGCCCTTGATCTCGCCACAAAAGAAGTCGCCCGACTCGACGCCTTGCACAAGCAATTCACCGCCGAAGCCGCTGCCGCTAAACCCAAAGCCGCCGCAGCAAAAGCCGCTTTTGATAAAGCCACCGCGGCTGCCAACGCCGCCACGCCCGAAGCCAAAGCCGCCGCTGATGCAGCACTGGCCACTACCAAGACCGCTTCCGACGCAGCGCAAAAATCCGTCACTGACGCCGATGCAAACACCAAGCTCGCGCTGGCTGCCAAAACCGCCGCCGACGCGACACTCAAAGCGGCCACCGCTCGATCCAAAGAACGCGACGTAAAATTCACCGTCTATTCACTCCCCATTCGGGTCGAAGTAAAAGCCAAGCCTGAGCCCGCACCCGCAAAGTAACCGTCAGCCCGACTCATTGGACGAGCATGTGATACCGGCGTCTTTCCGGTCATCTCTGGACGAACCCAAAATCCAATATCTTAGATCGTAGATCGCGACGACCAGTCGCTCCCCCCATTTTCCCTACCATGAAGCACCTGCCCAAAGCGCTCCTTATCCTCTTGCTCACCGCCGCGTTCTCTCACGCCGCTGATGAAGATGCTAAAACCTCGCCCGACTTTGCCGTCGACGTGTTCCCTATTCTCAAGCGCAACTGCCTCGCTTGCCACAACGCCACCAAAGCGAAGGCAGATCTTGTCCTCGAATCGCCTGCCGACATGATCAAAGGCGGCGATACCGGCTCCGCCCTGGTTCCCGGCGACGCCGATGCCTCATTAATTTTCACCACCGCTGCGCATCTCGAAGAACCGACGATGCCGCCGGAGAAAAACAAGTCGAACGCCCAACAGTTCACCCCGCAGGAACTCGACATCCTCAAGGCGTGGATCAATGCCGGTGCCGAAGGTGGTGCCGTCATCGCCACCGCACCTACTCACTGGCGCGCCCTGACCGGACCACAACCTGTCTACGCCGCATCGGTCAGCGACGACGGGCGTTTTGCCGCTGCTGGACGTGGCCAGCAGATCCAGCTTTACGATCTCGTGCTAGGCAAACCGGCCGCCACTTTGCTCGACCCCGAGATTGCCGACAAAGACAGCTTCCCCAAAGGTGCCGCTCATCAGGATCGCGTACAGGCACTGACCTTCAGTTCCCAAGGCGATCTCGCTTCCGGCGGATACCGCATCGCCAAAGTCTGGCGTCGCACCCTGCCGACTAAATCGAGCGATATCGCGCTGACCACCAAGGTCAGCACCAGTGCAGCGACCAGCGACAACCAATGGCAGGCCTTCGCAGCTGCCGATGGCAGCCTGACCATTATCGATGCCTCCGCTGCCGAGCTAAAGCCGGAAGCCGTCAAACTTGCCGGTGGCGCCATCACCGCG
>JBBKXR010000033.1:0-35535 GCA_037969585.1 Verrucomicrobiales bacterium
CGCTTCGACTGTAGCAGCAATTCGATGACTTCCGTTTCGGCTGCAATGGTTCCCGGTCCGGTATCTGGCGCCGCCAGCAACTGCCGAGCCTGCTCCATTATTGCCGATGCCTGCGTCAGCAGCTTGACCTCCTTGGCGAAATCCTTGCCGCCATTAGGTAGTTCTTGAATCGCCTGATTGACCTCGTGGGTTCGTCGACTGATGTCCCGTTGCGTGTCTGCCAGCGAAATCGTCCGCTGCCGATAATCGCTCGCTTCAATCTCGGGGCGCGCATTTTCGATTTCCCGCGTTTCCTCACGCAGCGCAATCTCGCCGTGCAGAATTTTCATGACCTTCAGTACCAGATCCGGCGGCAGGCTCGGTTTGTCACCAGAGCTCTCACAAGCCTCGCACTGCGCAGCAGAAACCAGTTCCTCCGCCCAGCGATCGAGATGGTCCGCCCAATACTCGGCCGAAACAATCGATCTGCCGTGATGGTTAGCCACCACCCGTTCGCCGATTTCCTCTAACTCACCGACAACATCGCTGTCCTTCATTTGAGTGAGAATGTTTTTGAAACGCACGTCCTGTTTGCGTTGGAAATACGCCTCAAGATCGCTCTGAATCACCTGCACCGTATCGCTCTCTTTCTGCTCACGTTCGGCAATCGTCAGCGCCGTTTTCACGCGCGCCGCTGCGACTTCATCTTGCATCAAGCCGAAGGTGCCAAGCATCGATCCATTCAATTGACCGGCCACCTCGATCTGTCGTCGCGATGCCGCCTTAAGGCGTTTAACAAAAGTGCTCGCTTCGAGACTGCTGAGCAATTGCTGCAACTCGTCGCTGATCTTTGCAAAATCGGCGAGCAGCTTTTCCTGTTCCTCCAGCGCCCTGTCCATGCCCTGCTGCGCCGGCGATGGCGCCTGATCGCCATCATCCGTTTTTGGTTTTGGCTCGCCGCCACCCGCCAGTTGAGTAGAAGGCAAGTTGAGTTGACCGCTACCCGGCGTCTTCGGTTTTGCTTCGTCCCCCGGATCTTTGCGTTTGATCTCGTTGTGCCCGGACTCAACATCGCTTACCGACGGCGCCTGCGATTTGGGTGGCGCATTGCGATCGGTTGGCTTGGGCTCGCCATCGCCCGACTGCGAGTTTTTGTTTTCGCTGACTTGAGGTGACTCGGGCTCAGTCGGGCTCGGCTTGCCCGACTCGGTCGGCTTGCCGCCTGCAGCTTCAGCCGCAATTTTCAACAGATCGGCGACCGAAGGCATCTTCTGATCGGCGATGTCCTGCAACTGCTCGACCATGCGCGCCCACCGTTCCAGAGCGTTGGCATCAAATTCTTCGTTGCGCAAAGCCTGTCGTACCAAGTCTTCGCCCGATTCGGTAAGCTGACCCAGCCGCTGTCCGTTGGCACGCTCGGCCGCGGCCTGTTGTTCGATGCGCCGTCGGTTTTCGGACCGATCCAGATCCTCAGCAGATAGTTCGCGCAGCTGGCGATTGCTGTTGTGCAACAACTGCTCTTGCTCGTAGACCTCCTGCGATTGGCGAAACCAACGCCCCAACTGGTCGGTCAGCCACAAAGCATGTTCGTCAGGACTGAGAATGTGAACGACAAACGCCGGCGAGTAACCGCGTTTGCCATTGGGATAGTAGTCCTCGGCAAAGGCGCGAATCTCGAGAGTCTGAGGCGACACTCCTTCGCGCTTCGCCGAAAACGTCGCCTCAGTTTCGAACGCGGTCGACTGCGGCGCTCCGGCAGCAGCGATTTTCTCACCGACAGCATTCTCCGCGACGCCGTCCTGAGCTCCGAGACCTCGCCATTCCAGGCCGACCTGGCGGACGCCAAAATCATCGCCGGCACTCAGTTGAAAAGAAATCACCTCGCTGTCGAGCACGGCTTCTTCGCGGGTCAGTTTGCGCGCAGAGATAGACGGCCGCGCATCCTCAACCGCCTCGACTCGGACCTTCAGCGCCTGCTTGGGCTCCAAGCCGTCCCGGTCGCGCCAATAAAACTTCCGTTCGCTCGATTCGACGATTTGTTGCGGTGCCGTGGTTAAGGTTGCGCCATCGACTTCAACCGAATAGCCATCGACGGTTGCCTCAGCCAGGTCGCGGCTTGCGGTCGCTGAAAAACTAGCCTGGGACCCTTTGACGATCGACACCACGGCACCGCGCACCTCGATCTCCGGATCGTAGTCGTAGCGCAAGTAATCTGGCAACCGCAGCGACGCGCTCAAAGTTTTCAGTTCCGGTCGAGGCTTCGGTGTGACATTGATGTTGTGCCGCGCGTCACCGACTTTCAGTTTTAATTCTCCTGCTTCGGTTTGCGGAGGCACGGTAAAGGCATAGTCTCCAACCTCACTGCGCTCGGAATTTTGCCGCGACTGCTCGCCATATTGCAGCGAGGCATCCCCCGGTTTCCAGCGCGTCGCCTCACTGAGCACGGCGCGCACGTCGAACGGTTCAGCCTCGGGAACGACCCGAGCCTTTTCCATCTCGCTGAGCTGAGCAAACGTGTAGCGCTCGGTCGACTGCCACGGCATCAGCCAGCGTGCCAACGCATTTTTTCCGGCGGCGGGCACGACAATCATCGCGGCCAGTGCCAACGCCGCCACTGAAAGAGCCGCCCAACCCCAGCGGCGATGCCGGGGATCGGGCACTCCATCGGAGAGATCGCGTTCGCGGACGCGATCGTCGACTTGAGCCATCGCCGCTCGCACCAGCTTTTCACTACGACCGAAATCACCGTGTTGACCATCGCGAGCCAACTCGACGATGCCGAGTAGTTCATCGCCGAGCCGTGGATAGCGATGCCTGAGCAAACGCGCCACCTGTTCGAGCTGGCGCTGCCGCCAGATCCATCGATGGCATTTCAGCGGAAACCAGATTCCCAGTCCGGCCGCGCCGGCGATCAAAATCACGACCCGCAATCCTTGGGGCGTTTCGTAAAAGCGATCCAACCCGAACACCAGTAGATACGAAAGCAACAAGCCGAACGCAGCCGCCAGGGCGCCTTCGAGCAGCTTCACATACCAAAGGCGTCGGCGAAATTGCTCGAGCCGCTTGCGCAAGCCATCCGGCAAATCCAACGCCGCGGAATCGCGCGGCGTCTGGCTGGGATGGTTCGTCGGTTTCATCAAATCGATAAGACAAATACTGGAGTGTCAGGAGATTAGATCACTCCAGCCAGCTTGCGTCCCGTCCAAAATACACCTAACAGCAGCAAAACCAAACCCGCCCACGCAGAGTGACTCCAGATCGGCAGGCGGCGTTCGCGCGGTTCGGGATCGGGAAGGGCCGACACGGCGGCGACCACTGCTTCGACATCGACGCCGGGCATCATTTGGCCGCCGCTGAGTCTGGCGATTTCTTCGAGGACGTCGCGGCGCACCGGTTGGCCGATTTTTTCGCGGCTTGCCCCCTGAACTGAGAGACTCGTCTCGAGGCTCGCCGCCGTTTCCGAACAGGTCAGGATGACTTGGTAGCTGCCGCCCTCCAGGGGTGTGAAGTTTCCACTGAACAGGCCCCACGCCTCACCGCCTGCCGAAGCCAGGCGCAGCGATTGGGTTTTTCCTGACGGAGACACCAATTGGGCGATGACCGTGGCACGCTGCAATGGCTCGCCACCGGCGCTGATCGCGTTGGCATTCAGGGTGACGACTCCGCCAGCTTTGGGGCGATCTGGCGAGTAGAACAAGCGCAGCAACTCGCCTTCCGACATGCTGCGTTGATACGCCATCCAGCGCGCGACCTGGCCCCAGAAGCGATAGTGATACTTATCCTCAACACCTTTGCGCCAGCGCCAGGCACCGTCGGTTCCCATGAACAAAATTTTTCCGGTACCGAAGGTGCGCGTCACGATCAGAGGCACGCGACCGAAACGGCTCGACTCCGAACTGTGGGTGGCAAGAACTTCACTGCCGGCTTTGGGGCGGGTCGCGGCGGCATACCATTGAAAGCCAGGCAGATTTTCCCAGATGCGCTGATTGGCGGTGTCGCCTTCCTCAAGCCGGGTCAGCAAGCTGGCGGTGCCGGCTTCGGTCAGTTGAAATTGTCCCGGCACCGGTGATCCCCAACCGCGTGGCTGCGCTTCATCGAGCACTACCGGATACAACTCGCCAAGCGCGGTGCCGATGAGCGACGAATGACCGCCACGAAACCCTGGCAGGAACACCAAGCCTGCTGCCTGGCTTTGCACCATGCGCCGAATCTCTGCACACTCATCGGCGCTTAGTTGACCTTCGCCAATGCCGACATCGCCGAGCACGATGACGTCATAACTGGCCAACTCATCTTCACCGGGGAACTCTTTCAAATAACCGCGCCCACCGCCGAGCGATTCGAGATCGGGATGAAACAGCAGGCAATTCACCTCGACTCCCGGATCGCGTTCGAGGGCATTGCGCAGGTAGCGATACTCCCAGCGTGGAAACGATTCGATGACCAGCACCTTGAGTTGCTCGTCGCGAATTTCGATAGGCGCTTCGAGAACATTGTTGGCGGTGTTGAATTCGCCGGGAGCGGTCGGCACGGTTAGAGTCAGCGTGGCATCACCGGCGTTTTGTGGGTGCCATGTCAGGGTGTCGTCGAGTCTACCCATCGGCGGCACGACAACCTGCTGGCTCAGCGTTTCCCCACTGGAAGTGGTCAGTTCAACACTGGTGATCCACTCTTCGCTGAGTGCGCTTTCGATCGCAAAAGGGATGCGCAGTGGTTTGCCGACCACGCCGAACGTCGGTGCGTCCAAACTGAGCAGTTCGATATCGGGAAGGCGTGTCTCGCTACCGACCGGCACGGCAAACACCGGGACTTTGCGCACTCCCAGCGACGCAGCGGACCGAGCCGGAGGGTCGCCGACATTCCAATCGCCGTCACTGAGCAAGACCACGCCGCTCAGATTGGGATGGGCGTCTAAAAGGCCATCCAGTGCCGCATTGAGATCGCTGGCAGATTCAGCCGGTTCGAGAGCTGAGGAAAACGGTTCGAAAACGATGTCGAGACGATCTTCGACACCGGACCAGGCATCGGGATTGAGAAACCCGGCCATCGCCACCGCCCGACTGATTGGCGCTTTGGCAGGGGCCGACGGATCAATCACGTCCTCAGTCGTCATGCTGTTCGAATGATCGTGAAGGATGACCAGTGACGGCTTTTGATTAGGCTCAAACAGCTCGCGCCACTCAGGTTTGAGCAAGGTCACCGCGACCATTGCGACGATGAGCAGGCGCAGGAATTCAAGCAATGCGGTGCGCTTTTTGTAGCCACTGCGTCGCCATGCGATGACCCCGAGCACTACCGTCAGAAGTACCGCGATGCTGCCGAAAATCACCATCGCAGGCGACCAGTCGAAGCTGAGCGATTGACTGACCTTCATGACTTAGACGCCCGTGGCTGCGCAGTCGTTGCGGTTGGTTTCTTTGCCGGCGGCAGGCAGAGCAGGGCTTCGGCGATCATTGCCACCGCCATGGCTATCATGAACGCGCGCCAAATTTCGCTGACCAGTGAGCGGCGATCATCAACGCTGAGGGTGATGCTCTCAAAGTCGAGCCCAGCGAACAGCATTGCCAACTCGACTTCGTCGACCGTAGTGGTCGAGTCCTCCTGCAAGGCTCGGTTGAGCGCGATCATCTGGGGCTCATCATCGCCGTCGGAGAAAATGCCCGGTAGAAGTCCGAACTCACTGGTGCTCGCCATACCGGCATCGCCCCATGTTGTCACAGGCTGCCAGGCGATCGAACTCGGCAGCGCATCGGGCGCACAGGTCCGTAGGTTACCGCCGGCGAGAGATTCAGCGCCGCGTTCTAGGGCTCGATGCAGCATGGCGAACAGCACCACACCATCGCGAGCGAGATTTGAATGACTGGCCTGTGGAAGCGTGCCAAAAACGTAGACGCCGCCCTCGTCGGCTCGACTGACGTTCACGCTTCGCGACAAAATTGCGGCTCCGGAACTTGCCAACTTGGCTAATATGGTGGGATCGCTGCCCAGCGAGTATTCCCGCCACTGATAAGTGCGAATTTCACCGAACGGTAACGCACTGCCATCCTGGGTGTCAGCTGTCAGATCACTGTCGCGTCGCCAGGTTGAGATTGTCGCGCCGCTCTCATCCGCCGCTTCGCGCCACTGACCCCACTCCAAGCCGAAGGCCGGGTCCGCCACGATGGCTTCGTTGGCGCTTTGCGGAGGAAAGAACAAAAGCGTTTTTCCGGCGTCGACGAAGTCCTGCAATTGCCGACCCACGACACTGTCAGCTTCGGGCACGTCCGCCTGCCAGATGAGCATCGCCGAACCGTCCCAGTCAATCGACGCCACTCCCGCCGCGGTCGAATCGACGATTTCTGTCTGATATTCAAACGCCGCATCCGCCGTTGCTCCAGCCGCCGCGCTGAGTGGCTTGGTCGTCGCCGGGTCGTCGCTGACCAGCGTGGTCTTGCGCAGCGCCGCCTCGGAGAACACGAAATACATGACATTGTCCAAGGTGTTAGCGTCGTTCGACAATTCTACCGATCCCCAACCTTCGCGGCTGCTGGCATCGATGGGAATCGCGTAGCCCTGCAACAAAAACTCCGACTGCTCCTCGCTCAGCGTCACTTCGTGAACCGAACGCGAACCGTTGATGACGAAGCCGAGGCTGATCTGGCGTTCCGGCATTTGCCCCTCCAACTGAGCCGCCCGTGTCACGCGTAGATCAATCGTCAGTTCAACGGCGTCCGTCGATTCGCGGCGATTGACGCGATCGATGCTCACCGCGAGATTGTCGGCAGCGATTTCGTCGTAATTGAGCAGGTAAAAGCGCAGCGTCTCACGCTCGGCGAACGCCGACCGCAAGGCTTCCCACCGACCGCTCTTTGCCTGCCAATCGTTGGCACGCAGGTCCGAGCACAGCCAGATGTCGGTGCGTCCCGTTTGATTGTCCGTCGCGTAGTCGAGCGCCGCCTGCAGCATAGCGGGAACGTCCGCCGACCCTGCCGTCGCCGAAGTCTCAGGCAAGGCCGACAGAGCGGCGACCGAATCGATTTCCCGAGCGATATTTCCTCCACTCTCGATCAGCACCAGTTGCGTAGCGGCGTTTGCCCGTCCGAGAAACTCCGACAACTTCGCCAACGCTGCCGTGCGTTTCGATTCGCCAGTCTGAGGATTTTTCTGCTCCATGCTTGCCGAACGATCGAGCAGTATGATCACAGTATCCGGAGCGCTGCCTGCCGCGGAGCCCAACCAACCGCTCGCCAACGGCCGAGCCACCGCAAAAATCAGACCCGCCACCGCCAGCGTTCGCATCGTCAGAATCATGATCTGACGCAGCCGCGCCATACCACTGGTCATGCGCTTGGCGTCGAGCAGGAACATCATCGCCGCCCACTTTACGGTGCGATGTCGGTAGCGGTTGATCAGGTGGATCACCACCGGCAGCGCGAGCAGCGGCAGCGTCCACAACAGCCATGGCAAGTTTTGAAAACTCATCGCCTATAAGTCTAGCGACGCACTCGTTTGGGCGTGCGGTTCAAAAGAAATCGAGCTAGGACCGAAGCGTAGTCTTCTTGAATTCTTACCCGGTGATAGTCGACGCCGGAATCGCGCACCAATCCGTCGATATCGGTGAGGTATTGCTGCAAGGCCTTGGCATACTGCGGACCAATGATCGATGGATCGACCAGCATTGGTGAACCGCCTTCGAGGTCGACAAAGCGCGTAGGTCGATCGAAGTCGAAATCGAGTTCATGATCCTCGAGCAAATGCAGCACCGCGACGTCGTGTTTTCGGAAGCGAAGATGTTGGAATGCGCTGCTCAGCGTATTCGGTTGCACGAACAGATCTGAGATCACCACGATCAGTGCCCGCTGCGGGACACGCTCGGCCGCCTCGTGCAGCGCGTCGGCCAGGCCAGTTTCACCACTGGCCTGCATCGCTCCAAGTTCATCGAGGATAATCCGCAAATGGGCCGCGTTGCGCTTCGGTGGCACCTCCCGATGAAAGCCCTGTCCTGCCGCGTAAAAACCTACTGCATCCCCTTGACGAGCAGCAAGAAAAGCCAATGAGGCAGCGCATTTCCTCGCGAAATCTAACTTACTCGCCGCGCCTTCCTCCGGCGCATAGGCCATGGAGCCACTGGTGTCGACGATTAGGCACAGGCGCAGGTTGGTATCGGCCTCAAATTCCTTGATGTAAAAGCGATCGCTGCGCCCCCAGGCCCGCCAGTCGAGTCGGCGAGTGTCGTCTCCGGGAACGTATTTTCGATACTGAGCAAACTCGAGGCTCGAACCGCGCACCGGACTGCGATGTCGCCCGGCAACATTTCCCAACATAGCCCGCCGAGCGAACAAGGGCAGCCCCGCGAGTCGCGAAATTACCGCCGGATCCACGAAGTCGTGCTTGCTGTGAGTGGAAGATTCGGCCACGGCGCTGTGTCGAAGGGGTAAAATTGTCTCGCTAGTCTTCTAGCATTCGGCCAAAGCTAAGCTTGCGAAACGAGAGAGTAGGATGGGATTGCATCCCGTTCCCATTGCGTTGGCGGAAAATGACGTAGCGTATGGTGGCCTTGATTCGTTTGGCTTGGGGCGGTAGACATGCCACACGACGTTCGGGACGGCTTGAAAAGCCATCCCACGATCCTCTCCGTCGATATCGGCCTCTGCTGGGGCAGTTTTAATCTGTTTGAACATCAGTCTTCGTTGCGGAGTTCTTCGACCAGACGCTGCACTACCTCGCGGCTGCTGACGCCCTCTGACTCCGCGGCAAAGGTCGTGATTACCCGGTGAATCAGCACCGGCTCAGCGACAGCTTCGACGTCCTCCATGCGCACCATGTAGCTGCCGTGCAGCGCGGCGCGAGCTTTCGCACCCAGAATGAGATACTGCACGGCTCGCGGCCCGGCACCCCAGCCGACCAGCGGCCTCAGCCATTGCGGCGACTCGTCACTGTCAGGTCGCGTGCGACGCACCAAATCCACTGCGAACTCGTAAATATGATCCGGCACTGGTAAACGACGCACCAGCTCCTGGTAGCGCTGCACCTTTTCACCGTCGAGCACATGCCGGAGCTCCGGCAAAGTCGCACCGGTCGTCGTTCTGGCGATGGCAATTTCCTCAGCCCGATCCGGGTAGTTCACTTCGATCATGAACATGAATCGATCCAGTTGCGCCTCCGGCAGCGGATACGTGCCCTCCTGCTCAATCGGGTTCTGGGTCGCCAACACGAAGAACGGCGGCTTGAGCGGATACGACTGGCCCGTCACCGTCACTTTATGCTCCTGCATCGCCTCGAGCATCGCCGCCTGCGTCTTCGAGGGCGCCCGATTGATCTCATCCGCGAGCACGATATTGGCAAATACCGGCCCGGTGACGAATTCAAACTCCCGTCTACCTGTCTGCCCTTCCTGCAAAATTTCCGTTCCCGTGATGTCCATCGGCATCAGATCCGGCGTGAATTGAATGCGGCTAAACGACAGGTCCATGGTCTCCGCCAGGCGACTGACCAAAAGCGTTTTCGCCAGTCCCGGCACCCCCATCAGCAGCGCGTGACCGCGACCAAACAGGCAGATCGCCAACTGTTCGATCACTGACTCCTGCCCGACGATGATCTTTCCCAGTTCAGTACATAACTCTTGATAGACCCGCCGCAGTTCGTCGATCGCAGCAACGTCATCCTGCTGCAGATCAGCGGACGGTTTTTCAGAGTCGGTAGCAGCCATAAAGTTCCGAACTTAACGCTTCCACACGGATAAAGTCCAGCACCGCAACGCTGTCGTGATGACGTAGACGAAAGCGTGAAGTTACGGATCAATGCCAGGCCGCGCACGACCATTGGCAGGGTTTTAATCAGTTCGGTGAAACGAACTTCGATCCTTCCAATTTGGGCATTAGAAATAGGGCATCAAGCGTTGACCTGGAACTCCGCAAAACTCAAAGCGGCGTTCGTACCAAAAACACCGGAATGTCACTTCCTTCCAGCAACTCGCGGGTGGTCGACGGGAGCAACGATTTTGCCAGAGCGGATCGGCTGCGGGTGCCGATGCAGATCACATCCGACCGAAGTCGTGCCGCTACCTGCCTGTCACCCGCACGTTCGGAATGTGCGTCCTCGGTAACATGGACGAGCATCAGTTTGGCACCCAATTTTACCGCCACTGCCGCCGCTGCATCTGCCATCCTGGAGGAGACTGGTGAGTAATCCGTAGCGCCAAGAATAGGCAAACTCATGGCAGGAGAATGGATACGGGCAAGAGAAGCACAACGGCGGGATGTCGCCATCGCTATCGCCATCTTGTCCTACCCACTCGTCAATTACTGAAATTTATCCAGTAGCGCCTCCCGGACCTTCGGCTCATCAATCGCGCGTGCGAGCACGGTCACCTGGTCCCAGCCGTTCAGGCGTGTGTTCCCTTTCGGAATGATGACCTGGTTGTCGCGGAGGATCAGTGTGATGGCGGCACCCGGCGGAAACTCAAGGTCGCGGATGCGTGGACCGTCTGCGCGCGGCGGTCCCGGCAAATCCACTACCACCAAGTCCAAATCACTTTTGGCCATCGTCATCAGTTCCAAGCCGTAGCGGGGCATCGGTCGCGACGGCGTAGACAGCTTCAGCCAGCGCGCGACCAATCCGAGCGTGGACCCCTGGACCAGCACCGACAGAATTACCGCGAAGAACACCAAATTGAACACGTCCTCGCCGACATCCATACCTGCGGCCA
Source organism: Verrucomicrobiales bacterium (assembly GCA_037969585.1). Classification (GTDB taxonomy): domain Bacteria; phylum Verrucomicrobiota; class Verrucomicrobiia; order Verrucomicrobiales; family DEV007; genus JBBKXR01. Next base: position 10,667 of record JBBKXR010000033.1, read on the forward strand.
GGGGATACGTGGCCAGGATGATGGGCACCGCACCACGCAAGCCTGACCAACTGATGAAAAGCTTGTCCCTCTGACTGACCTTCATTCCCAAGGTCCCGAGCCAGACCGCGACTGGGCGGGACACCAGCGTGATAACTGCGAATAACACCAGTCCGTCCAACCATAGGTTCGCCCAGCGGTGGGGAAATACCAACAATCCCATCAGTACGAAAACTCCTATGTTGGCGATGGTTGCCAGCGCCGCGGAAAAATTCCGCACACCTTGTTTGTAGATAAAGTGGCTGTTTCCCATCACGAAACCAGTGGTGAAAACTCCTAACATGCCGCTGGCCTGACAAAGCTCGGTGATGCCGTAGGTCAACAGCACCACTCCCAGAAGCAATACATAGTAATAGCCCCGATCCTGCGGATGAAGCCGGTTGAAAAGCGCGATGGCCCCGCGCGCAGAAAGCCAACCGATCACTGGACCCACCGTGAATTTCCAAAAAAATTGCCCGACCATTTCGCCCCCATGGAGATCGCCTGTCGCCACCACAGTCACTGCAGCGGCAGTTATCAGGATTGCCATCGGGTCATTCGCCGCGCTCTCGATTTCCAGGGTCGATGACAATTTGGGCGACAGCGATTGACGGCGCAGAATCGAGAAAATTGCCGCCGCGTCGGTCGACGAAATGATGACCGCCAATAGCAGCGACTTCTCGAAGCCCCAGCCGAGGCCCCATTTCAGACAGGCGAAAGTGACTGCGGCCGTGAGAACGACTCCCCAGGTTGCCAGCCCTCCGGCGACCAGCGCCACCGACCGGAAATTGTCACGCTTGGTCGCGAAGCCTCCTTGGAAAAGGATGAATACCAAGGCGATGTTGGCGACTTTCTTGGTCAGCGAGACGTCATCGAAATGCCACAGGTTCAGGACATCGCTTCCGAACATGATGCCCGCACCCAACGCGACAAGGATCACCGGAACTCTGAATCGGTCAAGCCAGACCGCCGCCAAAACCACGAGGATGAGTAGTGAGGGAACAAGAATGTAAGTGGTATCCATCGGCAGCACTGGCAATTTCCACAGACTGACTGTCTGGGGAATCTGGAGCAGAGATCTAGAACAGCTTCCAGATTCTGACAACCTTTCGCACAACTCCCCGACTGGGGCGAAAGCCCAAACACGCATTCTCCGCTGCGAAGCCGGCTAATCTCTCCGCTTGGTATTAGACAACGAGCATTCGTAGCTTGTTAGACTACGCCGATTACTCGTCGACAAAGCTGACCGGCAGTAGCAGCGCCTCAGTGAGTTGCGCCAGATAGTCATCCCTCGGGATTTCGCGGCAACCGAACTGAGTGAGATGATCGTTGCTCCACTGGGTATCCAGTAAAATGAACCCGCGCTCTCGCATGCGTTCGACTAGCGCCACCAGCGCTACTTTAGAGGCTTCGGGCACGAGGCTGAACATGGACTCCCCAAAAAACGCGCCAGCCAGAGACACTCCATACAGCCCTCCAACCAGCTTGCCGTCGAGCCACGACTCGACCGAATGCGCAAAACCTCGCTCGTGCAGTTCGACATAGCTGTTACGAATATCAGCGCTGATCCAGGTTTCACTGCGATCGGCACAGCCGTCGATCACTGCTGCGAAGTCACCGTTGACGCGCATTTCGAAAGGCTTTTTGCGCAGCACCCTCTTGAGGCCGCGCGGGATGTGAAACTCATCGAGCGGGATCACTCCCCGGGGATCAGGCGAAAACCAACCGATCTCGGAGCGTTCGGCTGTTTCTTCGGCATCGGCATCACTGTCATCGTATTCATCACCATCGAGCGCCATCGGAAACAGGCCTGAACCGTAAGCATGGAGCAGCAATTCTGCGTCGAGTTTGGCCATGACGAATCGGGGGAAGGCTGTAACGCGAGTATTATCTTATTGAATGCTTTTGTAGCAAGGCTGCCAAGAGTATGGTAGCGCGTTTTACGTCATGCATCGGGCAATTTATCCAGGCAGCTTTGATCCGCCACACAACGGCCACATCGATGTGATCGAACGTGCCGCCAGTCTGTGCGACGAAATCGTCGTTGCTGTCGCAGAGAATATCAGCAAGCAGGCGCTTTTTTCCACCGAAGAACGCGTGGCCATGATTTGCGCGTCGACGGCTCACCTGAAGAATGTCTCGGTGGCCAGCTTCGAGGGCCTACTGGTCGATTTTGCCGTTGCCAGCAACGCCAGCGCCGTGGTCCGAGGTCTACGCGCCGTTTCGGACTTCGAGTACGAATTCCAAATGGCGCTCGCCAACCGCCAACTCCGGCCCGACATTGAAACCATCTTCCTGATGCCGAGTCTGGAGAACATCTACCTGAGCTCGCGGATCATCAAGGAGATCGCCAAGCACAAGGGCGATATCGCCCCACTGGTTCCCGAAGCGACCGCCAAAGCTCTTTCCGAACGCCTCTGATCGTGGCTTCAGCGGCCCCGCTCCCCCCAATTTCGCCTTTTCCCAATGAAAATTCGACTCAGTGAACTTCCCGCCGAAGGCATTGCGCTCACCGGCAAATTCGAGCGCGACATATTCGAGCTTGATTCGACGGACAGCATACAACCCGCCGGACACGTCAGCTATGATCTCCACATCCAAGCTGACAACGAGGGTGTCATCCTGTCTGGAGTGCTCGAGGCGCCAATGAAATTGCGCTGTGTCCGCTGCCTCGAAGAATTTGCCTATACCCTCAAGCTGGAAGACTACTCCTCCGATTTCGGCTTGGAAGAAGATCTCGAAAACGCCTCAGTCATCGAGCTCGAGCAACTGCTTCGGGAAGATTTACTTCTCGCATTGCCAAATTATCCGCACTGTGATGACGGTGACGATCAGGATCGCGTCTGTCCGCAGGCGGGATCGCAGCAATTCGAAACGCCCGCTGCCAACAACGACGGTGATGACGAGAAAAATGCCGAGCCGCCCTCGCAATGGAGCGCGCTCGACAAACTCAGTGATTCGGACCGTTGACAAATCTCGGAAAGCGTCGTTAATCCCTCTTTCTCATCGCGCAAAGCGCACCACACCCTACCAATTTCAAGTCATGGCCGTTCCCAAACGCAGAACCTCCAAAATGAAAAAGCGCCTTCGTCGCGCTAGCGGTCGCTTTAGAGCAGCGAAATTCCGCCCGTGCCCCGAATGTGGCAGCTCCGTTCCGTCACACATCGCGTGCCCTTCCTGCGGTCACTACAAGGATCGCCAGGTGCTCACTGTCGACGAATTCTAGATCGATTTAGCGAACAACCTACAATTTTGAAAGCCACCCTTCGCGGGTGGCTTTTTTGTTTCCGACTTTTCGTTCTTGCAGTAAGTCAGTGACTGGCCGAAAAAGGGGCTCGGTTCGTCGATTCGTAACGGATCTTAAATACTTTTTTACACGTGAGAATAGCGGTAGATGCCATGGGCGGCGACCATGCCCCCGAGTGTGTGGTCCTCGGAGCACGTGATGCCCTCGCGGAATTCGATTTCATCGAAAAGCTGGTCCTCGTCGGAGACGAGGCGCTCGTCAAAGCTGAAGTCGACAAAATCGGCTTTCACGATCGCCGTATGAGCATCTGCCACGCCGACGAAGTCATTGGCATGGGCGAGTCCGCGGTTAAGGCAATTCGCACTAAGAAGAAGTCCTCGATCAGTATCGGTTGCGATCTGGTCAAGGCCGGCGACTGCGACGCATTGGTCAGTGCCGGTAACACCGGCGCCGTGGTTGCAGCAGCGGCGATCAAATTGCGCAACCTCAAGGGGGTCGAGCGCTCAGGGATTGCCTCCCCCATCCCGAATGAGCACGGTCCCTGCTACATCCTCGATGCCGGCGCCAACGTCGACGCCAAAGCGAGCCACCTCGTGCAGTACGCCATCATGGGCAGCACTTACGCACGGCACATGCAAGGTAAAGAAAGGCCGGTCGTCGGACTGATGTCAGTCGGAGTCGAAGACGAAAAAGGTAGCGAGCTGACCAAGGAAGTATTCGAACGCCTCAAGGCAAGTTCATTGAATTTCTGTGGCAATGTCGAGGGCCATGACCTTTTTGAAACCGAACTCGATGTCGTCGTCTGTGACGGTTTCACTGGCAACGTTATGCTGAAGACCTGCGAAGCGACTGCCAAGATCATGTTCAAGTGGTTGAAGAATGAGATCATGAACTCCGCCATCCGCCAGCTCGGAGCGATGCTCTCCAAGGGCGCTTTTAAGGCCACCATGGCACGCGGCAGCTACGAGACTTACGGCGGTAGCCCCCTGCTCGGCGTCAACGGAACCGTGATCATTGCCCACGGCTCCAGTTCCGAGCGTGCGGTGAAAAACGCCATTCGGGTTGCGGCCGATGCCGTTCGTCAGGAAGTGAACCCTCATATCGAAGAAGAAATCGCCAAGCATCAGGCAACGGACTGAACATGATGAGCCAAAGTCAAGAATCCACCACCGAAGCCGAGACCCGCCCGGTTCAGGCGCGCCCTGTCCGCATCGCCGGAACCGGCAGCTATGTGCCGGAGAAAATCGTCACCAACAAGGACCTCGAGGAACTGGTCGACACTAACGACGAATGGATCGTATCGCGCACTGGCATCCGCGCTCGCCGCATCGCCGCAGAAGGGCAGCACACTAGCCACTTAGCTACAAACGCCGCTCGGGAAGCACTCGATCAGGCGGGTCTCAAACCGGAACAAATCAACCTGATCATCGTCGCTACGATTACCCCGGACACTCTGACTCCCGCGACCGCCTGCTACGTGCAGCGCCAACTGGGTGCCACTCATGCCGTCGCCTTCGACATTTCAGCTGCCTGCTCCGGTTTCCTCTACGCTCTCGAAGTCGCCAGTCACGGTATCGCCTGTGGCGCGATCCAGAATGCACTGATCATCGGCGCCGAAAAGCTCAGTGCCTTCGTAAATTGGAAAGATCGCAACACCTGCGTACTATTCGGCGACGGCGCTGGTGCGGCTGTGCTGATGCCTTCTCACGAGACCGATGGCGGTCGCGTGCTGGCCACCCATCTCGGCACCGACGGCGAGCAAACCGAACTGCTAAACATCCCCGGTGGTGGCGCTGCCTGCCCGATCACCATTGATAACGTTGGAGACGGGCTGGCCGCACTGCAAATGCAGGGACGCGAAGTTTTTAAGCACGCCGTCAACGCCATGCGTCGGGCTGCCGAGCGTTCCGTCGAAAAAGCTGGCCTCAAACTTAGCGACATCAAACTGGTTATCCCGCATCAGGCCAACTTGCGCATCATCGATGCCATCGCCGAACGTCTCGACATCGGACGCGAGCAGGTGTTCGTCAATCTCGATAAATATGGCAACACCTCTGCCGCCGCGGTCGCTATCGCGCTCGACGAAGCACACCGTGAAGGTAAAATTCAGCGCGGTGACGTCATCCTCATGGTCGCCTTCGGTGCCGGGCTGACTTGGGCCAGTGCGGTTATCGAGTGGTAAAATGTTAGTCGACACCCATTGCCATCTTGCGTCGCACGGCTTCGATGACATCTCGACCGCCGATCTCGTTGCTCGTGCTCACGAAGCCGGCGTGACCGAGCTGATTACGATTGGCACCGATCTCGTCGATAGCGCAAAAAACATCGAACTCGCCGAGACCCACGATTCCGTTTTTGCCACGGTTGGTATTCATCCCACTTCGGCTCACGAAGTCGACCCGTCCAACGATGAGTGGCTCGATCAAATCGAGACTTGGATGAAGCACCCGAAAGTGGTCGCCCTCGGAGAGATCGGACTCGACTACTACCATCCGCCACAGGACGGTAGCAGTGATGATCAGTGGAAAAAATTGCAGGACAATATTTTTCGTCGGCAACTCGATCTCGCTCAACGCACCGACATGCCGGTCGTCATTCATCAGCGTGAGTCTTATGATGATCTGTTAGCTGTGATGCGCGACTACGCCGGTAAAGTCCGCGCAGTCTTTCATTGTTGGACCGGATCACCGCAGCAGACCGAAGAGCTCATTAGCTTAGGTTTTCTGGTATCCTTCACCGGAGTCGTTACTTTCAAAAATGCGAAACTCGTTCAGGACAGCGCTATGGCCGTGCCTGATGAAAAATTTATGGTCGAGACCGACGCGCCTTATCTGGCACCAGTGCCGATGCGCGGAAAACGCTGTGAACCAGCATATACAAGGCATAGCGCCGATTTCATTGCGGAATTACGTGCAATTTCCATTGAAGAATTGGCCCGCCAGACGAGCGCGTGTGCCAGAGGTTTTTTTAAATACTGATCCGCGCCGCAATTTTGAATTGCGATATTTAGAAAATAAGTGAATATTGGGCCGTTCGTAACCGAATTGGTTATGATTAGAATCCCCAACGTTTTACTAAAGTTGCTCTATGTATTCTTGCCGCGCACAAAAAGTACGTGAAAAACGACTGACCCCACCGGCCTACGTGTCCGACGTTCGTTCCGCCATTCGCGGCGACACCGTCACCGATGGCGGGACGCTGTTTCTGGCAGGCTTGCTTCGCCAAACCGAAGCCTCCTGGCACGCACGCAATAAAAAGCATCGCCGCGCTTCCTGATCGCTTCAGTCGGCGGTCAACGTCGCAACGACAGCTGGCGTCAATTGGATCGTTCATTTCCATTTTGACGGACTGCTAGCCGATCATGCTGGACGAGCCAACGTGATACCGCCGCCCAGTCTACGCCAAGGCTTCGACCGACAAGCACGAGGGTCAACCCTGGACGAGTCTCACCGTCCAACTGCAATTGGCGAAGCGCCAGTAGCAGCTTACAAAGCGCCGCACTGACGGATCGCTAAGCAAGCTTCGTCTCTTCGCCTTCCGATCGTGCGATCACGACCGCAGCGCATGAATCGCTGAAGATGTTTACCACGGTCCTCGACATGTCGAGCAGTCGGTCGACCGCGAGGAGCAAACCGATCACTGCGGCAGAATTCTCGAGGCCAACTGCGTTAACGATGATAATGATCGCCACCAGGCTCGCTGATGGCACGCCGGCGACTCCGATGCTGGTTAACAGGGCCAGGGTGACCACCTGAAATTGCATCGCAAAGCTCAAATCGTAGCCGAGAACCTGCGCAACGAACATCACGGCGACACATTCGTAAAGCGCTGTGCCATCCATGTTAACGGTCGCTCCGAGCGGCAGCGTAAAACTGGTAACTCGCTCTGAAACGCCGGAATTTTCGCGCACGCCGCGCATGGTCACTGGCAAAGTTGCCGAGGACGATGATGTCGAGAACGCCGTCAGCATGGCGTTGCGCATCGCATGGAAATGCTTCCACGGTTTCACTCTACCGAGAACAAAGAGGATCGCGGGTAGGACCACGAGCAGATGTATAGCGAGGGCTAGCATCACGACACAGAAATATTTCGCCAACAGGGCAAACATACCGAAACCGGTCTGCGCCACGGTCTGCGCGACCAGTCCGAACACCCCGATCGGCGCCAGCACCATCACCCAGTTGGTGATCAACAAGGTCAACTCGTTGATCCCTTCAAAAAACGGTAACACCGCCTTACGTGCCGCATCGCCAACAAAGATCAGCCCGAACCCCGTCAGCAGACTTACCGTGATCAGCGCGAGCATTTGTCCGTTGTCGGAGAACGCCGCGAAGATATTCTCCGGGACCATCCGCTTAAAGATCTGCGATACAGAATTCAACGACCGAGTGTCCTGATCTCCAACCTTTTTGCTCACCGTCGATTCGAAATCCGCCGTATTGGCTTCGATCACCGCCTTGATCGCCGCGTTCGGCTGACCGTCTTTCAGGCCCGGCTTGAAAAGATTGACTAAACTCAAGCCGATCAAGATCGCAAAGAAACTGGTCATCACATAATAGCCGAGCGTTTTCAAGCCAAGCCTGGCGAAGCCATCCGCTTTGCCCAAGCGGGCAATACCGACCACCACCGAGGTAAAAATCAGCGGCACGATGATCATTTTCAACGCCTGAATGAACAGCGCTCCGATGTAGCCAAAGAGATCGGCGAACTTCTGCCCGGTCTCGTTGAGCAGCACCGTCGCCCCCGCAGGCTCGGCGCAGGTAACATTGATGATCGCCCCGACAACGATCGCCAATGCGAGACCGATCAGAATTTGTAGCCAGGGTGCGATTTTCATGGCCAGCAGCCTAGGCCGCGATCGAGCGTCCGGTCAACGTCACAGACCGCGAAAGTCGTTTGACCCACGCATCGCCGTGGCGCATCTCTGTTGCTCCTCATTACCATCATGTCCGAAGCCACTCCCGTCCGCACCCGCTTTGCCCCCTCGCCCACCGGTTACCTCCACGTCGGCGGTGCCCGCACCGCGCTCTACAACTGGCTGTATGCCCGCGCCAAGGGCGGCACCTTCGTTCTTCGCGTCGAGGACACTGACGCCGCGCGCAACACCGCAGAAGCCTGTCAGGCGATCTTCGATGGCATGAACTGGCTCGGACTGACCTGGGATGAAGGCCCGGACGCCGGCGGCGACTACGGACCGTATTTTCAAAGTCAGCGCAGCGAGATCTACGAACGCTACCTGACCAAGCTCACCGACGCCGACCTGGCTTACGAAGACGACGGTGCGATTCGCTTCCGCGTGCCCGATCGCGACATCACCGTCAACGACACCGTTTGCGGTTCGCAGACCGTCAACCTGCACCAGCAAGGCCTGACTCGGTGGGACGAGGAAAAAAGCGAGAACGTTGCAGCCAACCCCGATCTGGTGATCCGTCGACCCGACGGCTCGTTCATCTTTCACTTCGTCAACGTCGTCGACGACATCGAAATGAAGATCAGCCACGTCATTCGCGGCATGGATCACCTGACCAACACCATCAAGCACATTGCTTTGTTCGAGGCTCTCGGTGCGACGCCGCCCGTGTTTGCGCACGTCCCGCTCAATCTCAACGCCGACGGTTCGAAGATGAGCAAGCGCGATCAAGGCGCTGCCGTCGGTGACTACCGCGACAACGGCTTCCTGCCAGCAGCGGTCAACAACTACCTCGCTCTGCTCGGCTGGTCGCCGAAGGACGACCGCGAAGTGTTCAGCATGGAAGAATTGGTCGAAGCCTTTGATTTGCCCGGCATCAATCAATCCAACTCCCGCTTCGACTACGACAAGTGTCTGTGGATGAATGCCGAGCACCTCAAGGCTCTACCCGCGACTGCATTTGCCGAAGCCGCCATGCCGTTTGTCGAACAAGCCGGTCTTCCAGTCGATGACGACCGTATCGACGCAGCCCTCGAACTGGTTCAGCCCCGCATCCAAGTGCTCAGCGATGCTCCGAAGTGGATCAGTGTCATTTTCGCCGACGAAATTGAAGTCGAAGCGGAGGCAGGCGCAAAAGTCAGCTCACGCGACGACGCCGACAGCGTGCTCGAAGCTCTCTCGTCGAGCCTCGCCGCCGTTAGCGATTGGAACGATGACGACATCAAAGCCGCCATTGTCGAAGCAGCTGGTGGTCTCGGCGTGAAAATGGTTGCTCTCATGCTGCCCTGCCGCGTCGCCGCTACCGGCAGCGCCAGCGGAGCTGACCTGATTCCAATGCTGCGCCTCATCGGTCGCGAAAAGGTAGTGGCGCGCATCGACGCATTCCGGCAGAGTCTTTGATCATGGCCGAACCGGAAGTCTACACCTTCAGCGATCTCAAAAACTGGTCGAGCGCCACCGCAGGCCTCGACAAACCCGCACGCTTGTCCGTGTTCGGCGATCCCGTCGCACACTCGCTGTCGCCGCAGATGCATCAGCCCGCGCTCGACGCGGCCGACATCGATGCCAGCTACGTGCGCCTGCACATTCGCCCCGACGAGCTGAAAGACGCTCTGCTCGAACTGCCGAAGCAAAATTTCGTCGGCAGCAACGTCACCATCCCACACAAAACCGAGATCGCTGCTCACATGGACGACCTTACCGACGTCGCCCGGCGCACGGGAGCTGTCAACACCGTGCTGGTCGACGCGGACAATGCGCAACTCATCGGCCACAGCACTGACGGCCCTGGCTTCGAACGTGCCGTGCGCGAATGCTTTTCCGCCGACCTCAGCGACCTGCGTATTCTGATCCTCGGTGCCGGAGGAGGTGCCGGGAGAGCCGTCGCCGTGCAGTGCGCTATGGAGCGATGCGAACGCCTCGTGCTGGTCAATCGCACCGCCGAGAAAGCCCAGTCGCTGGCCGCCGAGCTCGACGAGTTCTTCCACGACGCCCGCGTCTCCGGCCCCGTCGACCGGCTCGAAGCCATCCCATGGGATGAAGACGCTCTTGCCCGGCAGATGGATCACGTCGACCTGATCGTCAATGCCACCTCACTCGGCATGAAGCCCACCGATGCCGAGCTTATACCGCGTCGCCTGATCCAGCCGCATCAGATGGTTTACGACATGGTCTACAGTCCGCCGCGCACACGCCTGATCGCCGACGCCGAAGACGCCGGCGCCCGCACCGCCAACGGCCTGTCCATGCTCCTCTGGCAAGGTGCCCTCGCCTTCGAGTTCTGGTTCAACCGCAGAGCCGACGTCGATGCCATGCGCGCAGGATTGACCGCTGCTGTGAAAGCCTAGCGCAGCGAAACACGCGATGAAATGTCCCCACGACCAGACGGAACTCTATGCGGTCGAGGGCGAGGCTATTGATGCTCAGGTTTGTGCAACCTGCGGCGGACTGCTTCTAAAAATCAACGACGACAAGCTCTCTCCGTTCTCTCATTCGCAACTGAAACCCGGGCAGCGAAGCCGCATCCCGAAAGCCGTCGGTGATCTCCCGTGTTCACCGGCGTCCGGCCAGCCGATGTTCGTTTTCAAATACCGTGGCGTCGAGATTGACTACTGCGGTGCGACGAATTCCGTGTGGCTCGATGCCGGTGAGTTGGAAAAAATAATGGAGAAGTCGGAAGCTGGCGGAGGCCCGGACCGAAAGAAGAAGCGCAATCGGAATCTTGGCAAAGACATCAGTGAAGGCATCCTGAACGGTCTTGATGCAGGCTTCTCAGGCATCATAGATTCATTTCTATCATCAGCCTTCGACAGCCTCTTATGACCACAGGCGATCAGCCTACGGTGCTTAGTGGACGATCAGTGTGAGACCGTCCGTCCCAGCGGTCAACCATGGACGAGTCCGGCCCGTCCAGCTGGGACTGGCGGGACGCCAGTATCACACTTCAGCGCACCGATTGACCACGCTGGACGATCAGTGTGAGACCGTCCGTCCCGGCGGTCAACCGTGGACGAGTCCGGCCGTCCAGCTTGGACTGGCGGGACGCCAGTATAACACTCCAACGCACTGGCTATTCTTCACCGACCTTCACCAGTGCTTCGGCCCACTGCTTGAGATCGAAATCGTCGCTGGCCAGGTCTGCAGTGATGACTTTGACGCCCGGAGCCATATCATCGGCGACTTCAAACTTAAACACCATGCTACCCTGCTCCCGCGCAGCAACTGTCACCGTTTTCGTCACCACCTCGCCCGACATCCCTTTCGGTAAATTCACAGCAACGCGAAACTCCCGCGCCCGTTGCGAGTGATTCCACAACCTCAGCTCCAGCTGCGCCGTCGATCCAGCAGACAACTCCTGCCCATACGGATAAAACGACGCCCAACGCTCATCGATAGCAAAATTTGTATCATCCCAGGGCGTCAGCTCAGCGATCATGTCACGCCGCTCGGCGTAGCGTTTCTCCAGCAGATCCAATCGCTCATCAGTGAAACGAAACAGATGCGGGATGTGCTGATTGACCATCCACGAACCCTTGGGCAATTCGCGGACCTTTTTGAAACACAGGAAAAAGCCGCTGTCCTCGCGCATCAGATTGCGGTTCATCAGACAGTAGTCATCGATCCCTGACGGCGAAAACGAATCGCCCATGAACAGCACCGGCGCGTGATCCTTCCGCTCCGCCAACAGAGCGCCGTGGTTCCACATCTGACCGGGAAAAAACTGCGCCGTCAGCTTGAAGTTTTTCCACTCCAGGATCTCGCCGTCGGCCAGCACCGTGACTTCGTCGACCGCGTTCGGAGAGATGCCCGGCAAAAACCACGCACCGGGATTTTCCAAGACGTCGGCGACCTCAGCGACCGCGTATACCGGACAGCCGAATTCGCGCGCCGCATCGGCCACCGCCGCGGTGTGATCGTTGTGCGTGTGAGTCACAAAAATGCCTTCGACCTTGGTCATGATGCCGTCCGCAATCGCCTGCTTCAGATCCTCAAACGCCCGCTTGCCACCGACATCGAGCGCGAAGCCCGAGCCGTCGTCGGCGAGCAGCAGTTTGGTCGTTCCCAGATGCTTGCACCAGTCCGGCAGGTCGACATGCTCGCTGTATTCCATCAATTCGACCTCGGCGTCCGCTCCGAGTACCCGACGACCGGCAATGGTCAGCCTTTCCTCTTTGAAATACCAGTTCAATGCATTGGTAGACAGATAGTTGGCATAAATTTTACGCACGCGATCAATTAAGGTCTCAATGTCCTTCTGAGGTTCAAATATCGGCTCACCGTGCAGTGGAATGATGATATCCGGCTGAGCATCGGCAAGTTTCTCAAGGCTGTCGATCAATTGCCCAAGCCGGCCACCGTAGCCGTGATAGCCGCCGATTTTAGCCTCCGGAATCGCTTCCTGAAAGCTGTACAGATCCGGCACTCGACCACCGGCGAGAATCAAATCGCCGCTGAATGCAATCTTCTTGCCACCGAGGTCACAGAGATACGTCAGCCCCTCACGAGTGTGCCCCGGCGTTTCCAGAATCTGGAATTCGAGACCGCCCGGCCCAGTGACCGAATCCCCTTCCACTACCGCTTGGAAAACTGGCAGCGCGGCGATCGGAAGTCGGGTCACCTGCTGCTGGTAGTAGTCAAAACGGTCCACCCACCACGCGTCCCAATGCACCGATGGATCAGCGAGAAATGCTTCGACCGCTTTCGGCGCGACAACCTCGCCTTTATCGCCCGCAGCCTTGCGAGCAAACTCCGTGGCGTCTCGGCGCATGTGGGTCATCAACACCATGTCGACGCCGGCACTGGCGGCACCGTAAACGGCCGTCCGCATGCCGTCCTTTTCGATCACCACCGAGTTCAACGGACCACGCAGCAATGTGACCCCTTCCGGCAATTCCTGCGCCATCAGCGGTAGGCGAATCGCTAACGAAGTTAGCAACAGGCAAACAAAAATCGATATCGTTCTCATTTCGCCAGCATGATAAACTTTCAAATCACTGGCAAGCCGAGCGTTTCGGGGTGTTGCGGATGAAATATTCGAGATGAACGACGAAGAACCGAAATGGACTAAAATCATCTGGCCCACGGTATGGATACTCGTAGTCAGCCTCCTCGTTGCGATCGCCTTTATTCTTTCGGTTTTGGTTTTTCAAAGAACTCGCCATTCCCCTACATCCCGGGACAAAAATAACGCGATGCAAATCAGGCAAGCCATCGAAACCTACTATACCGAAAACCGCAGATACCCGATCGATCGAGAAAATTGGGAAGCAAGTGAGTTCGATTGGGAATATTCCAACCACGCTCTCATGGATGTGCTCATGGGAGCCGGCAATTTGCCCGCCAAAGATTTGAATCCCCGAAGGATCAGTTTTTTCAGTGGAAAGAGAGCAAAAGGTGACGGCAGAAGCGGATACAGGGATGGCGTCGTCGTAAATGTTAACGGCGGCGGCGAGCTTTTTGACAGCTGGGGCAATCACTATCGCGTGATCGTTGACATCAATAGTGATGACCGCATTCCCGCTCCCGACTGGGCCAAAGATCAAACTCCGATCCCTCAAGGCGTCATCGTCTGGTCTCCCGGACCCGACGGCAAAGACGAAACCGAAGACGACAACATCACGACTTGGTGAGCAGCGCTTTCGAAGCGATGAGCCCCAAGGAGGAAGCTCATTCCTGAGCTTCCCAGTGGACGAGCCGGATGACGGACTGGTGTTGCGGCCCTCCACACTCCCAACGCAACGGGGACGACCGTAATGTCATCCCTCCTTGAGGGCTTAAGTTCTTCGCCGCCGGATGACCAGAAGCACCGCTATCCCGACGATCGCGGCGGCGATCGCTGATACATGCGCCTTGCTCCAGGCGAAGCGGCGGATCTCCGGCGCGGGCGGCAGTTGGATTTCGCGGGCAGTGCCGGGTTCGATGTCGAACACTTCGGGAAAGGCGGCGGGCCGATTGATGACCAGCATGAGACGCTTATCGGCAGTGTCGGCGAACTGCAGAGTCAGCGTATTTTCACCCGGCGCATACGCCAGGCTGGCGACGCCACTGAAGCAACCGGCGGGCACTTCGGTGTCGGCAGCGGGCAGACGGATCACATCGGCATCGGGAAAATCGAGAGCGAGTTCGGCGCTGCGTTCTCCGAAGCTGAAGGCGAATTTTTCGTCACCGAATCGCTCCGCATTGGCAACCAAACCGGCGATGGTGGCGTCGTCGAGCGACGCCAGCCACTCGGCACCGAACACGTCCTCCTCGAGCGGCGCGACTTCGTCACTCAACTCCGGGGCGTGCACCGTAACGTAGACGGTGACCTGGCCGGGTTGGTGAAGATTGATTTCGAGGTAATGATACAGCGCCGGGTGCGCGCTGGCGGAACTCGCACCGGCAAGAAGCGCGAGAACGATCAGCAGTGGCAGGGCGCGCGGGCTCATGGGTGGAGAGAGTAAGGGACGGCGCAAAAATAAACTCGGCTGTCTGCTTGTCTTTCTGTCCATCACCTTCGTTGGAATCGGTTCAGGTAGCTCGCTACCATCGCAGCTTCCGCCCCGGTGCTGAACAAAAATCCTGCCCATCTAGCTAAACCTGTTTCTGCGCCGCCCCTAAACACCGCCTTTCCGGTCGACAACTGTGCATTTCGCGTTAAGTCATCTTCATGCGATTGGGAATTATCGGCTGCGGAAAAATGGGACGAGCGCTGCTTGGCGGCATTCTTGAGGCGGGGCTGGTGCAGCCGTCCGAAGTAACCGTTCACGATGCCTGGGCCGATGCGGCGCAGTCTGCCGCGAATGATCTTGGCGTCACGGCGGTCGACAGCAATGCGGCAGTCATTGAAGCGGCTGACGTGGTGCTGCTGTGTGTAAAACCGCAGACGTTTGCCGAAATGCTTGGCCAATTGAGCGAGGCGGACGTCGAAGGACGACTGTTGATCTCGATCGCGGCCGGGGTGCGTATTGAAACTATCGAGAAGCTTAGCGGTGGTCGGCATCGAGTAGTGCGCGTCATGCCCAACACGCCGGCACTGGTCGGCAAAGGCGCATCGGCCTTCGCGGTCGGTCCGTCGGCCAATGACGATGATGCGCAGACGACTCGCCAATTGCTCGGTGCGGTCGGCTACGTGACGCAGGTCAGCGAGGATCAACTCGATGCGGTCACGGCGCTGTCGGGATCGGGGCCGGCCTACATTTTTGCCATGATCGAATCGCTGGTGGCTGGAGGAATCGAGCAGGGGCTTGATCCACAGGTGGCGCACGACCTTGCGGCGAATACGGTCGCCGGAGCGGCGGCGATGGTGCTGCAGGGCAGCGATTCCCCTACCCAACTGCGGGAAAATGTCACCAGCCCGAACGGCACGACCTTCGCGGCATTGGAATCGATGCGTGCCGCCGACTTCGACGGTATCGTGCGCCGGGCAGTGGGCGCGGCCTGCGACCGCTCCAGGGAACTCGGCAAAGCCTGACATATCTACAATTCTATGGACGCACAGCAACTCAGGGACACTTTCGAAGCTGCCGGTCAAGGACAGGTATTTCGATTTTTTGACGAACTCGATGAAGCACAGCGCGAGCAATTGCTCGATGACGCGCGGCAGATCGATCTGGCGGAGATCAATGGTCTGGTCGACACGCTACTGAAGTCGGATACAGCGGGCAACGAGTCCCTGGCTGATCAACTGACACCGGCAAGTTACCTGCCACTGCCAGCGAACGGCGGTGATGCCGAACTCTGGTCCAAAGCGCGCGAGGTCGGTGAACAGGCTTTGCGCGACGGCAAGGTGGCGGCATTTACTGTCGCCGGTGGTCAGGGCACTCGTTTGGGATTCGAGGGGCCGAAGGGAACCTTTCCAGTGACGCCGATCCTGAAGAAACCACTGTTCCAGGTGTTCGCGGAAAAGATCCGCGCTGCCAGCGATCGCTATGGCAAGCCAGTGCCGTGGTTTTTGATGACCAGCATAATCAATCACGACGCGACGCTGGCATTCTTCGAGGAGAACGACTACTTCGGTCTCGGCCCGGATCAGGTGTTCTGTTTCAGTCAGGGTCTGATGCCGGCGGTCGATCCGAACGGCAAGATCCTGCTCGCCGATAAGCATCGCATCGCGCTGAGCCCAGACGGTCATGGTGGTTCGCTACGTGCTTTAGTAAGGAGTGGTGCCACTAAAAAAATGCGCGAGCGCGGAGTTGAGGTGTTGAGCTATTTCCAAGTCGACAATCCATTGGTGCATTGCATCGATCCGGCCTTTGTCGGACATCACCTTTTAAATAAGTCGGAGCTATCGAGCAAGACGGTCCTGAAAACGGTGCCGGAGGAAAAAGTCGGCGTTTTTTGTGAACAGGACGGCCAGGCCATCGTCTTCGAGTACAGCGATCTTCCGGAGCGTTTGATGCAAGAGCACGACGACGCGGGCAAGCTGAGTTTTCGCGCTGGAAGCGTCGCCATCCACCTCTTCGACCGCGACTTTGTCGAGCGCCTCGGTTCAGGTGGCGATGCTGCAGCGACTTTGCCTTTTCACAAGGCGAGTAAGAAAGTACCGACGGTCGATACGGAAGGAAACACAACGAGTCCGGATGAACCGAACGGCGTGAAGTTCGAGATGTTCGTCTTCGACGCGCTGCCATTCGCGAAAAACCCTGTCATCATCGAGGCGGCGCGCGAGGACGAATTCAGCGCGGTAAAAAATGCCGACGGTGTCGATTCGCCGCAGACCTGCCGCGACGATCAGATGCGCCAGTTCGCCCGCTGGCTGATCGCTGCAGACGAGGCGCTGGCGGTTGACGACACGGGCCTGCCAGCTCAGCCGATCGAAATCTCACCGATCATCGCCGACAGCCAGACCGCTTTCGTGGAATACTGGAACTCACTCAGCGATAAGCCCTCGCTCGATCAGCCCTTGCAACTTTGCGCTGAAACGGAAAAGTAATAAATATGAAGGCCGCCGCTACGTCCGTATTGCTCGTCGTTGTTGCGGCGGTGAGTTTGAGTGGATGCAAATCGCTGCTCAAAAAGGACCTGCCCACGCAGAAGGTTCGGATCGAGAATCTGGTCGTCAGCGGTCAGTATCCGGAGGGGCGTGATCATTTCGTCGCCTGGGCGATGATCACCGGCTACAAATCCGGGCCCGACGCCGAGCTGCTACCTCCGCACCAGTGGCGTGATGGTTTTCGTGTGCACCTCGACCAGTTGGAGCGTCCGGCCGATGCCGATGACTTGAACCGAAGCTTGACGCCGTTTAACCGCTCACTGCCGATCGACGTTTCGGGTCTGCGTCCCGGTTTTTACATCGTTAACGTAAATGGCTCGGAGAAACGGTTGGAAATTCCGGAAGCGCCAGAGCCGATCGAGAGCGCAGTGGCGCCGCCTGCGGCAGTAGCTGGAGAGCCGTAAGCAGTCGTTATTGTCCGGCTGATACGGCTGCGCACCAGCGTCGAAACGATGAATGCCGCGTGATCCGAGAAGATTTCGTCGACGGTCGTGCGGTTATCGCGACGGTGATATCCTCACAAATTCCGTGCCACAATTACGACCCGTCCTCACGTCAGGCGTTTTTCTCGACTAACTGATTTGCAACGTCGCGTCTGATCGAAAGATGGCATTGCGGCGGGCGCGGATTCAAGAAATAAAGAAAAACCGTGCTAAAGTATGGTTTTTATAGTATTTTATGTCAATTTAAGATCAACAACTCCTATGATCCACCCTGTTTCACTTCGCGTTGCTCCGGCATCCCTCGCTGCCATGGCATTGGCGGTCGGTGGCTACTTTTCATCGGCCATAGATTGCGCGCAGGGATTTGAGATCCAGTTCGATTATACTTACGACACCGCAGGTTTCTTCGGCGTAGCGGAGCGCAATGCACTGGAAAGTGCAGCGTCGTACTTCGAGGGTATTATTGGCGATGATTTTGACGCGATCGTGCCTAGCGGCGGAAACACTTGGACAGGTTATATTTTTAATCCCGAAAATACAGGATCAACGATTGCCATTGCCAACCAGTCAATTGCTGCAGACACCATTCGCGTATTCGTCGGCAGTTCTAACCTCGGCGGTGCACTCGGATTGGCGCAGCCGGGAGGTTTGACCGCCTCCGGAAGCGGCTCGTGGTTGAATACGGTAGTCAGACGTGGCGAGGGTGGAGTGATCACGCTGGGGACCAGCGGCGACGACACCGAAGTCGCACCCTGGGGTGGCGTGATCTCCTTCGACAACACGGTGACCTGGAATTTCGACGACGAGACCGGACCGGGAGCTGGCGCAGGCGAGCATGATTTTCGCACGGTCGCTCTCCATGAACTCGGGCACGTTCTCGGTCACTCTACGGTCGATTCCTATACCGCGCTGATCAACGGCTCAAATGAGTTTACAGGCACCAAAGCCGTTGCTTCATTCGGTGGCAATGTGCCGTTAACTGGCGATGGACATTTTGCCAACGGCACGAGTAGCACGGTATACATCGGCGGAGGAACTCAGAACGCCGCGATGTCTGCATCTTTGGCAACCGGGACCCGGCGCGAGTTTACTGCTCTCGATGTCGCGGCCCTCGACGACATCGGCTACGACGTGGTTCCCGAGCCGACTTCAGCGCTGCTGCTGCTGACTGCCGGCGCGACCTTCTTGTTTCGCCGGCCGCGGCGCACGGTTTGACGCTAGATCGTCCGCTTGCAGGCGGGTGTCAGGAGGTCTTTAGTGGGCGCACCCCAGGCCATGAGTCCTGACGGCGTCCCGCAATTACACCTGCCAGATTTTTGTCTTTGAACGATCCATCCCCTGCCACTTCTGTCGCTGACGATTCAGCTGCGCCAATAACTCGACGTCAGCGGTTTCGCCGCGCCTGCCGTCTCGAGCCACTCGACTATCCGCCAACCTGGTTAATGCGACAGGCCGGTCGCTGCCTTCCGGAATACCGTGCGCTCAAGGAGAAGCACGACTTCGTCAAAATCGCGCAGACTCCCGATCTCGCGACCGAAGTCACGTTGCAACCAATCCGTCGCTTTGATTACGATGCAGCGATTCTGTTCAGCGACATCCTGGTTATTTCTGAGGCGATGGGCCAGCCCTACGGCTTTGCCGAAAAAGGTGGTATCGCCATGGATTTCAAAATCCAAACCGCTGCCGACGTCGATCGTCTGGAGACCAGCGCGATCCGTGAGCGACTCGACTATGTAGCCAAAGCGCTGACGCAGATCCGCGGCGAGCTCGGCGACAAAACGGCGTTGATCGGCTTTGCGGGTTCTCCGTGGACGCTGGCGAATTACATGATGGAGGGTGGCAGCTCGCGGAATTTTGAGACTGCCAAAAATCTTTTCTACACCGAACCGAAGGTGTTCCACAAACTGATGGAAAAAATCACCGTGTCGGTCGCCGAGTATCTGCAGATGCAGATCGATACCGGTGCCGTCGATGCGGTGCAGATCTTCGACACCCAGGCAGGCATCCTCAGCGACCACGCTTACTACGAAGCTTCGGCGCGATGGACCGGAGAAATCATCACTCGGCTTCGTCAGCAATCCGATACTGCGGTCATTGTTTTCGCCAAGGGAGCGGCGTCCCTCCGTGGCGACCTCGAACGCACCGGCGCCAACTTGATCAGCGTCGACTGGACCAGCAGCCTCGCCGATTTTCGCCGTAAGCTCGGCCCCGGAATTGGCGTTCAAGGTAACATCGACCCTTCATTTTTACTGACAACGCCGGAAGTGATTGCAGCAGAAACGCAACGCATTCTCGAAAGCATGCGCGGCCTGCCCGGTCACATCTTTAACCTCGGTCACGGTGTCATGCCCGAGGCCAAGCTGGACTGCATCGAGAGCTTGCTGACCACAGTGCGCAATTTTCGCGGAACCGAACCGGCATGAAGAACTCAGCCGTAGCCGTTGTTGGCGGCGGCATCACCGGGCTGACCGCCGCTTGGCGTCTGCAGCAGCGCGGCGTCGACGTCACTCTGTTCGAGGCAGGTGAGCGAGTTGGCGGCGTCATAGGCACCGTCAAAAAAGACGGCTACCTCGTCGAGCGTGGCCCTAACACCTTACTCGAAACCACGCCGCTGATCGGCGAAATGATCGACAGCTTCGGCCTGCGCGAACGAGTGCTGTATTCCGATCCAAGCGCCGAGGAGCGCTACATAATCCGCCGCAAGGAACCCGTTGCTGCTCCCTCCACGCCACCGGGCTTTTTCCGCAGTCGGCTGTTTTCATGGTCGGCGAAACTGCGCTTACTCGCCGAGCCCTTCGTCAGGAAATCGAAACCCGAGGCCGACGAAAGTCTCGCCGATTTCGTCCGCCGCCGCCTTGGCCGGGAGTTTCTCGACTACGCTATTAATCCATTTGTTGCTGGCATCTACGCGGGCGATCCGGAGAAGCTCTCGCTTCGCGAAGCCTTCCCACGCCTGCACGCCATCGAGCAGGAGTATGGATCGCTGATCGTCGGACAGTTCAGGGGCGCCAAGCAGCGCAAGCGGAGCGGTGAGATGTCCAAGCAGAATGCCGCTAAGCTTTCCTTCGACGAGGGGCTTCAGGTGCTGCCAGACGCTTTGGCTGGTTCACTCGGTGATCGAGTCCATTGCGGGACTGCGGTAACGAAATTGCAACGTAGTGATCATCGCTGGAGTCTTGGAGCAGAAGACTCAACGGCCTACAACGCCGTGATATTCGCGCTGCCTGCTTACCGCATGGCCGAACTGGAAATCATCGATACGACCTCGCCTTTCACCGGACTAAACTCACTGAGCGAAATCGAATATCCACCAGTTGCCAGCGTAGCACTTGGCTTTCATCGCAATCAGGTGGAACATCCTCTCAAAGGATTTGGAGCGCTAATTCCGGAGGTCGAGGGTTTTCAAATTCTAGGCACAATTTTTTCCTCAAGCCTGTTTCCCAATCGGGCGCCGAAGGATCATGTGCTACTCACCTCCTATCTCGGCGGCACGCGTGCGCCGCATCTGGTCGAAGGTCGCAGTCATGATGAATTGTGTGCGACGACCTTAAGCGATCTGCGGCGACTCTACGGAATCACCAGCGAACCGACTTTTGCCCACAGCGTCAATCATCCTCGCGCGATCCCGCAGTACAATCTTGGTTACCAACGCTTCCGGGAGTCAATGAGCGCCGCCGAAAAATCCTTACCGGGGTTGTTTCTCGCTGGGCACTGTCGGGACGGTATTTCGCTCGGCGACTCGATCGATTCCGGCGATCGTGCGGCCGGGAAAATTCAGAAATTTTTGCTCAACTCTGTCTGAGAAACGTATAATTCCGTAATGTCTGCCAACGACCAAACTACCGATCCAAAAAGCGGTGTCCTTCTTGTCAATCTCGGCTCTCCTGATTCGACCGATGTCAGCGACGTGCGTCGCTATTTGCGCCAGTTTTTAATGGATGGCCGCGTGCTCGACGCTCCTGCACCGATTCGTTTCTTCATCGTCAATTGTCTGATCCTTCCAAAGCGTCCACATGAGTCTGCCGAAGCCTATCGCGCGATCTGGACCGACGAAGGCTCGCCGTTGATTGTTACCAGCCAACACGTTTGCGATTTGTTGCAGGACCGTGTCGATTTCCCTGTCGAACTGGCGATGCGTTATCAGAATCCGTCGATCGAGCACGGCTTATCCGAACTGCAGAAGAAAGGTGTGACCAATCTGGTCGTCATTCCATTGTTCCCGCACTACGCGATGTCGAGCTTCGAGAGCGCCGTTGAACGCGTCAAGGTCGTCGCCGCCAAACAGGCTCCCGAAATGCGCCTGAACATCGTGGCACCGTACTACAACGAGCCAAACTACATCGACGCGATGGCCGCGAGCGCTGAGGAACATCTCGCCGGTGAGTTCGACCATTTGCTGTTCAGCTTTCACGGCATTCCTGAGCATCACCTGAAGATTTCCGACCCAACCAACAGCCATTGCCTGATGGCCAAAGACTGCTGTTCTGGTGATCACCCAGCGCACGCGACCTGCTACCGCGCACAGTGCTTCAAAACCGTCGAGGCATTTGTCGCCAAGACCGGGTTGCCGACGGAGAAATATTCGATTTCCTTCCAATCGCGCCTCGGCCGTAAACCGTGGCTCAAGCCCTACACCGACAAGGTCGTCGATGAGATGCCTGCACGTGGTATCAAGAACCTGCTGGTCATGTGTCCGGCGTTTGTCTCCGATTGCCTGGAGACACTTGAGGAAATCGGCATTCGCGCTCAGGAGGATTTCATAGCCGCCGGCGGCGAAAAGCTAACGCTCGTTCCATGCATGAACGAGCATCCTCGCTGGATCGAAGCCTTGGAGACCTACTCGAAGAAGGGCTTGGCTGAGCTTACAGCAAATGGACAATCCCACGCAGAACCGCGACCACGATCGCGATTAGCGCAATGACCACTGCCACTGTGCTGGCGATTCCGCCACGCTTCTTTGGCGATAGAGCGAGGATCATGCCGATCACGCCAAAGATGATCGCCACGATGGCGATTAAAAACTGAGCGCCTGCTCCGACGAAAAAAGTCGCGATCGCTCCGACGATCGCGATGATCGAAGCGATACTGTAAGTCTGGCCTGCCTTTTTGGGAGTTATTTCGTTCATAGTCGCAGCTTATCGGATCAAACTATCAAGGTCAAAGGCACTTCTCAGTAGGACTCAAATTTCAACGACCTCTTAGCCGATAAAGATACTGCCGATACGATCGTTGCTCTAGACCGGGAAATAGTTTTACCAGTTCAAACTGTTCGGGATCTTCGAGCATTTCGACAACTGCCGGGTTCTCGGCGACCGCGTTTTCCCGGTTACCGAGGATGAAATACATCGGTCGTTCTTCCTCTCTTGAACGTTCGATCATGCGCTGCATCTGAGGCACCTGCCAGACCAGTCGGAGGCGTGGATCGTAAACGCCGGCTTCAGTCCACCAGGCGGCGATGATAGGATTTATTTGCTCGGCGTTTTGATAAGGAAAAACCCCACCGCGCACTGCGACGATGGCGCCGCGAGCCGCCTGCTTACCGATCACCTGGTACGCTGACAGTGCGGGATAGCCCGCCCATAAAACTAGGCCGACCAACGCGTAGCCGATGTAGCGCGGCAGATTTTTGCTTTCACCTTTTCGAATTCGTGTAGCCGACCAGGCCGAGATCGTCGATACGCCACAACCGCAGCATAACGTGAAAAATGGCAGCACAAAAATCACATACCACGGCAGCAAGGTCGCATCGGTGAGCAGGCTGTTCAGCCATGCCAAACCGAGACCGAGGAAGGCACCGATCACCACCATAGAAGCCGCTGCGGAGCGTCGCAATAAAGTCCCCAAGCCGACCAGAAAACAGGCGCCAGCCACGACCAACCCGATCCAAATATGTGGCTGCGCCGCGTATTTTAGCACCGCGGGATTGAATCGATTTTCAGGATCGCCGTCATTCCAAGGCATACCGATCGCCAGTCCACTCAACACATCAGGCCAGAAGCCGAAAGGAATGCCCTCTTTAAAAACTGATACCCGCTGCATGGCGTCGACGACCTGAGGTAATGACGGCAGCAACAGAGGCATTAGCAGCATCGCCGACAAAATGTTGGCCACCAGCAGGCAACGGATCAATCGATCACCGAGCACGGCTCTGATTTGTCCCCGGCGCAGTGCCGCTACCGCGAGACCGGCGAGCACTAAGCCATTCATACCGGCGGCGAGATAAACGCCACCGATATTGGCCCACAGATACGCCACCTGGCAAAATGCGTAAGCCAGCCACCACCGCCAGCGAGTTTGCTGACCACCAGCGCGAAGAGCTTCAATCAGGCACCAGGCGGCGAGCACTCCAAATCCGAACAGCAATCCGTAGCCACGCGCTTCGGTCGAGTAGCGCAGATGCCAGGGGTGCACTGCCAGAAGCAGCGCCGCGAAAAGCCCGCCCGTGGACATTCCACAGGCACGACCCAGGCCGGCAATGGCGAGCACCGAGAGCAAACCACCCGCCAGCGCAGGCAGCCGTATGGGTATTTCGTAAACCTGCCCCGGCACCCCATCATCGATCGATTGCCACGAGTCGTAGCCAAGCCTCGCCAACACGCTGAACAGTGCGTGGTTATTCGCCATGCGATTTCCCCACATCGTGTCCAGCCACGTTGCCCCGACAAACGGTGCCGGCGTTTCGTCTTCGTGATCGATGTAGCCATCTTTGAAACTGCCTTCGATGTAGCGCGAGAACCCGGCGATTTCGTCGTTGTAGAGACTCAGGTCCATGCGCGGCCAACGAATACCCGCCGCAAGCACCACCAACAGCGCGATAGCGAGCCACCATCGCCCTGCGTTTGCGTGGGTGGATTCCGGCGCATCAACCACCTCGGTTTCCAGTTCGCGTTTTATCCACCAAAATCGCCACGTCAGAAGCAAGCCCAGCGCCAGCACGCCGTCAACCAGTGCTGCTCGCCACAGGCCCCAACGCACAAAGTGGTCGACCCGCAGGCCTTTCCCCTCGGCCTCACGGATAGAGATCGCATCGCGCCAATCGCTACCCGTTTTAACCAGGACGACAGCGGAAAAACTCACCACGGCGAGCAGCAAGACCGAGACCACTATCGCCGCCGCACCCGAGGAAAACGGCCAGTGTCTTGCCCATCCCCGGCCATCACCTACTTTGATTTTTTTCAACCAGCCAAACACAATCGAGACACCACTTTGCGCGGCACGGCGCCAGACTAACACCAACGCCATCGAGTCGCTATCGGATATTGGCGTTGCCAAATATCT
>JBBKXR010000034.1:0-7722 GCA_037969585.1 Verrucomicrobiales bacterium
TTGTCAGGCTGCTTAAAGGTTCCGGCCCAGACCGTGGGCAGAGGTTTGATCCCTGAGAGTTCGGCGCGGGCTTTGGCGAGGTCGTTATCGATACCGGCGAGTGTTTGTTGTTCATCTTGCTGGGTGCCGAAGCTGAGCAGGCGTTGTTCGCGGTAAAGTTTGTTGAGTGGCTCGCGGCGCCAGGAGTTGGCGACTTCGGTCCATGTTTTTTCATCGCTGCTGACCTCAATGCGGTACTCTCCGGGAAAGATCATCTTACCGTGTTCGGGTAAGTCTTTCGGGCGGTCGGAGGAAAAGACGACACGGGAAATTTTCTCCGGTTTGGCAAAAGTGATGGTTAGAATGTGATTGCCTGACGAGATCCATCGACGGCCGAATTTGCCATCGATGGCAAGTCCGGGACCGTAGGCATTGGAGGCGTTGTCGATTGAGTCTTCGACTGCCCGGGAGCCGCCTTCTGCAGTCGCCCCGTTGTCGGCCAGTGCAACGTTGCGGGGAGCGGCTTCAGCGGTAAAGACCTCGAACTCGTCTATAGTGACACCGCCGGGGCCTTTTGAATTTCGGTCGTTGGTCAGCGGCACTAAACGGATCGCTTTGGCGGTGACCGGTTCGAATTCGTCCTCGGTCATGGTGCGGTCGACTTTCGGGTGAGTGATCTTCGGCAGAAATTCTTCGGCTTTCTTTTCGGTGCGATCGATTATGGCCTGTTCGAGAACTTTCTTCTTGGTTTCGAGGGCAGTGACTTTTGCTCTGGCGGCTTTCGATTTGGCGGCGTGGAGTTTTTTCTCAGCGGCAGAAGCGACGACGCGATCGGTCATCTGCACACTCTCGAAGGCGGCACGTAGTCGGTAGTAGTCGGCCTGCAGGATGGGGTCAAATTTGTGATCGTGACAGCGGGCGCAATTGATGGTCATGCCGAGAAACGCGGATCCAGTAGCGGTGATGATGTCGTCGAGGGTGTTGGCCCGGATCTGCGCGGCGGCTTTCGGATCCTGATTGCCGACATCGTCAAAAATGCCGCCAACGAGAAATGCGGTGGCGACTTCGATCTCGGGTTGGTCGTTGCCGACGACGTCGCCGGCGAGGTGCTCCGTGATAAATTGATCGAAGGGCTTGTCATCGTTGAATGAGCGAATCACGTAGTCACGAAACGGCCAGATGTTGTCGATGATCAGGTTGCGTTCGAGGCCGCGACTTTCACCGAAGCGCACTACGTCCAGCCAATGGCGTCCCCAGCGTTCGCCATAGTGCGGCGAGGCAAGCAGGTGGTCGACTTCCGCTGCGTAGGCGGTGCCGGCATTTTTCAGCCAAGCTTTTACGAAGGCATCGGCTTGTTCCGGCGTCGGCGGCAGGCCGGTGACATCGTAGTAAAGCCTGCGGATCAAGTTACGCGGTGCCGCCGGGGGATTGGGCGAGGAATCGGTGGCGGTGAGTTTTGCGTAGATGTAGCGATCGATCGGAGACTCTGCCCATGCGGCTGGAATGTCGTCCGGGCGCGGTGGCTCGGGGATGGCGATTGGCTGATACGCCCACCAGGATTTGTCGGCGGCGGAGGGTTCGCGTAGCACCAGGTCGTCCGGCCAGACGGCACCCGCGTCGATCCATTTTTTGATCAGCGCGACTTCGGCTTCACTGAGCGGTTCGCCATTTTTGGGCATGTCCGGGTCGGGACCTGTGATCTTTTCGATCAGGTGACTTCCGGCCGAATCACCTGCGATCATAGCCGGGCCATCGTCACCACCGGTCAGCCAGTCGGCACGAGTAGCCAGCGATAGTTCGGCTTTGCGGATACCATCGCTGTGGCATTCGAGACACTTGGCTTCAAGCAGTGGCGCGATGACTTTGGCGAAGTCCGGCGAGGTCGCACTGTCGGCCGCGAGGATGCTACCGGCGGCCAGCGCGAAGAATACCGCGATGGCTGGGATGAATTTGGTGGAAGCGGCAGGCATTCGCCCAATGCTACCATGGCGAAGCCCATCAACGAATCACGGCTTCGCGTGCCGCAGATTTTCGCGGAGGCTAGTGTTAGGTCAGGACACACTTGCCGGTAGTAGGATGGGATTGCATCCCGTCCCCGTTGCGTTGGCGAGTGACACGTGTGAGCAAGCACATCATGTCGTCACCGTAAGGGAAGCATGACATCTTGCGGTGTTGAGAACTTCGCACGACGTTCGGGACGGCTTTCAAAGCCATCCTACGATGGCCTTTCGAAACTAGTCGGCCAACTCGAAATTCGGAATGCCAAGTCGTTCGGCGACGCGCAGTGGTCGACGCAGAGCCGAACGCATGCGGGCGATCTCGTCGCCGCTACGTCGGTCGGGGCAGTCGGGGTGAATTTCATCGCTGGCGATCAAGCCGAGCAATTTTAGACAGGCCGCAGTCGAGTGCTTGTAAGCGGCAGCGCTGCAATTCTCATTGAGACGAAACACCTGATCTTCGAGTGACTGGAAGGCTTCGAACAATTTGTAAACACGCGTGTCGAATGCGTCGCCGCCTTTGCCGGTTGGAAAGGCTTTGTCGACGACGCTGTCGGCGAGCCACATGTCACGAGCGGCACAGATCAGTGGGCAGGCGGAAACGCCGGCGCCGATGAGCAGTGGCAGTCCGAGTCGGATCGCGGTGGCGATGCCGTAGTCGTCGCCGGAGTGCGGTGCGAACTCGAGCCCGAGGTCGCGACACATCGCCGCCCAATAAAGAAAATGAGGCTCGTCGAGGGTCGAGATTTTGCCGCCGATGACGCGCGGGTGCTGGGCGAGATGATAGAGCAGCCACGGCTCGTAGGGCGTTGCCCAGGGAACGAAGGACGGCTCGAGTGCGTGGACGATGGCGGGCACGCCTTCGCGGATGTGATCGATGATCTCGAAATACGCATCGCGACGCTTCTCAGGTGCGAGAGCATTGAGACCGCGCGATGTCATAATCATGATTTCGACATTCTTGTCCGACTGCGCGATGTCGATCTGCGGCTGATAATAGGCAGCATCGAAGTGATCGCTAGTGGGATCGGCGCCGAGCGCGGTGGTGCCGCAGATGATGCGGGCGTCCGGGAGGATGCCACGAAAGCGATCGATGACTTCGGCATAGAGTTTTTCATCGAGCTGAAAAATGTAGCCGGTATCAGCATTGAGCACGTAAGCGATGTCGGTGCGGTAGTGATCGGCGCAGGCCTGCATCCAGCGAATGCTTTTTTCAAAGCCTTCCCAATCTGGCTGGCCGTTCGCGAACGGTAGCAGCGTGGCGACGCACAGCCGCGCGCGGGTCCGGTGATCGGCGAGCGATTCCTCAGCAGTGTGCGCCCAGACGGTATCCGTCCACGACGTGTCGGGGCGGAGTTCATCGGGATTGGAAATGAGTTGGGCGGGCATGGTGTCGACGATAGCAGCGGGAAGCTTTTCGGCAAGGGGGGACGAGCCATTCCGGGGCTTGAACTACCGCCTACTTGTCTACTAAGCTTGAGGCGATGGACTCGCTATCCGACATTGATAATGCGCCGACGATCACTGATCAGGTGATGAACCACGAGCGCGGTGAGCTGCAGGCCGCATTGCAGGCCCTCGAGGGGCAGCGCCTGCCACCGGCGCCGATCACGCCGTTGTATCGGCTGGGTATGTTTCTGGTGGCGTTCGCGATGCTGCTTTTGCCGTTAGTCTATTTCGGTCTGGTGGGTGCCGTTGCGTACCTCGTGTATCGGCTGCCGACCGATCCACCTGAATGGGCTCAAGACGAGTACGGGGGCGTCGGCGGATTGGCCATCATAGGCGCGGTCATCGGAGTGATTTTTGTGATATTCATGATCAAGCCGATCTTTGCACGCCCGGAAAAAGCGCCGGAACTTTACAAACTCAAACCGGGTGAGGCGCCGGAACTGGAACATTTCGTCAATCGCGTCGCAGATGTTGTCGGCGCTCCCCGACCGCGCGAGATCGAGGTAAACTGTGACGTCAATGCTGCCGCCGGATTTCGCCGCGGCCTGCTCAGTCTGTTCGGCCGCGACTTGAAGTTGATCATCGGATTACCGCTGATGGCGGGCATGAGTCTGCGCTCCTTCGGTGGCGTACTCGCCCACGAGTTTGGGCATTTTTCTCAGGGAGCGGGGATGCGCCTGACCTACATCATTCGCGTCATCAACGCCTGGTTTGTCCGATTGGTCTATCAGCGAGATCGCCTCGACGCCTGGCTGGACGGCCTCGCGCGCAACATTGACCTCCGCATCGCAGCTATTCTGTGGACCGCGAAACTGCTCATCTGGATCAGTCGACGGATTCTCTGGTGTCTGATGTATCTGGGACACGGCATCAGTTGCTTTGCTCTGCGCCAAATGGAATTCGACGCGGACCGCTACGAGGTCGCTTTCGCCGGCAGTGAACAGTTTGCTCCGACTTCACGTCGTTTGCAGTTGCTTAACTTCGGTGCCGGTCGGAGCATGGAACTGCTCCAGGAAACCTGGCAACAGGGGAAGATCAGTCGCAATTACCCGGAGTTGACGAGGCGGCAAACCGAGCGCTTACCCGGCGAAATCGAAAAGGCACTCGACGAAGCGCTGGCCGAACAGAAGACCGGATTACTCGATACTCACCCCTGTGACTCGGAGCGGATCGCCGAGGCGGAAAAAGCCGGTCTCAAGGGCATCTTCAATCTCGATCTTCCGGCGTCAGTATTGATGGAAGACTTCGATGAACTCTGCCGTCGCGTGACGCGCGATTTTTATACCATCGAACAAGGCCTCGAACTGGCGGATCACAACCTGGTCGCCAACGATATCATCGGCGCCGATGACGAAATGATGGGGCGCGAAATCAAGGCCATCGATCGGTTTTTCTGCGGTCAGCTGAGCCCCGAGCGTCCGGTGTTTCTGGGTGCTGCAATGGTGAATGCGGCATCGGGAAATGCGACCCGGGCGAAAGATTTGTGTGCACGCACTCAGGCTCTGTCGGAATCGCTGAAAGAACAGTTCGAGCAATTCGACGAACAACTTCAAAAGCGCAACAAGCTGTGGGTGGCGCAGAGTCTTAAGCTGGCTGGCTTTTCTCTCAAGCCGGAGAACGTCGGACTGACTGCCGCCGATCTCGCGGGACTGCCGACAAATTCACGGATCAGTGAGGAAGCGATTATCTCGGGGAGGGATACCACGTTCGCAGATTTCGATGCCGCTGGTCGGGATGCGATGATCGAGGCTCTGTCGGCAGTTCACTTGCAACTCAGCGAGGCGTCTGGAGGAGCGGGCAGTGAGGGCCAGGTTGAGATGAGGCGATGGCTCAATTGGATGGAGTTCTTCGAGGAAATATTCCCTCGGCTGATGGTGCTGAAAAAGCACGAACTGGAACAAGGTGTCCTGATTGAAAATATTGGCGATGAAGGCGTTGAAAAACTGCACCTGTCGCGAATGAAGAAACTCAGAGACGAACAATCGAAAGCGATCAGTTACTTTCGACCGCTGCTGGAGGCGCGAATTTATCCGTTCTCTCACGTCGACGGCGATGTTTCGCTGTGGGATTTCATCGATCCTAAACCGCCAGCAGAAGCGGATGCTGTCATTCGCAAGCAAGTCATCACTGACGCGATCACCGGTCAGTTGCTGCGACTCTATCAGCGGGTGTTGGGCCAACTGGCGATCATCGCTGAGCAAGTGATCGAAGAATGCGATGCCTCTCCTGATCCCGCAAAAGCAACCGATTCAGAGCTTGCGCCGCAAGCTCATTCGCCGAACACTGGCGAACAGCCCAGCGATGTATGAGCTGGTCGTTTTGAACCTCTTTTATCTATCCTTCTACCTGCCATGATCAAATTAAAACCTGCCTTCGTCTCTTTGCTAACCGCTTCCATCTGCGTCGCAGCTCTCAGTCTGTCCGCTCAGGATGCCAAGAAAAAACCGACCACCTGGGAGGAGAAAAAGGCAGAGCGATTCACGCCGATCACTGATGAGCAACGGGCCAGCATCGCCGCTGCGATTCCCAAAAAGGCGACCGCGAAACCGAAGACTTCGCGCAGCGTGCTGGTCTTCTATCGCTGTGAGACTTTTATCCACACCTCGATTCCGATCGGTAATCTGGCCCTGGAAAAACTCGGCGGTGTTACCGATGCGTTCAGCGCCGACCTCGCCGATACCTACGACGTTTTCAACGCCGAGAATCTGGAAAAATACGACGCGGTGATTTTCAATAACACCACCAGTTTGGTGTTTGAGAATGACGCGCAGCGTAAGGCTCTGATGGATTTTCTCGCGGCCGGCAAGGGAGTCGTCGGAATCCATGCTGCGGGCGACAATTTTTACAAATGGCCGGAAGGTGCAGCGATGATCGGTGGCCAGTTCAATGGTCACCCGTGGACCGCCGGTGGCAAGTGGGCGTTCCAGCTCGACGATGCCAAGCACCCGTTGAACGCGGGGTTTGGAGGCAAAGGCTTTTGGCATACCGACGAGATCTACCAATACAAGCCCGACACCTACGCCGGTCCAGAGAAGCTGAGGATCCTGGTGAGTCTGGACATGAGCAAGCCAGCGGTAGCGGATCTGCTCAAGGATAAAAAATTCGCCAAATACGAAGAGCAATACGGCAAAGGCCCGCGTCAGGTGCCGGTTTCGTGGTTGCAGGAATTCGGTGGCGGCCGCGTGTTCTTCACCAATCTTGGACACCGCGAAGACACCTTCTGGAATCCAGCGGTGTTGCAGCATTACCTCGACGGGATCCAGTATGCGCTGGGTGATCTCGAAGCCGATGCGACTCCGACGGCGAAGGCGGGTGATCTGATGAAAGCGATGGCTCCGGCGGCTACTGAGTGAGTGAAGGAATAGGAGCGTCTGTGCCCGCTTCGATTTCATCGGGGAGGGTGCTGCTGGATAGTATTTCCGGGAGATCGTGATCTTGTAGAGTGGCTTCGTAATTCTTTGGGCGAGTTATAAAGCGGCGGGTAAGTGCCCTGATGATCTCGGAGTTTCGGCGCGATAGCGCGTAGCAACTAGAATCTAAGGTGATTTTGCGCGGCCGGTGGTCGTCGAGGAATTCGCGGAGGGCGTATCGAGTATGAGGATATCCTTTTACCTGAACCGCTCCTGGATGTTGGTAGTGCGTGGCTCCCAGGAAGATCGGAGGAAGGCCTTCGAACGATTTGTCAGTAGGGGTGGGGATACTGGCGAAAAGAGCCCGATTATCGGCATCGCGAATGAAGATCGCTCGAGTGCCGCCATCGAGATAGAAGGTGGATTTCACTTCCTTTAGTGGGACCTTCAGGTTGCGCACATCCGGGTGAACGAGTTCGGGAGACGGCGAAGGGTGAGGGCGGAACGTCCATATGACGAACGCGATGATGCCGATGACCCCGATGCGGATGACGACTCGCTTCCTGTTGTGCTTTTTCACTGGAGCGTATTGACGGTCCCTGTTG
This sequence comes from Verrucomicrobiales bacterium, assembly GCA_037969585.1. GTDB lineage: Bacteria > Verrucomicrobiota > Verrucomicrobiia > Verrucomicrobiales > DEV007 > JBBKXR01. The sequence continues at coordinate 7,381 of JBBKXR010000034.1, forward strand.
ACCTCGCCTACTTGGTCACTTTGGCTTCCTCAACACTGCGTACATGTTGTCGCTCAGGGGGAAGCGGTCGAGGATGTTCTGTCTGGCGATCTCGAAGCCTTCATCCTCGGCCATTTTGCGTAGGCTGGCGGGGGTGAAGTAGTTGACGTGATCGGGGTAGCGGAAGCCGCACCAGTTGGCGCCGACGACGCTGCGGTTGATGCAGTCGTAGTTCGGCACTTTAACAATGCACGAGGCGCCGGGTTTCATCGCGTGCAGGGCGGCGGCGAGGACTGCGCGGGGCTGCACTTCGTGTTCGAGGTAGCTCGACATGATGACGCAGGCGATGGAATTTTCCGGAAG
>JBBKXR010000035.1:0-25380 GCA_037969585.1 Verrucomicrobiales bacterium
GGAGCCACCGGTGCCATCGCCGTTGTTGCCGGCAAGGCAGTGCAGCACGGTGACCAACTCGGTGAAGGACTCGGCCTCCAGTATCTATTCGCCGTCATCATGCTCGCAGGTGTCATCCAGATTCTATTCGGCGTCTTAAAACTTGGACGCTTTATCCGCTTAGTTCCTCACCCAGTGATGATAGGCTTCGTCAACGGCCTCGCCATCGTCATTTTAATGGCCCAGTTCCCTTCATTCCGCGATACCACCACGGGCCACTTACTCGTCGGCGCGCCGATGGCAATCATGATCGGTCTGGTTTGCCTGACCATGGTCATCATACAGTTTTTTCCTCTGCTCACCAAAGCCATCCCGTCCTCCCTGATGGCGATTACCAGTGTCGCCGTGATTGCCTTCCTTTTTTTCAAAGACACGGCCACCGTGTCAGACGTGCTCGCACAAGCCCCCGGCAATCCCGAAGGCAAGTTATCAGGTTCATTTCCGCTTCCCGCCTGGCCCAGCGGCATCGCCTGGGCTACCGAGTGGTCATTCATTCTCAAAACCGCCTTCGTAGTTGCAATGGTAGGCATCATCGAATCATTAATGACCCTACAGCTCATCGATGAAATCACCGACACCCGAGGCAAAGGCAATCGCGAATGCATTGCCCAGGGCGGCGCCAATTTTCTCTCCGGCCTGTTTGGAGGCATGGGTGGTTGCGCAATGATCGGACAGTCGCTGATCAACATGAAATCCGGTGGTCGAGGTCGAACTTCGGGCATCGCTGCCGCAGCCGCACTCGCTTTCTTCATTATGATCGGAGGCCCGATCATCGAGAAGATTCCTATCGCCGCCCTCGTCGGCGTTATGTTCATGGTCGTCATCGGCACTTTCGAATGGTCTTCCCTGAAAACGATCGGAAAAGTACCCGTATCCGAAGTCATCGTCATTCTTGCTGTGACTTTAGTTACCGTGATCCTTCACGATCTTGCCACAGCAGTTTTCGTCGGAATCATTCTTTCTGCCCTGGTTTTCGCATGGGAGAGCTCTCGCCACGTTTATGTCACCGTAGAAAAAGACGAGCCTGATGAGAAAATCTACGCCCTGCAAGGTCTGCTTTATTTCGGATCGGTAAGAGAATTTTCCGAACATTTTCAAGCCAAGTCCGACGTGAAAAACATCGTCCTCGATTTTGGAGAAGCGCGCGTTTGCGACATGTCGGGTCTGGAGGCGATCAATGCCCTCGCCGAGCGCTACCGCCAAGCGGGCAAAAATCTCCATCTGCGCCATTTGTCATCTGACTGTCGGCGCATGCTAAAAAATGCAGGCTCCATGGTCGACGTCGAAGTCCTCCCCGATGACCCCGACTATACTGTTGCCAACCTGCGCCGCAAATCGAACTAGGTCCGCTCCCTGCGGATAGCTTCCTCTCGCAGCAAATTCACAGAAACAAACGTAAATTCCATCTCATATCTCGAATATATGATCTGCCACGCATTTTATTATTGCGCGTTTTTGCTTATTGCTTAACTTAGTCCCATGCCACAACCACGTTTACTTCTCCCAGATGGTGGTCACTACCATGCGTTTTCTAGGATCGTCGACCGGAGAAAAATATTCGGTGCGATTGAGAAAGAGTATTTCGTGTTACAGCTTCGCAAACTCGAGGCTTTCCTCGATGTTCGTGTCCTGACCTACTGCGTCATGTCGAACCATTTCCACCTGCTTGTCGAAGTGCCCCAACAAGTCGACATCATTCGTCTGACCCCCGACTCGCTTCGTGCCAGACTGCCGTTGCTCTACCACGGAAAGGCTCTGGAGGAAGCGCGTGACGAGATCGATCGGGCGGTGGCCAATAGGGATGGCCCAACAGGAACTTCGACTTGGATCGATGGGATCGTGGCACGCTATCAGGCTCGAATGGGAGATTTATCGACCTTTGTTCGAGAGCTGAAGTGGCGTTTCACAATGTGGTATAACGATCATAACGATCGAGTTGGAACTCTCTGGGAAGATCGATTCAAGAGCGTGTTGATCGAAGGAGACGAACACGCTCTGATGACCATCGCTGCCTACATAGAATTGAATCCGATTCGAGGTGGCTTGGCTTCCGATCCGAAAGATTATCGATGGTGCGGCTATGCTGAAGCTGTTGCAGGGATGCAGCTTTCGAGACGAAATCTGGCGCTCATGCATTCACGTGTGCGGAATTGGCAGGGTAAGGGACTGGCTCCAGTCAGCTGGCGAGAAGTTGCAGCTACTTATCGGATGCATATTTTTGGACAAGGACAGACCAGATTAGGCGACGGAAAAACGAGGTGTGGTGCACGAAAAGGAATTGCTCCCAAAAAAGTCACCTCAGTCGTCGATGACGAAGCTGGCGAAATCCCCTTCACTTCACGCCTCTTAGGTCGAGTTCGCTATTTTACTGAGGGAGCAGCGATCGGTAGCAGTCGCTTCGTCGACAGCGTTTTCGAGAGCCAACGTGAAAGGTTCGGCAAGAAGCGCAAATCAGGAGCTCGAAAGATGCGCGGTGCAAACTGGGGCGGTCTCTCTACTCTGCGAGACCTTCGCCAGAACCTGTACGACTGAAATTCTGCAGCCACGCTGATGCGCTCCACATGAAGCCGTTAGCCATCCGAACTCAGCTTACCTGCATCGATTCTGATTACTCTGTCGGCAACTGCTTCTGCTTCGCTTCGGCTGTGCGTGATATGCAGTGTCGTGATCTTATGATCCTTGGTAAGCGTTTTCAGCAGCGCCGTCATTTCAGCGTGGGTCCCATCATCCAGAGCGCTGAGTGGCTCATCGAGGCACAAAACACCGGGACGAATCGACAGAGCCCGGCCCAATGCCACCCTTTGAATTTCGCCACCGCTCAGTCCGTAGGGTTTGCGGTCGAGCAGCGCTTCGAGGCCGAGTTCTGCCGCAAGTTCCTCAACTCGTTCGTCAATCGCTTCCCGCGCCCAAGACTGAACTTTGGGGCCGAACGCTAGATGATTGCGCACAGACATTGTTGAAAATAGACAGCCTTCTTGTGGCACAAAACCGATCCCACGTGCGCCCGCGGGTAATTTGGTGACATCGCGACCCATCAGGCGAACGCTACCAGCTGTGACTTCCTTCAGCCCACATATTGCCTCTAGTATCGTCGTCTTGCCACAACCTGTCCGACCCATCAGCACGCCATACTCACCCGACGGAATTGTGAAAGAAATGTCGGACAGCTCAAAGTTGCCCGCTCGCACTGCCAGATTCGAGACCTCGATCATAGCATGATCCTCCGACGGTTCTGCCGATCCCACAAGCGCACCGCAACCAACACGACGACGGCGATGGAGACCATCAACAGCGAAATGATGACCGCTCCTTCCAAATTGCCGATGCTGATTTCCAAAAACACGGTTGAAGAGAGCACTTCGGTGCGTCCACGAATCGTCGATGCGAATACGAGGATCGGACCAAACTCCCCCATCGCCCGCGTCCAAGCGAGAGTGCCAGCGGTAGAAATGCCGCGCCAAGCCTCCGGTAGCACCACCGAAAAAAATGCTCGTGCGCGACTGCAGCCGAGGGTCATGGCTACTTGCTCACTTCGCGGACTGATTTGATCGAAGGTATTGCGCATCGTTCGGACAGCGAAAGCGCAGGCGACGGTAAATTGCGCCAGGATCACTGCCGGAACCTTATAGGTAACTCCAAAATCAGCACCGAACAGTTTGCCAAAAGCGACAAGCGCCTCATCGATACTGACCCCGAACAGCTCAACCTTGTTGAACAAAATCAACAGGCTCAGTCCCACCACCAATGGCGGCAAGACGATAGGAATGTCGAGAATGGCATCGAGCAAAGTTTTGCCCGGAAACGAGTAGCGTGATAGCAAATATCCGATCGGCACTGCCACGATGATCGATAAAATCGCGGTCACCGTGCACGATATCAGCGTCAGCTTTATCGACGCGCGAATATCATCGTTGTCGAACAATGCGGTGAACTCTTCCGTCGAGACGTTTGTCACTGCATACCAGAGATCGGCCCAGATCATGCCGAGGATGAGCAGCAGATACATAACCGCTATAGCCACCATCAGCGACAAAAACGGCACGTTTGACGACGTGCGAATGGAACCCCGGTCAGTCACGAGTCAAGGCTGCACGAGCTCCCATCGAAAACCGTGCTTGAGGAACTTCTCTTTGCCGGCAGCTGAAACCGTCGCCGCAAAAAAGCGGTTGAGTAAGTGCCGATGCTGCGAGTTTTTCGCCACAGCGTAAGGCTGATGCGCCACCGCTTCAGGCCGCCCAATCTCAATGATATCGACATCTTCAGTGGTCGAAGCCGCCGCCAGCGCATTGCTTTTGTAAACGATTACCGCATCGAGCGAGCCAGTCTTGATCTGGTTGACCAGGAAATCTCCGGTCGGTGAATCCATTTTCAGATTTCCCGAATCAACGATGTTTTGATAGAGCCCTTCCTCCTCGAGCAGAAATTTGGTTAAAAATCCCAGCGCAGATTTTTCCGGGTGAGCAAAACCAAGGCGATGTCCAGGTGTCGCCAGATCCGTCAAAGTTTTGATCCCCTGCGGATTACCCTTCTCCACCAGAATTACCATCTCGTTTGCCGAAACCATCGTCGATTCGAGAAATTTCTCAGCCACCATATCCATGAATTTTACGTCGCAAGAGAAATAGGCATCCGGTTGTTCACCGGCTTTCATCTGAGAAACCAGCACTCCGCATCCGTTGTAGACCGGGGTAATAACGACCCCCTCCCGCTCCTCGAACCGCTTCACTGAATCCTCAATTGCCGGTCGGAGCATCGCACCGCTGAAAAGGAGAATCTCCGGCTTCAGCGCCCACTTGTCACCGTCGATGGGCTCATATCCATCTGCTTCAAAAATTTTCAACCCCTTGTCACTCGCGCTCAAATACCGACAAAAGCGCAGCGCCTCGGTGGCATTTTCCGTTCCTGACAACACACCTACGGTGATATTTTTTTTCTTTGTTTCGAACTCCGGCACGTCGACGAAATCGATCTCCGGATACTGATTCGCCACGGCATCCCAGAGGATGACGGCATCCGTCGTGCCAAGCTTGAGTGTGTTGGCGAGTTCGTTGACAGTCGGCATCAATACTGTCGGCTCGATGCGATCCCACACACCAGCTTCACTGAGCACCTTCTGAGTAAATTTTCCAACAGAGGCTGCGTCCGGATTGGCAAAGCCGATGCGTAGCTTTTCATCGGTCAGTTGTTCGAGCGACGTAATTCCCTTGGGGTTCCCCTTTGGCACACCAATTCCTGCACGCATCAAAGCCACTGGCATCGTCTCCGCAATCAGGCCTTTTTTAATTCCGATATCGGTGTAGCTGGAGTCAGCAGCTAGATAAATATCCCCCTTTGGCGTCACCTCGATCATGCTCAGCAGGGTTCCCGATCCGCCATACTGAAGCCGGACCGCGACGCCATATTCCTCCTCGTACTGACGAGCGATCTCGGCAACAGGCTGCTTGATTCCGGCTGCGCAGAACATCACCAGTTCGGTGGCCTCAGAATCTTTGCCACCGCCACATCCACAAAGCGTCACGGCGATAAATAATGCTGAAAAAAGTCGTGTCATCGTGGTCCGCATACTTCGCAATCAGGGTTTTTCTTCAACGCAATTTTCCGAATCTGCATTGTCGACGCATCAAAGTAAATCATTTGATTCAGATTCACTCCCGACATGCCGCTGAGTAGCTTGATTCCCTCCAACGCGCCGATGTTAGCGATCAGAGCCGACACCGCGCCGATGACCGGAAATCGCCGCTTCCAATGCGGCGGCACTTCGGGATAAAGACAGGCCAGGCAGCCAGTCTCCCCAGGCACGATGGGAATGACCTGACCTTCGAGATTGTACATCGCGCAATCGATCAGCGGTTTCGACTGACGCACGCACTCCCGGTTCATCAAAAAACGTTCCTCGAAAAGCGGCGCACAATCGAAAACGATATCGGCACGTTTCACCAATCCGCCGGCATTTTCTTCGGTGAAATTTTCGGCGACCACCTCGACCTCGATGTGGGGATTAAAACGCTGCAAAGTCTCCCTAGCCGCCTCGGTGCGCGGACTGTCGAGCGCACCGTGATGCATCAGAATCTGCCGATTTAGATCGCTCGGCTTCAAGTCTCCGCCATGGACCAGAATGAGCTTACCAATTCCCGCCGCGGCGAGCGAAAAAGCCAGCGGCCCACCGAGCCCGCCGATCCGCGACACCAGCGCCGTCGCGCTGCGCAGCTTTTCCTGACCCGCCTCGCCGAATCCGGGCACGTCCAGCTGCCATTCGTAAAAGGCGCGATCCTGATCACTGAGTTCGGCCATAGCTTAGCTATCCCCCGGCGATCGGCGTCATCACCATCAGGTTCGCGCCATCGGTCAGCGTGACCTCGTCATAATCTCCACTCACCTGCTCGTCGTTCAATGCCACCAACAAAGTCGATCGAGTTGCCCCCGAGCCATCTACTAGCAACTCGGCAAATTTACCACCGTAGCTTGCCGTCAATTTCGCGAGCGCCGCGGCGAGCGAAGTGCCGACTTCCAACTCGACCTCCTCCTCCGCAGTACCAGCGGCACCGGCAAGTTGACCGGTATAAGCAAACGTCACCTTCATGAGCAAATCTTCCCCTGCTTGAGTTCAAGCGAACGACTGGCCGCACTACGAGCACGATCATCGTGAGTTACCATCAGCACGGCTCCACCGGCCTCTGCAAAACCGGACAGATGCTGTAAGATGATCCCGGCATTTTCCGCGTCGAGATTACCAGTCGGTTCATCGGCAAGAATCAATTTCGGTTGCTGCACCAGCGCCCTCGCCAGCGCGACTCGCTGCTGCTCACCAACACTCAGCGTCGACGGCACATGATGCAATCGCTCTGACAGTTGAAATTTATCGAGCAATTCACGCGCCCTGATATCGAGGTCAGCAGACGATTTCGACGCCAGTTCACAGACTCGCACATTGTCGAGCACATCAAGAAACGGGATTAGATGAAATTGCTGAAATACGAAACCAACGTGCTCCGAGCGAAAACCAGCCCGCCTTTCGACGCCGAGTTGATAGGGATTTTCGCCACCGATCTCCACCTCGCCATCGTCTGGCGAAAGCAACGCGCCCGCCATCAACATGAGCGTCGACTTGCCGCAACCACTCGGCCCGTGCAGGGCGACAAAGTCTCCACCGTTCAGTTCGATTGACACGCCATCAACGGCCGCGATCACCCCGTCGGCCGTGCGGAATTCTTTGCGCACCTCGCGCGTCGCCAGAATCGGTGAGCTCATATCAGTCATGGCGGAGAATCGTTGCCGGATCTTTCTGAGCCGCCAGCAGTGATGGCAACCAGGCAGCCATCGCCGCCAAGAGTGGCGCCAACAAAATGGCCAGCAGCCAGGTGTTCGTCGTCACTAGATCACTCAGTGGAAAGTCGTTAAAACTGCGTTCGCGAAACAGCGGAAACGCCAGTGCAAATATCAGCCCGCCGATCACCGCTCCAAGCAGTCCGGCGAGAATGGCTCGTCCGAGAAAGGCACTGAGAATCGTCTTCCCACGCACCCCGAGCGCCCGCAGAATGCCTATTTCACTAATGCGCTCACGCACATTAGTGAACGCCAACAAGCCGACCCAAGCCATCGCGAACAACGCCACCAACGGCAGCATTAAGCCCGACATTCGTGCCCGCTCAGCGCGCATATTCTCGCGATCGCGCTTTGCCGCAGCGATTTGTTCCTGCGCCGTCGCCTTCGCCTGATTGCGAGCTTCGGCCCGAGCCAGTGCGGTGCTGCCTGTCTCGATAATTTGAGTATCGGGCAAAATTTCCAACAACTCGGCGCGGATCTCACCGAGCCGATCGAGGGTCGCACAATTGCACTCGAGCGCTTTGATCTCATTAATCCGGCCGCGCTTGTCGAGCAGTTCCTGACACTCAGTCAGATTAATCCAAACCGTGATATCATCCTGCGAACCACGCTCGGCGTGAGTTTTATCGACGCTGAAAGTTCGCCCCATGAACGTCACCTCGTCGCCAGCCTTTACTCCCGCCGCCTTGTGCAGTTCATAACCCAGGACGAGCTTGCCCTTGTCGACCGGATCGATCAGCGGCGACTTCTCATCGCGGTGAGCAATCGGCACCTCGCCGCGCACACCGATCAAAATCACCGTGCGCTCCTGCTCCGGCCATTTGAGCTTCTGCGTCAGCGCCGGCAGCAGATGATTCACCGTGACAATTTTGCTCTCCGCGAGGCGCGTGACGAATTCCTCTGGCATCGTCTTCGAAGCAAAGCCCTGCGCGTAGACCTCGCTCATTTCCTGATCCTTGGGAAAAATGTAAATATTGAACCCTAATCCCTTCATCGATTTGCGAATCTCGTCCTCGAGCTTCTTCATCTCAGCCGTCGTCTTCGCCTCCATCTCAGCGATCAAGGCATCCGAACGCAGGTCGTAACCCTTCAGCAAAGCCACCGTCGCCAGCACCACGATCACTGCCAGAGTCGCGCCAAGGAGCGACAGAATAAAGTTGAGTTTGCGGTGAAAAACTTCCCGCAGTATCAGCCGTGAGAGTTTCATTTTGTCCGCCGACGCAGAATAAAAAAGCTCCCCGCAGCAAGCACTAACAAAACCACCGTCGCCACCGTGATGATCAAGTCTCGAGTCAGACTGCCTGCCTCTGCAGCGCCATCCTTTTGCGCGACGACCGCTTCTTCGGACACCTCCAGCTCTGGCGAATCCTCTACCGAAGCGCCTCCGACGTTAGCCCCAACCACTTCCGTGTCCACACCTTCAGCGGAAGCCTGCAACAAAGCCCCCGCTCCTTCCAGCGGCGGCAGAATTTTATCGATGATCACTTGGCTACCCTCCATCGCCGCGTCCCAGTTCATCGACATCAACAAATCCATGCCCGGATTCTGATCCTTCACCTCGCAACTACAGGCACCACAGAGATACGTCGAAGCCTCGAAAACATTGTCGCGAGTCACTCCGAGGCCGATCAAAGGTTCAAGAAAACGGCCGCGACCGAACACCGGAAAAACCATCGGCTGATCTTTATACTCGCCCAGATCATTCTCGATGTTCAACAGCATCTGCAAAAATACCTGCTCGTCCGGCTCGGTGCGCTGAACTCGCATCACCGAAAACCCGATCTTCAGCGGCACATCGGACTGCAGCACATTTTCCGGATCGACATACTCACCGGTCGGCTCCGTGTCTTGCCCTACCACACCATCGGGAATCTCCAATTTGCCGCCCGCCTCAGTCATCGACTCGATCAGTTGCGCTTCGGCTGCCTGATCCTTTTCCGAATCGCCACTGTCGACGATCACCCAGACGGCCGAGTCGCCCTGTAATATCCGTCGCATCAACTCACGCCGCGCCGGTGATTCGATCACTTGCGCAGCATTATCCATCGTCACGGCGCCACTCCAGATTGGCTTGGTCAAAATGCCACGCATCCGGCCCGGATAGTGCAGACTCATTACCGCCGGTGCCGAGGAGTTCGATCCGCCTGATTTCGTTTCAGGACTGCGCACGATCACGTTGGTAGGCATTTCCCGATCCGTTGCCTTGGCGATGAGAAAATCGACCGCCTTCTGCTCAGCCGGACTCAAATCTCCTTCAGCTTCGATGATTAGCTCGTAGCGATCCGCCTCCCAACGTTCAAGCGCGTAGCGGAACACGGGCACCTGACAAGCCATCACCGTAGCGATTGCACCAAAGCCTACGAGCGTGAACAATAAAAGCCCAAAGCCCTGCGATCGTAGCCGCGATCGTCCGGTCAGCTCGCTCTTTTCGGTGGATTTTTTCGCCTTCAAATCACCGTAGCGTAACAAGCCGCCACGGCGCTTTCCAGCGATTTTACCGCTTCCAGTCGCCGCAATCCCGTTCCTACGCCAACGCGCTCCTACTACTCCTGCTCCGCAGCCACACTTGCCACCTCTTCCGGCTCTTCCGGCTCTTCGGCCACCGCGCCAGCAGCCTTTGACTTTGCGTACAGCTCCCGGTGACCGCGAATCCATTCCTTGTAGTTTTCGACGGGTGGCCCTGAGCCAACCTGACGACCGATCACTTCATGATTGCGGTCCAACACCAGCAGGGTCGGAAAGCCGGTGACTTCGTAATCTACTGCTAACTGAGCGATTTCCGGCGGAACCTGGCTTCTATCGGCCGGAAAATCGAAACTACGAAACTTGATCTCCTTGCTGGCAAATTCCTTCCATTGATCCGTCTTGATCACCGATTGGTCGAGGTTCACGCAGGCCGGACACCAATCGGTACCAGTGAACAAAATGACGGGAATTTGCTCGTCTTCCGCCACGGTCTCAGCTGATGCCGAACTCGAGATCACCTTCATCGGAAACTCCACATCGCCGCCACCAGACATCCTGCTGTAGCCAACGTAGATACCGGCGAGCAGAAGGATGACAGGGATAATTTTGGACATGACAATGTGATAATTACCATATTTTTCAGATTTACTCAAGTTTGATCGTTGATCTGCCTCGACGAGCCCCCCAAACAGCCCGGTTCTCCACTTCGCGGCGACAGGAACAGCTTGCCGCTGGCGATCCGCCAATCGATCCCATACAGGAACTGGCACGATACTTTCATCCGGCCATGGTTGTGAATACCGAAGGCGCGCCGGTCACTGCTCATCGCGAGGCCATAGATCTCATGGTATACCCGACTGCCAACGGCTCGCTCAGCCTATTTGGCTTTCTCCACTTCCTTGAAATTTGGATCGACGTTCCACTTTTAGGGCTCGGCTATCCGGCAAATTTGGTAAGAATTTACGCCCTAACGAGCTTCTCCCGCCGCCTCTGCTTCTATCTTCCGCCTCTATCAATTCTCCCCGCCAACGCAAATAAGGCGATGGAATCCCGCTATTCCGCCTTCAACACAACCCTCGACGCATGCTCAGCTGAATGATGCACCGTATTGGTCGCGGTCATGGCATTGTCGGGGAAATCGATTGTCAGCGGTTCGCCGGTTTGTGGATTGGGCTCGTAGAGCGGCGCTCCGGTACTGGCGATGGTCACCCGAATGCGATGACCTTTATCGAAAACCTGACTCATCCAGCCGACCGGGAAATGCAGCGGATAGATCTCGCCGGGCTCCATCATCACTTCAAGTTCAAAGCCGTCGCGGTAACGCATGCGCCACGGGTAATCGACGATCAAGATCGAGCGACCATCGGGATAGACATCGCTGATGCGCACGATGAAATCGGTGTCCTTCGCCGTCGAAGATACCGACAACTCGGCGTGTACTCGACCGGTCCATTCGACAGCTTCGGCAAAAGGCTCAGTGGTAAAAGTTTTCACCTCGGCCTGCTCCTCGAACGGCCGTGCGTCGCTCGCTCCGGGGAAAGAATGTCCAGGGATTTCCATCGGTTTGCGCGGATCGCTTTCATAGCTGGTCGACGAATCAGCAGCCGTGGGCTGGGCTTCGGAAAGTCCGCCATCGGCCTGCAAATACAGCGCCTGCCCGCTGGCCTCTGGCTTCCAGTCATCGGCCGAGCGCCATTGGTTTTCGCCCATCGCATAGTAGCGAACCTTCGGATCACCGGTGACGCCGTTTTGTTTGCCTTTCAGCCAATAGTCAAACCACCGCAGCATGTGTTCTTCGACCGGCCACGCAGCGTTCTCGGGATACTCCATTTGGCCAACCTTGCTGCCCTTGTTAGTGCGTCCGTGCAACCAGGGACCGATCAACAGCCACTGTTTGCCTCGTGAATTTTCGCCGCCGTGATGCTCGCGACCGACAAAACTGGCGATCGATCCTTGGTTCATAAAATCGTACCAACTACCGATCGTGAAACAGGGCACGTTCATTTTGTCGAAGTGCAGCGTGCAGTCTTCGTCCCTCCAGTAATCGTCGTAGTGCGGGTGTTGATACCATTCTTTGAGCACCGTCTCGTTGTCTTCCGGATTGCGACAATTGGCGACGTTGCCGCGAAAGCGTTCCGGTCGCGTCGTCCCGCCGATTCGGTAGCCTTCGTGAAACAAACTCAGTCCGGTATCGATCATATATTGGGATACCAGATGTGGCGGCTGCGTGACGGCCAAATAGTTCTGCGCATAGCCACCCTGCGAACTGCCAAAGGTTCCCACTTTGCCCGTGCTCCACGACTGGGTGCCGAGCCATTCACAAATATCGTAGCCGTCTTTGAGTAAACCCCATTGCATGCCGCGATAGCCCAACCACTTACCTTCGGATTTGTGAGAACCTCGATAGTTGACCATTGCAACGACGTAGCCGCCGGCGGCCAGTCGTGCGGCGGACTCTCGTGTCGATATGCCGGTCAGCCCGGCGTAGCGTTGCTCGAAGATCACCGGCCACTGCCCTTCGCCTTCGGTCGGCGTGTAGAGATAGGCCGAAAGGCGCACGCCGTCGCGCATTGGAATCATCACGTGATCCTCACGGACGTCACCGAGATCAGGTTCGGCGGCAAAAACCGATCCTATATTGGGTAAGAGCAGAGCTAACGCAACGGCGATCGTCTGAGTGCAACAGGTGCTAATTTTCATCGGAATTCTTATTGGCAATTTCGGGGATTTCCTTGTTCCATGTGCCGGCTTCCGGCAGGTGGAACATGGAGAAAGAAGTCTGGATTGGGTAGTTGCAAATGCAGCCGACCGAAAAGCACGGCGCGTTGAGTAAGCCAGCGGCGGCGACCAGACTGGCTGAGCAACCCGAGCGCAAATTGCGCAGATTGAATTGCTCTCCGGAATCTATATCGACATAGGCGGCGCAGTTATCGCGAAGGAACAAAAGGTTCTCGTTGCCGACAGCGTAATTGCATCCGCCGCGGGTGAACAACTGCTTACCACTGATAATTTCACCGGTTGCGGTGTCGTAGGTATGGCCCGCCTGATTGATGAAAGTGTCGCCGGTGATGATCAAGGGTTGCTGCCCTTTGGTATCGCGATCCCAGACGACGTCGCCCTTGTCGAGATCGAGAGCGACCGTCCGTGAATTTTTGCCGGCAATCACGAGATTTTTATCAACCGCACAGGCCAGCCAATCATCGGAGGAACGCAGCCCTAGGAAGTGAATATTGCTGAGTTCGGCTGGCGGGGTGTTGAGGGAGTAGCGCCACAGTTCTTTGCCACTGCGATGCTCGATGGCGAGCACCAATGAACCGAGCTGGGATACATCCTCACCGCGACGACGTCTGGCCATGATTTCGATCGGCGAATGAGAGTCGATGCACAGCAGTTTGCCTTTGGCGAGGGCAACAGCGGAGGTGCTGTAGCGCTCGGCTGCGCGGCGCGACCAAAGTTGCTCCCCGGTTCTCCGATCGATGGCGACCAGCAACTGGCTTTCCCAACGCCCCTTATCGATTCTGTTTTCCTCATTGAAGCGCAGGCCGATCAGGACAACGTCATCATCGACGCGAATATCAGTGGCGCTGACCGGAGCATCGTTGCCTTCGGGATGATCGATTTCAAGCGTCCAAGAGGCGCTGACCTTTCCGCTGTCAGCATCCAGCACATCGACCGTTCGCCCCTGAGCGACGTAGATCGCATCGGGCCACGAAACGTAACGGGCAGAGTCGTCGACCTCGCTGGTCCATAACAGGCGTCCCGTGTAGCAATCGACGGCGTGCAGCGTGTTGCTGGCGATTTGCAGAGCGAACAATCGACCACCGGCGACCTGAGGTTTGACACCGTGGCCGTAGTCTTTGCGTTTGTAAAAACCGTGATCGACGCCATCGCCGTACCAGAGAATGGCGAGCGGTGCTTTGACCAGTTTGTCGCGGGAAAAATACGAGCGCGCGGAGTCACCAGTCTCGTGCGTCCAGTCGGCGCTGTCGGGTAGCGCACCATCACGGCGACGAGTGACGAAGGTTTTGTCGGCCTTCACAAAGCAGGCGATACCGCCATACGGGCGAAGCAAATCGAAGGTGCGTTCATCGACTTCATTGTGGTTCTTTTCCGAAGTGATCAAGCTGGCGAGATAGGGGGCCAACTGCACCGTCGCGGGATCATCGACGATCGCCTGGAAGCGCCCGCTCCACGGGGCATCTATGGTGAAGCGGCGGCGAAGCTCGTCGATGGTGGCTTTGTCAGGGTCGATAACGATGACTCGCAACTGACTGTGCTGGAGCAACCCCTCAACCAGGTCACCATTTTCGACTCCGAGAACCAGTGCATAACCTTCCGTAGCCTTGGTTTCTTCGAGCAGCTTAGCGACATGGGAACCAGTGGGTGCAGGAGTCGCTTCAGGAAGCATTTTCGAGTTGGCGACCAACTCGTAACGCACGGCTTCGCGCTTGGGAGCGGAATGGGAAAGGCAATAAACGGTGCCGCTTTCGGCAATGATGAACAGGCGGTCATCGGCGGCGATCAATTCAGCAGGCACCTCAAGAAGTTCCTTCGACCACGCGAGTTTAGGTGCTTGGTCGGACGCTTCTGGGAGATCGAGCGCGATCAACATTTTATCAAAATGGGTGTAGAGGCGATCGCCAGCCTTGAGAATTGCTTTTGGGGTGGCTTGGGCATTCTTATCGCCGACTCTCCCTTGATACTCCCACATCAACGGCGCGTCCCAGCGAGCTGGCTGAAGCACGTTATCCGCTTCCTTGGTTTCGTAGCGCGCGGTCTTTGCGGCGGTGATGTCGTAGGCGTAGACGACACCGTTCTCAGCGCCGTAGGCTACACCGTCATCGGTCACAGAGCGGTAGTCGCAGCCTTTCAGGAATTTGTATTTGAAATAGGGTCCCTCAAATTGGTCCTTCTGCTTCCCGCTCCAACCTTTCGGCGCATCTTCGCCGGCTTCGACGAACGGCGCGGCGCCAATTTCGAGGCCCGTGTTCAAATCCATGACTCCGCGTTCCCCCACCAGAGCGAGGTCGCCGATCACGCTGACGCGGCTGTCACCGTTGCGGTATCCCTGGACGAAATGCATCAGCTCTCCAGTTGTTCGATTGAGGCGGGCAGGCATCGATCGACCGTTGGCGACGACCAAACGTTCGCCGGCGAGGCTCATGTGACCCTGCGGGGAAATGCCGGATTCGTGCAGGTAATTGTGATCGATACGCGTGTCGGGCAGGTAGTGGCTATTCGAATTGCTCCACTGCAGCTCACCGGTTTCAGCGTCGACGGCAAACACGAACACTCCGAGCGAGGGCCAAATTCCTGAGCCAAAATAGAGGGTCGCTCCGTCTTCGGAAATCACTGGCCCACCGCGCACCGGCCAAAAAGAAACCAAGCGCCCATTGCCGAGATGTCGCCAGGCGGGTCGATCGCCCGGGGCAGCGCGAACTTTCCAAAGCTCGACGCCGGTGTTGGCATCGAGACAGTAGAGGTGACCATCGTCGGAGCCGGCGTAGATTTTTCCATCGTGCGCGACCGGAGCCACGCGGATCGGTCCGTCGGTGAAAAACCGCCATTGCTCGGAACCGGTTTCGGTATCGAAAGCCATTACCGAACCATCGTTCGGCGATGCGATGACTAACATTTTCCCCAGAACTACCGGATGGTAAGCCGTGTCGAAATGCAGCCGATCTTCATTCTCCCAGGCCGGGCGTGGCTGGGGAAGTTCGCGCGCCCACTCGAGTTCGAGGTGCTCGGGAAGCGCCTCTTCAGTGATACCGGAACGCTGCGCATCGCCGCGCCACATCGGCCAGTCGGCGGCGCTGACGTTTTGCGAACCGACCGCCAGAAGGCAACATGACAAGAACAGAACAAATACTTTCATCACAGCCGAGATTCGCGGCTCGCCCCCCGAATGTCGAGGGGCGCGCGCTACCGGAGTGCGCCATAGTCGACTCCCCTTGTTCAAAGCGACCAGCGAAGCTAGACCCTCAGATCTTTCCTGCGCTAAATTAACTCCGGCAACGGTTTGTAGCCGTCGACGAGATAATGCGGTCGACCCGACAGGTCTTCGAGGGTCGTCGTCGCCGCATCGATGCCGAGATTGCGATACAGCGTGGCGAATACTTCACCAAAGTGCACCGGTCGAGCCGTCGGTTCGCCGCCGAGACGATCGGTCGCGCCGATCACTTGACCGGTTGGCATTCCGCCGCCCGCGAGCAGTGCACCACCGACACGCGGCCAATGATCACGGCCGCCTTGCGCATTGATTTTTGGCGTCCGACCAAACTCACCCCAGGCGATCACCGTCACGTCATCGGACAAGCCGCGTTCGTGCAAATCCTCGATCAACGCCGCCAACCCCTGATCGAACCATGGCGCGTGCGAACGCATGCCACTGAAGTTGTTGCTGTGAAAATCCCAGCGACCGAAGTTGAGCGTCACGCAACGCGCGCCCGCTTCGACCAAGCGCCGCGCCATGAGGAAATGCTCGAGATTTCGCGGAGCTCCATCGCCGAAATTTTTGGGGTCGCCTTTACCGTAGCGCTCTCGAACTTTAGGATCCTCTTTGTCGAGATTCAGTGCATCGGCCAACCCGCTCGAGGTAAGCACACCGAATGCTCGCTGATGCGATTCGTCGAGACCTTCCATCAAACCCGAGCGATCAGCGCTGCGGCGAAAATTATCAAACGAATGCAAAAGCCCACGCCGATCATCAAGGCGAATCTCACTGATCGCATTCAGTGTCAGGTCGTCTTTGCCGGGACCCGATGGCTTGAACGGACCATGAGCAAAACCGAGATAGCCCGGCTTGCCCGAGGAACCGTAAGGCGGATGTCCGGCTTTCGGCGCCAGGCCGACAAATGCGGGCACGTCTTTCTTCACTGGTCCCATCAACTCCGATGTCACCGCTCCAATCGATGGCCATCCGCCCGGAGGCTGACCGTTCATGTTGAGCGTCGAACCGAGTTTGCCGGTGTAGCACATGAACGAGTCATGCGAACCGTTCGGCGCTCCGTAAAGCGAACGGATCGGCACCAGCTTGTCCATGTTGCGAGCGAGATTGGGCAAAAGCTCGCAAATTTCGATCCCCGGAACATTTGTCCGGATCGGCTTGAACTCGCCGCGAATGTCGGACGGCGCATCCATCTTCAGGTCATACATGTCCTGATGCGGCGGCGCACCGGCCATATAGATCATGATGATCGCTTTCTTCGAATTGCGCAGACCAGCCTGATCCTCGGCTTGCAGCAACTGCGGCAGCGCCGCGCCGCCCATGCCGAGAGCTCCAATGCGCAAAAAATCGCGCCGCGACATGCCATCACAAAAACGTGACCGGCCACCTCCTCGAATCGTAAGCATGGAGACAAATTACGTCGTGTTGAGGAGATCGTGCCAATGTTTTCCGGCACGCGATCAAGCCGTCCGTCCCAATTTCGTCAGTCGGGCAGTGCCGACACAGCGATTTTCAATTTTCTAGGTCGGGGACTGAAAATCCCTGTTCGCTTTGCGCGGTTTGTACATCACTCATCCCTTGAGAGATAAGTGGTGGCTCGAGACGGATTCGAATTAATCTGCGCAGCGCAGATTCAGCGGGTTCGGCTTCTCTATTTGACAAAAAGCCTGACTCATCGCTTTGCTCTTCGTCAGTCGGGCAGTGCCGACACAGGGATTTTCAATTTTCTAGGTCGGGGACTGAAAATCCCTGTTCGCTTTGCGCGGTTTGTACATGACTCATCCCTACAGAGATAAGTGGTGGCTCGAGACGGATTCGAACCGCCGACACAGGGATTTTCAGTCCCCTGCTCTACCAACTGAGCTATCGAGCCATGAGGGAGACAGCGCCTCCCTGAAAGCGAGCGATACACTTACTCGCCACTGCCGCAATCGCAACGAGAAAATCACGCAGTTTCGCAAGGATCTTCTTCGACCGCTCCCGCAGCGACCCGCAGGACCCTGACGCCCAGGAAACCGGCCTCCTCCAACCAATCCAGATGGGTCGTTGTGATCAGTTTTTGCGAAGTCTTTGGCCAGGCTCCCATGAGTGCATTTCGCCGACCTGGATCAAGCTCTCCAAAGACGTCATCGATCAGCAGCAAGGGCGGCGCGCCCCCTTGATTCACAAACAGTTGCGCCTGCGCCAATTTCAGCGCGAGAGCCAGGGTTCGCTGCTGCCCTTCGGACGCGAATTTAGCGGCCGGCATGCGGTTGATCATTAGTTCCAAATCATCTCGATGCGGTCCGGCCACGGTCTGTCGACGCCGGGATTCTTCACCGCGACGTTGCAAAAGTTCCGCCGCTAAATCTCCGCCCTCACCTGAACCAGAACGATAATTTACGGTCAACGCTTCGCTCTCTGTTTCCGAATCATTCCGACCACTAATGCTTGCCTGGGCAGCTTGAGCCAGCGGTTGCAACTTCTCCACCAACTGCCGACGCTGCTCTGTCAGCACCGCACCGTGCTCGACGACGAGCTGCGTATAGGCATCGACCTCCTGCCATTTTGGCACCGCGTCGCGTTTGAGTAGAAAATTTCGCGCCCGGATAGCTTTTTCGTACGCCCGCAGGGCCGGCCGGTACGCGGGCGCTAACTGGCTGGCCATAAAATCAAGGTAACGCCGCCGCCCCTCGCCACCGGCCCGTACCAAAGCTAGATCATCGTTTGCCATCCAGACCACCCGCCCGCTCGACCGCAGGTATTCTCCGGGTCGACGCTGCGTTTCGCCATCGACGCTCAGCGAGCGTCCACGCCCCCTGCCCTCGCGATACTGGAAGCGCAATTCGCAATCGCCAAACTCGCCACTGACTGCTGTGCCATCACATTCGAATTGCAACACGTCACCGATGCTGGACGCGCGCGGCGACTGCAAGCGCATCAGTATACAGGCTGCTTCAAGAATCGACGTCTTGCCCTGAGCGTTGTCGCCGACAAAAAGCGTCACGCCCGCGCCGAGTTCGAGCCGAAGTGCCTCGAAGCAGCGGAACTGGTTCAGTTGGAGCGAGCGTAGCATACCTATGCGACGACCATTCAAACGAACTGCCGCCAATACAAGCGAGAACTCAAATTCCACCCGAGTTCGGCACCAAATCGACCGCTAGGTGCAAGTTATTGTGTGCGTGGCAGTTTATTTAGTTGTCACCGGTAGAGGGGGCGGAGGATTAGAACGGCAATTTTCGTTGAATCGGCGGTTGCCTGCGGCACCTTGCGCCGAACGTTGCACTACTGATGGCTCAAAAAATCCAGACTCTTCCCGGCTTTCGCGACTTCTACCCGGAAGACTGCGCCCACCGGAACTACGTCTTCGACAAATGGCGCTCGGTGGCGACGCGCTACGGTTTTGTCGAATACGAAGGCCCGGTGCTCGAATCGACCGATCTCTACCGCCGCAAAAGTGGCGACGAAATCGTTCACCAGTTGTTTCACTTCACCGACAAGGGTGACCGCGACGTGGCGATGCGCCCGGAGCTGACGCCAACCTTGGCGCGCATGGCTGCCGCTAAGCAGCGTGACTACAAAAAGCCGCTCAAGTGGTTCTCAATTGGACAATTTTTCCGCTACGAAAAACAGCAGAAGGGCCGCACTCGCGAGTTTTATCAATTCAACTGCGACATCCTCGGCGAGCCATCACCAGCCGCCGACGCCGAACTGGTGGCACTTGCCATCGACCTGATGCGTGACTTTGGCTTCACCGCTGAGCATTTCAAGATCCGTCTCAGCGATCGCAATGCGTGGACCGACTTCGCCTCCGCCAATGGTGTCGATGAGGAGAACCAGACCGCCTTTCTGCAGATCATCGACAAGCTCGAACGCGAAAAGCCAGAGGTCACCGAAACGAAGCTCAACGAGCTCGGCTTGAGTCTCGAAAAAGTTCGTGCCTTTATCGATTCGAAGGGTGAAGGCCACAGCGCCGGTGCGCTCGATGAGATCACCGCAGATCTAACCGCACGCGGCCTCGGTGAGTTCGTCGACATCGATCTGAACATCGTTCGCGGTCTCGCTTACTACACGGGTCCCGTTTTCGAGATCTTCGATATCGGCAAAGGCATGCGTGCAGTGGCTGGCGGCGGACGCTACGACAGTCTGCTGCAGCTGATCGGTGGCGTCGACATGGCCGCGGCCGGATTCGCCATGGGCGATGTGGTGATCGGTGACCTAATCACGGAGACGCCGGCCAGCAACGAACGGCGCGAAAAGGCCTCCACAGCCTCCGACCTCGATGTTTTCGTCGTCATCGCCGACGAAGCTCAGCGACCTGCCGCACTCGGATGTTTGCAATCCCTGCGCAGCCAGGGCTACCGAACGATTTGTCCGTTGACCCCAGCCAAGGTCAACAAGCAATTCCAAACGGCAGAGCAATCGGGCGCGCTGATCACTGTGATTTTCGGCTCCGAGTATCCACGGGTGACGATCAAAAATCTTGCGCTGCGACTTGAGACCACCTGCAACGTTGCCGACTTCGATGCCGAGCTGACTCGGTTGTTGATGCCAAGTTAAAACTCATTCGGCACATCAAATGTAGGCAAGGAGATTCGCCGGTCTGCGTTAGACGAACCTGATCTCGCCACGTTTTAATTAACGGGGGAAACGCTCGTTCTACAATTTTGCCTGTGCTGTGGAAGCACCTTTGCGATTCATTCGCGTCATCGCCACGACCAGCAAGCCGAAAACGAACAACGTCCACCCCACCAGGTTCAGCAGCAGCGTCGTCGTGTTGTAATCGATCAGATACCTCACCGCCGAAGGATCACCGCGGTCGAAAAAGCCTATGCCCGGCAGCCAGGCGGCTGCATGTGCAACGCGCAGTGCAAAAATCAAGCCACAGCCCACCAGTAGACAGACGGTATGCACACGCCGATCCGCGCGAAAAAACATCACCGCAGCGACCACCGCCACCGCAGTGATCAGAGGTCCCGCAAGCGAATTGACGATGGTAAGTAGTTTCCCCCAATCGATGCCTGTAGAAGCCATATTGAGTAGAATACCACCGAAATCCGAAATCCCTACCGCGAATCGCTGCGCACCTATCGAAAAGCACATGCTCAAACGCGACATCTATCCCGGAAGAAACACATTCTCCGCCACCCCCACCCCCGCTTGCGCTCCGGCGATCCCGTATTACTGTGCGCCTCCCGTTTTTCCGGGATTTTTTTACGTCATGAGCACCACCTATCGCACCCATCATTGCAACGAATTGCGCAAGCAGCACGTCGGCGAAACCGCTACGCTGATCGGCTGGGTGAATACCAACCGAGACCACCACGGCGTCATCTTCATCGACATTCGCGACCGCGAAGGCGTCACCCAATGCGTGTTCCGCAGTGAAGAAAATGCCGAGGCCGCCACGCTCAGTCATAGTTTGCGCACCGAGGATGTGGTTCAAGTCATCGGCCTGGTTTCTGAACGTCCGGAGATCGAAGGTCAATCGACCGTCAACGAGTCGATCGACACCGGCGAAATCGAAATCGTCGCTACCGAACTGAAAGTCATCAATCGCGCCGAAGTTCTGCCGTTCCAGCTCGACAAAGAGCTGTCCAACGAAGACCTGCGGATGAAGCACCGTTACCTCGACCTGCGCCGTCCGCGCATGTCTAAAAACTTGAAAATGCGTCACCGCGTCACCAAAGCGGTGCGCGACGAACTCGACGAAGGCGGCTTCCTCGAAATCGAAACGCCGATCCTGTCGAAATCGACGCCGGAAGGTGCGCGCGACTTTCTCGTGCCATCGCGACTCGCTCCCGGGAAATTTTATGCCCTCCCCCAGGCACCCCAGCAGTATAAGCAGCTGCTTATGGTCGCCGGTGTGGAAAAATATTTCCAGATCGCCCGTTGTTTTCGTGATGAAGATCTGCGCGCCGACCGTCAGCCCGAGTTCACTCAGGTCGACATCGAAGCCAGCTTCGTCACGCCCGACGACTTGTATTCTCTGGTCGAAGGAATGCTGGCACGCATTTTCAAAGAAACTCGCGATGCCGACATCACCACGCCATTCGAACGTCTGACTTGGAAAGACGCCATGAACCGCTACGGCAGCGACAAACCCGAGCGTCGGATCGGCATGGAGATTGTCGACATGAGCGAATCGTTCGCGGACTCCGCATTCAAAGTTTTCTCCGGAACGATCGGCAAAGGTGGTAGCGTACGCGCCATCAACGCCAAAGGGTTTGCCTGCGTCACTACCGGCCAGATCAAGCGCCTCGAGGAAACTGCCAAGGAAGCCGGCGCCGGTGGTCTGGCTTACATCAAGATCGAAGGAGGTGAGTGGAAATCACCAATCGTAAAATTCTTCAGCGACGCCGAGAAGGCCGCACTGACCGAGAAGCTCGGCATCGAAGAAGGCGACCTGATCCTGTTTGGTTGCGACCAATGGAAAATCGTCTGCGAAGTGCTCGGCCGATTGCGCATCGCCGTCTGCGAATATCAGAACCTGCTCGAGGGTAAAGACGACGAACTCGATTTTCTCTGGGTCATCGAATTCCCCTTACTCGACTTCAACGAAGAAGAGCAGAAATGGAACGCCGTGCATCACCCCTTCACCAGACCGCTAGCTGAAGACATGCATCTGCTCGACGACGAGTCGACCTGGGGCGAAGCCCGCGCCGAAGCCTACGACGTCGTGCTCAACGGTACCGAACTCGGCGGCGGATCGATTCGGATTCATGAAGCCGACTTGCAGGCGAAAATGTTCACCGTGCTCGGTGTCAGCGAAGAGGAACAGAAAGTCATGTTCGACCACATCTTGACCGCGTTCAGCTACGGCGCCCCGCCCCACGGCGGTATCGCCCTCGGCCTCGACCGACTGGTCATGCTGGTCTGCAACGAGGACAGCATCCGCGAAGTCATCGCCTTTCCGAAGAACAACAAAGGCCTCGACCTGATGACGGCCAGCCCGGCCGAAGTCGACTTCAAGCAACTCCGCGAGCTCTACGTAAAGAGCACTTGGGGCGAGAAGAAGTGATGACTGAAGGGGTAGAAATTGCCCCACTCACCACCGGACGGACATGTGAGGCCGGTGCCTTTCCGATCGTTGGTGAACAGGAATATCCAACACCGAATAAAGAACTCCGAATTTCGAAGTTCCGGAAAACGCATCGAAATCGCCGTAAAAAACTTCGATATTCGACATTCCTCGTTCGATACTCATCATTCAACAGTTCCCATCTCCCATGCGCCGCATCCTGACCACCTCCGCCCTGCCCTACGCCAATGGACCGATCCATCTCGGTCACATGGTTGAGTATTTGCAGACCGACATCTGGGTGCGTTTTCAGAAACTGACCGGCAATCGCTGCGTCTACGTCTGTGCCGACGACACGCACGGCACGGCGATCATGATTCGCGCCCAGCAGGAAGGCCGCACGCCGGAGGAACTGATCGCTGCTGTAAGCGAAGAACACCAACGCGATTTCGCCGGCTTCGGCATCGAATTCGATAACTACGGATCGACCAACAGCCCCGAGAATCTCGAGTTCTGCACTGAGATATGGACCGCTCTGCGCAAGGCCAACATGGTCGTTGAAAAAGAGATCGAGCAACTGTTCGACACCGAAAAAGAAACCTTCCTCGCAGAACGCTTCGTCACCGGCACCTGTCCCAAGTGCAACACCCCCGATCAGGCCGGCGACAACTGCGCCAACTGTGGCGAGACCTATTCGCCGACTGAACTGATCGCCCCGGTGTCCGCCCTTTCCGGCACCACGCCCGAAGTGCGCAAAGCCCTGCACCTGTTCGTTGAAATCGAGAAGCTGCACGACTTTCTCAATGACTGGACCCAATCCGGCACCCTGCCTCCGGAGAGTGCCAACTACCTGAAAAACTATTTTCTCGCCGAGCCGCTGCGCGACTGGGACATCTCACGTCCCGCGCCCTACTTCGGTTTCGAGATTCCCGACAGTCCCGGCAACTACTGGTATGTCTGGTTCGATGCACCAATCGGCTACATGGCCTCCACGAAGCAGTGGTGTGACGCCAATGGCGAAAACTTCGACGATTGGTGGCGCAATTCCGACACCGAAATTCATCACTTCATCGGCAAGGACATCCAGTATTTCCACACCCTGTTCTGGCCGGCCATGCTCAAGGCCGCCGGCTTCAACCTGCCGACCAAGGTCCACATCCACGGATTCCTCACCGTCGATAAGAAGAAAATGTCGAAACGCGACGGCACCTTCATCAAAGCCGGGACCTACCTTAAGCATCTCGACCCGGCCTTCCTGCGCTACTACTACTCGACCAAGCTGAGTTCGAAAGTCGAAGACCTCGACCTCAATCTTGAAGAGTTCGTCGCCAAGGTAAATTCAGACCTGGTCGGCAAAGTCGTCAACCTTGCCAGCCGCACCGCGCGCTTCGTCAACGACACCGGCCTCAGCGCCGAGTATCCCGACGACGGCGGCCTGTTCGCTGAAGCAGCTGACGAGGCAGATGCCATCGCCGCTGACTACGAATCGGGCGATTTCTCCAAGGCCACCCGACGCATCATCGAGCTCGCCGATAAGGCGAATCCCTACGTCGAACAGAACGCCCCCTGGGAACTCAAAAAGGATCCCGAGCAGGCGCATCGCGTGCAGGACGTCTGCACGGTCGCGCTCAATCTTTTCCGTCAGCTCGCCATCTACCTCGCACCGATCCTGCCACAACTCGCTGAGCAAACCGGCGAACTGCTCAGTGACCCGATCACCTCATGGGATCAGGCGCAAACCCCGCTGACGGGTAGTGCGGTGAACAAATTCAAGCACATGATGCGTCGTGTCGAACCTGCCAAGATCGAACAGATGATCGAGGACACCAAGGAAGACACCGCCGCCGAAGCCGCGCTGACTGCCAGCTCCAGTTCGGCAAATCTACCCGTCGCCAGCGACGATAGCGCCCAACCGCTACTCGACGAACCGATCGCCGACACCATCAACATCGACGACTTCGCCAAGGTCGATCTGCGCGTCGCGCGCATCATCGCCGCCAACGAAGTCCCCGAAGCCCGCAAACTCGTGCAGCTGACCTTGAGCCTCGGCGGTGACGAGCGGCGCAACGTATTTGCCGGCATCAAAGCCGCCTACAAGCCCGAAGCTCTCATCGGTCGCCTGGTCGTCGTGGCTGCCAACCTTGCCCCCCGCGAAATGAAATTCGGCACCAGCGAAGGCATGATCATCGCCGCTGGCCCGGGAGGCGAAGACATTTTCGTGCTCTCCCCCGACGACGGCGCCCAACCTGGCCAGCGCGTCCGCTAAAGCCAATGCGATCGCAGCCGCGGTCGTCGCATGTCGACCTGGCCGTGTTTGAGACCACCCTTGGCGGTCCCCCATCGCGCCTATTGATACAGGCCGTCGAATCTGCGACATTTGCGGTCCTGCCATGCCCCGAGTGTCACATTTCTCCTCCCTCACGTCGCTTCTGATTCTTGCCCTCGCGCCAGCCATTGTTGCCGCCGAGGATGCTCTCGAATTCAATCGCGACATTCGTCCGATCCTTTCGGACAACTGCTTTGCCTGTCACGGCTTCGACGCCAAGGAGCGCAAGGCCGGTCTGCGGCTCGACATCGCTGACGGCCCCGAGGGTGCATTCGCGGA
>JBBKXR010000036.1:0-5798 GCA_037969585.1 Verrucomicrobiales bacterium
TTCCAATGCCTCCCAGGCGGCTTCGAGTCCGGTATAGACAAAGATGCCGCCGCCCATGCTTTCGACGCGACGGGCGCGGCTCATGATCGAAGCACGGTTCTTGCCGACGTTGAGAAGGGGCACGATCTCGTGTGACTGGCTGTCGACGGCGTGAATGGTGATGAAGTCGAACTCACCGAGCAGGCTGACGGCGTTGGCGCTGCCTTCGGCGGCAAGTTGCATCTTGGTTTTGCCGCCCGGGACGGTCATGCTCATCGATCCGGAGCGGTCCATGACGATGGCCATGGCGACCGAAAGTTTGCGATGTTCACTCTTCAGTTCCATCGACACGGGCAGTAATTTATCGATCGATGAATCGTGGTAGCCGCCGGAGCCGAAGCTCTTTTTGCCACCGGCCATGAGCAGGCCACCGCCCTGCTCGGTGACGAAGAAGTCGAGTGACTCGAGAAATTCCTGCGGAATCTCGTAGGCGGCGACGTTGTTAATGATGACCGTTTTGCATCCGGTCAGCTGGCCGATCTGCAGCGCCAGCGGGTTGTCGGCGACGATGACATCGAAGCCCTGAGCGCGCAGGATGGGGGCTACCGGATCGTTCTGGTAGCCGGTGATAAGCAGCACGCGCGGGCCGGCGTGGACTTCAACCCAGGCCTCGTATTCGTTGTTGCCGGCGTGGGTATCGATCTCAGGGATGATGCGGAATTCGTAGCGATGCGCACCGGCGTCGACCAGGCGGTCACTGAAACGCAGCGTGCCGGTGCCGTTTTTGACGGTGACTTTGGATTCACCGATCTGGGTGCCATCGCGGAACAGTTTGATTGGCACCTCGCCGTCGGCGGTGCCCGAAACGGTGGCTTCGATGAGATACGGTTCGCCGACCTGGACGCGGACTGGGTGGTCGACGCGGGACAGTTGGTAATCGATCTCGTCGGGCTTGCCAGCGAGCCGGAAATCGAGCGGGATATTTGCGCGGCGGAGTTTTTCGGCGACGCCGGTCAAGGGTTCGGTGCTGTAGCCATCGCTGAACAGCAGGACTCGGGTGTGGCGTTTGGGTTTGGCCTCTGCGAGCACGCTTTGCAGGGCGAGGCCGGTGCGCGTCAGGTTGCGGTTGCCGTTGAATACGGCGGTTTCGACGTTCTGGGTGGTGACCACTTCACCGGCGTAGTCAACGTAGCGGATGCGGTCGGCGGTGGTTTTCTTCGAACCTTCGAGGATGTATTTCCAATCGCGCAGATCACGGTCGATGACTTCGGCGGCGGAGTTGGATCGATCGACCAGAACCCAGAGGTCGACGCCGTCTTCCATGCGGCGGAGTTGTGGGTCGGTCAGGGCGATGACGAGCAGCAGTAGAACCAGTACGCGCAGCGGTCGCCACAGCTGTAGTCGACGGAAGTAGAATCCGGCGACGAGGAGCAGGGGGATCAGTAGCAGGAACTGAGGAGAGGCTAACAAGGAGGTCGGAGTTAGGAGTTAGGAGGTAGGAGTTGGGAGTTCGTCCACCGGGGCGGTCGGGCGTTTTCTTTCGGTGTAGTGCCAGGCGACGAGGAGAGCGACGAGGAGGATGAGGAGCCAGATTTGCCAGTAGTTGTCGGATTCGCTGTGCTGCTCGATGAGCACGGCGTCGACGAGCGGCAGGTCGTTGCGGCTGCCGGCTTGGCGCAAATCGGCCTCGCGTGTGTCGGCGAAGGTGGCGGCGGCAGTGAGCAGAGTTTCGCCCCCTTGGGTGACGGTGAAGAATCCGGGTTCGCGGGGAGCGCGTAACAGATTGGCCTGCGCCAAGGGGACGGCTTGATTGATGGCGTCGGCTGAGGACTGCGGAAGTGGATCAAAGCGATAGCGAAGCGGCGGAGGTGTCGACGTTTCATCGCCTTCACTCGGTGTCGGCTGGTGAAAGGCGAGGTCGAGCGCCTGACCGGTTTCGAAGTTGGCGGTCAGCGGGGCGACCTTGTTTTCGCGCAGATTTTCGACAAAGCGATGTGCGAGGACGATGAAGGCCGGTAGCCGCTCGGCGTTTGAGGTGGCGAGATCAAAGTTGATGAATAGCTGGCGGGCGCCGTTTTCGTTGCGTAGGAAAATCAGAGCGCGGTCGTCCTGCCAAAGCAACACGGTGTCGCCATCGCCGACCACGGCGCTGGGTGAGCGTCGGGCGATCAGACTCTGCCAGTTGAGTCCGTCGACGAGCGGATGATTTTCGGCGGCGATACGACCGGAGAAATAGCTTTTTGTCAGCAGTTGCTGGTCGAGGAATACGATGGCGTTGCCGTCAATCAGGCTCGGTGATAAGGGATCGTAGCCGAACAGCGTCAGGTCCGGCATGCGCGGATTTTCATCGTCGGGTGCAAAGGCTTCGACCTCGTCGAGACTGGCGACGACTTGATCGATGTTCGGCTGGAGGGAGGGCGGCGTCAGCTGCGCCAGGGTGAGGCGCTTGGCCTGTGGAATGACCGCGGGTAGCTGATCGTCGAGTGGAAAGTTGTCGGCTTCCAGACTGAGTGTCAGTTGGCGAACCCCTTCCGGGAACGGTCCCTCGAGCGTGCGGCTCTGACCGGGTTCGAGCATCAGGGGGCTGTCGGGACTGCGTTGATCGGCGGTGAAGAAATGCCAGCGACGAGTCTGGGCGGTGTCGCTGTAATTGCGCACGATGGTTCGCCAGGCGGGAGCGCCGTCGGCTCCTTCGGTGATGACCAGACCGGCAAAACCGACGTTGGGGAGTGGGCGGCCGACAGCGAGCAGGCTGGCATTGAAGGGCAGGGTATCGTGTTGATGATCGGTGGCGAGCACGACCAGGCCGTCGCCGCCAACCAGGCTGCGGGCGATGCGCAGGCTTTCGGAAAAATCGTGAGCTCCGCCGAGCGGACGCCAGTTGTCGAGTGCGGCGAACATTTCGGTCAGGCTGCCGCCGTTGTAGAGGGTCAGGTCGGCGATGGCGGACTCGATGACCACGTATTCGGTGCGGCTGACATTTTTCGACAGCTGGTCGAGTTGCGGGCGCAGGGTCTCAGCGAGTTCTTCTTTAAATGCTGACATCGACGCCGAGCTGTCGATGACGATGGCGATGCGTTGCACGGATTCGGGGCGGATCCAGCGCGGCTGGATCAGCAGCCAGGTGACCAGCAGGACCATGAGTAGTTGCAGCCAAAGCGGCACCGAATGGCGGATGCGTTCGACCTTTCGACCGCGTACGCTTTCGCGGGTCAGCTGCTCGAGCAGGAACAGCGTGCTGATGGTCAGCAACTTTGACTGTCGCTGCAGAAAGTGAATGGCAATGATCGCCGGCAGCCCGAGCAGTGCCCAGAATCCGGCGGGGTTGGCGAAAGATAGATCCACAATTCGTTGGTGTGTCTGTCAGGACCAGATTTCCAAAGCACCGCTGCTCAGGGCTTCGTGTTGCAGGGCACGCTGTAGTTCGCCTTCGGCCGGGACGCGGGCGATGAGGGTGTCGTAGCGGCGCGACAGGTCGGACCAGGCGGAGAAGTGGCGTCGATAGGCGGAGGCGTAGCGTTGCAGGACGCTGCGGTCGACGCGATGTGGCAGGCGTTGGTGCGATTCGGCATCGATGAACTCGTAGTTGCCCTGCCAGTCCGGGTTGGCTTCGCTTTCTAGAAAGGGCGCGAGAATGATGGCGCGACCGTTGTTGCGGCACAGCGTTTGCAGGCTCGGCTCCGGCGAGCCAAGATGGAGCAGATCGGAGACGAACAGGCGCATCGATTGCGCGCGTAGCGGGATCGGTCGCAGGTCGGGAGCGGCGGCGGCGGGCGTGTCGGCTAGTTCTTCGGCTTCGCGTGCCCAGGCGTGGCCGTGCACAGCGTCGTCGCTGAGGCGGCGACTGGCGCCGCCGCGAACGATGGATACTTTCAGCGAAGCGCCGCTCTTCAGCGCGGAGTGCACTGCGAAATAGAAAACCTCGAGGCTGCGGGTCTGCTTTGCTGCATCGAAAAACATCGAATCGGAGACATCGAATACGAGGTCGATGAGGGGCCGCACTTCTTCGCGGTAGAGCTTCATCGAGTAGTTACCGGTGCGCGCGTAAGCCTGCCAGTTGATGTGGCGCGGATCGTCGCCGGGCACGTAGTTTCGATGATCCTGAAAGTCGAGCGAGCTACCGACGCCGGCGCCTTGAAAGTCACCGGCTTGACCGCGCCAGACGCGATGTTGCAGAGGTAATTTAAAAACGTCAGCGAGCGCCTGAGAACGCGCGGCGATGACCGCCAGTTCGCTGACGGATGGCAGTTCGGGATTCACGAAGCGGGTGAGGTGGAGACGGTGTCAGTTTCGTTCTCGCTCGGTGTTTCGTGAGCGATCTCGCGAGCGGTATGGCGCATTTTTCGGAATAGGAGACGGGCGCGAACTAGAGGCACCAGAAAACTGAGCGCGAGTACGACCACTGCCGCGGTGAAAAAATATTCGTCGGAAATGCCGTCCATTTCCTCTCTGCCAATAGCGATGACTGACGGAATAGGAACGAAATGGTAAAGGGTCTTTACCCAGGGGCTGTCGATGTTGGTTGCTGCGCCGAGCATCGCAGTGACGACCGCGAGACAGATTTGGATTAACAGATATAGGCCGAAGTAGAACTTTGAGAAGGTAACCGGGTAGAAGAACAAGTGGATGATCAGCAGCGGGAAAAGCAGACCGGCGAGCGAGCAGATCACTGTGAATTGGAAATCTCCTCTGAGGAAAAGGCTAACGCCGGTTCTACCATCCAAATCTGGATTGATAGCGACCAAGAGCAGTACCAACACCGTGCTCAGCAAAATAAAGATCAATGCCGTATGCCAACCGGGCGTCAGGGCGTACATGGTTGGGCGCAGTCCTGGGCGTTTGACGAATGGACGCAGGATGCTCGGCACGTTGGTGGCTTTTTCGGTGAGCGCATCGATCCAGATTATAATCAGTGCTGCCACGCCGAATATCATCAGACCAATCAGATCGGGCGCGAACACCGGAACGGCGAAGCACATCAGCACGAAAGCGAGTCCTATCAGGCGCTTGCGGGTGGCGTGATTGGCCGCTTCGGGAGCGATGCGGCTGGCACCGAGATCGAGAAAGAAATAGATGACGTAGGCGGAGATCACCAGAGATATGGCGACGACTCCCAGGAAAGTGAGGGTTGGAGTTGGACTTGATGAAAATCCCAGGCTGAAGATGCGGCCAAACCCGCCGCCGGGCATCATGAGTCCGACCAGACCGCCAAAGCCGGCCTGGATGATGAAGATAATCGCCAGGACCGAAACGATGCGTCGGACGACCGGCGAAGCGAATGCGGAAAATCCAACGCTCATCGCCGTCATCACCATTGACGCCAGGCACAGGTATAGCAGCACCAGCACTTCGGTCACCAGATCGACGCCGCCGAGGTAGTAGCGAAGCACGATGTAAGGAAGGATTGCGGTGACCAGCAGTAGCGTCTGTGACACCAGTGCCAGCCATTTCCCGAAGGTGATGCGCCACGCCGACAGCCGCGTCATCTGAATCAGATCCATGGTGTTGAGTTGCGTCTCTTTGTGCAGCGCGCCGAAGCCTCGCGTCGGCATGACCAGCACCATGGCGATACCGATGAAGCCCCAGAAGAAAACACTGACCTCGTTGCCGTCGCCGCCAGCGAGGGTGCCGAGCAGCAGGCACATGACCATGAACACCTGCAGGAGAATGAACGACACCGTGAACTGGTTGGTGCGCATTCCCTGGCGCAATTCCTTGACCAGCATCGGGCTGAGGCGGTCGGAAAAATCGGCGGGCAGGTTCATTCGTTGTGTACTTGGTGCTTCGTTTTCTATTTCAGCTCGCCTGGGGTGGTGGGG
>JBBKXR010000037.1:0-49812 GCA_037969585.1 Verrucomicrobiales bacterium
GACTGGAGTCAGCTTACGAATTTCCCTTCTCCTGAGGATTTTCTTGAGTGGTTTTACGAACTCGAAGATGAAGGTGAGTTCCGGTCATTATCATGCCACGATCACGGATGGCTATCGGACAGCGCAATGCAGTATTTTGAAGTAGCTGGAGTGTTGAAACATCTGGCTGAAACGAGTCCTTCAGAGAGAGACAACCATCTTCGCGAAGGGATTATGAAGCTGATTGCCGAGAACGGGCACGTCGATGAATTTGAAATGGCTGAGCCGTCCGAGGGATGTTACTGGATCTCCGCGTCGCCTCCAACTGTCGCCGCAATAAAGGCTCACATCGACGCTTTGAGTCTACAGGACTGCGTAGTCAGCTTGAAAGAGGATCCACCCAACGACGCGGATGATATAATGGCAGACTTAAATGGCATGTTTGTTTCGTTTATTGAACAACATCAGGGCATGGTTGATTTGGCGGTTTCCAAGGGGTATGGCCTACTCGGACACTGCGGCTAAAAAGGCGTCGATCCAAACGCCTGACCCGCTCCGTGTCGAAATGCCGATGACCATTCAACCACAAATCCAGAAGTCGGAGCGCGCTCTCGGTCAGGCGTAGGATGACTCGGACGTTATGCTAGGAAAATGATCCGACTTAGAACCGCAACCCTCTATTTGGCGCTCTCCCTCTCGCTCATCTCATGTTCGGAGAAGCGGTACCATGTGCCAACTAGTTCGATGGACCCGACGATACCAGCTGGAAGCTATGTTGTTGTCGATCGAAATGCTTATTGGAGAACAGACCCAGTTCGCTGGGATGTTGTGACGTTCGAGCCACCAAAGGCAGTTTACCCGGCAGGAAGCACACCACCAGGCCCTAAACAAATTTGGATTATGCGCGTCGTGGGTATGCCAGGAGAGACCATAGATTTTGGTGGAACCGAAGTCCTTATAGGCGGAAAGCCGGTGAGCCCACCAGCCAAGCTGAAAGGCATACACTATGCTGGGCTCGCAGGGCAAAAGAGTTCACCCTCGTTTCCCACGACGAAGATTCTTCTCGCTGAGGACGAGTATTTTGTTCTAGGGGACAACACAACCAATGCTTACGACAGTCGATTCTGGGGAGCGGTCGCTCGTGACCGCGTTTTAGGAAAACTTCAGACGCCTTAAAATAACAGGCATAACAAGACGTCGATCCAAACGCCTGACCCGCCGCGGGTTCAACCTCCAATGACCATTCAACCCTCAACCCAAAAGTCGGAGCGCGCCCTCGGTCAGGCGTAGGATGACTCATTCGTTGGACTAAAACGTTATGCGGCAACACATCATAGATATCAGTTCAATAAGGCGTCAGATAAGCGTGAAAACCAGACAGGCCAATCGACGAGGATGGCCCATCTCGATCCTTGTTCTAACGTACCTGGCTGTGAGCTTTCCCGTTTTCGGGCAAGAGCAGAAGATGCCTGCTGCATCTGACCTGAAGGCGCATGGCGTGACGCAGGATCAGATCGATTCGCTGGCCGACATTATGCGGCAGTCCGTGGATCAAGAGGAGATCGCGGGGGGCTCCTTTATTGTCCTCCACAAAGGAGAAACCATCTTTCGAGAGGCCTTCGGATATGCCGATATCGAATCGAAGCGACCGTTCACTACTGACGAATTGCTTCCCATCGCATCGGTCTCCAAGCCCTTTATGGCAAGCGTGGTAATGGCGCTCGTTGATCAGGGAAAGTTGAACTTGGACGATCCGGTGGAGAAATACCTCCCGGCGTTCAAAGGAAAACGGGTTAAAGGCAGTCAGTCGCCCGCGCGGCCGATGACGATTCGCCACCTGCTATCGCACACAGCAGGCTTTTGGGGGAACCAGCGAATCACTCCTGAGCAGGAAGATCTGATCCGCAATTTCGAACGCCCTCTGGCCGAAACAATCGAACTCGTCGTAGAGTACGATCTCGTCTATGAGCCAGGTACGAAGTGGATTTATTCCGGAGTCGGATATTGCGTGGCGGGTCGTGTGGCGGAAGTCGCTCTTGGCCAGTCGCTCGAGGAGATTGCGCAAGATGCTTTGTTTCGCCCCTTGGGTCTGAATCGCACGACCTTTTTACCCTCGAAAGAAGCGAGAAAGACGGTGCCCACAGCGTATCTGCGACAAGGAGGGAAGCTACACAAACAACCTTCCATGGCGGAGATCGAAGAACTCCGCTTCATCCTGCCGGGAGGATCGCTGTTCTCAACGTTGGACGATATGGCTGTGTTCGGTCAGATGCATCTGAACGATGGCGTCTACAACGGGAAGCGAATCCTTTCCAAGGCGTCTGTTACCGAGATGCGGCGACTCCAGTCACCTGACAGACCTCAGAGGACCTACGGATTGGGATGGTTCCGGGATGACGTTTCGGAGTCCGGTTTGGCCGATCTCCTTTTTCACAGTGGCCTCTTGGGGGCGCGATTGCGGGTAGACCGGAGCAGGGAGGTGGTCTGCGTCTTTCTCGTACATCAGTCTTCGGCTCAAACCGTGGAGCAGCCAAACAAGCTTTTTGAACTAGTGAACGAGATGTTTCCGGTATCGAAAGATCGTTGACCGTGCCAACGTTAGAACCGGCATCTCTTCGCAATCGCCGCATAACAAACGGATGAACCGGAGCGGCAAAACGCGGTGGGCTCGCTCCGCTCGGCTACTTCAACTCACCGCCCGGTTATCCTAAACGTTAGCCGAAGAAATGAGGCGGGGCTGGCGCTGGTAACCAGGAATATAGCTCATTTTAGCAGAATCGATGGGCTCGTAGTTGAGACCTATTAACGCCACACTAACCCTGTTCGCCGCGATCGTAGTCGATGTTGAATGGGCGGCCACGCAGGGTCGAGTTCTTGCAGCGGTCGATGACTTTGTCGGCCACATCAGAGCGGATGTCGACGACGCTGTGCTTCGGGAAAAGGGCGATGCGTCCGACGGCTCCGTCGGGGATTTCGGCTTCGCGGTAGATCATGCCGGCCAGATCACCGGGACGCAGACCGCCGATTTTTCCGGCAGTGACGTGAAGCTGTACCATGTCGCCATCGCCGCCACTGTGTTGCTGGCTTTGGTCGTGACTCGGACGCTCGCGCTCTCTCGGAGGGCCTGGGTTTTCCTGGGCTCTAGGCGGCTGAGCATCGCGACGTTCACGACGGGGCGGGCGTTCGCTGCCTCGCTCACTATTATTATCGCGTTGGCGTCCGTGTCGGTCGTCGCTGTCATTGCCGCGAGAGTTGCGGCGTTCGCGTTTTTCACGTCGCTCACCACCGCGTTCATTACCACCGCGTTGGCGCTCGTTGCGCTGGTTGTGCGGGCGGTCTTCAACGATCTCCTGACCTTCGCGGCTCTGGCTTTTGTAGAGCAGCGAAAACAGCGCACTACCTATATCGGTTGCGGTATGGCCGGCCTCAAGAAGTCGGTCGACGTGAACTTCGTGATCGGAGAATTCGCCCGCTTCGAGTGCTTCGCGGACGCTTTCGAACAGCTGGTCGGTGCGTGTGCCTTCAACCTGTTCGAGGGAGGGGATTCGCTCGCGTCGGATTTTCTGACGAATGTAGCGCTCGATATTCTGGATGCGGTAAATATCGCGTCCGAACACAAAGCTGATCGCCCGGCCCGATCGCCCGGCACGCCCGGTGCGGCCGATCCGGTGAACGTAATCCTCAGGATCTTGAGGGAGATCGTAATTGAACACGGCGTCGACGTGATCGATGTCGAGCCCGCGGGCGGCGACGTCGGTGGCGACCAGCAGTTCGACCGTGCCCTCGCGAAAGCGATTGAGCACGCGCTCGCGCATGTGTTGAGTGATATCACCGTGCAGTCTGTCTGCCGCGTAACCGCGTGCCACCAGGGCTTCGGTGCATTCGTCGACGCTGCGTTTGGTGTTGCAGAAGACGATGGCCAATCGTGGCGGCTCCATGTCGAGCAGACGTGACAGCACTTCGACCTTCGAACGCTCGCGCACCTCGTAGCCGCATTGGTCAACGGAATCGACAGTCAGCGTTTTCTTTTCGACCTGCAAGACTTTTGGGTCATTGCCGAAGTTACGTATCAGGCCTTCGACCTGACGGTTCATCGTTGCCGAGAAAAATAAGGTTTGGTGGTCGTCGCGCATGGCGCCGAGGATTTCCTCCATGTCTTCGCGAAAGCCCATGTCGAGCATGCGATCAGCTTCGTCGAGAACGGCGATCTTGGTGTGCTCGAGGCGCAGGGCTTTGCGGCGCCACAAGTCGAGCAATCGACCGGGCGTGCCGACAACGATCTGCGCTCCGCGGCGAAGCATCTTAAACTGGCGCTCCATCGAAGCACCTCCGTAGACCGGTGCGACCAGCAGATCGTGGCCGAATCCCGAACCGAGAATGTGAACCTGTTCACACACCTGAACGGCAAGTTCGCGGGTCGGACAGACGATCAGTGCCTGGGTATCACGGCAGTTGATGTCGATCTTCTGCAGGACTGGTAAGCCAAATGCGGCAGTTTTACCTGAGCCGGTTTCGGAAAGGCCAACCACGTCGTGGCCTTCGAGGGCCACGGGAATCGCGAGTGCTTGAATGGCTGACGGCTGTTCGTAGCCAAGTGCCTCGACGGCTTCAAGGAGCATCGGCGTCAGACCGAGAGATGAAAAGGGAGGGGTGTCCATAAGATGGAGGGTCGGAAAGGGTTCGTAACTAAGCAGTTGCGGAAATCGTGATTTCCAGCAGACGCGCCGAAAGGGCACGATGGCGGTACCGAAGCGGTCCGGACGGCACATTGCGTCGGATTTGGAAAAGAGCGAGCGATAGTTTTGCCTGTCACGAAGGGTTTAGATTCCAAAAATTTGCCGGATTGACCGTGTTTGCGCCACGCCGATGACGAGTGCCACGGTCGACAGAAGGTCCTGTCTTGCTAAGGTTGCGCCCAAATCGTTGGTTTATGAAAAATACATTATTTGGGATTCTTGGTGTTTCGTTGTCGCTTTGTGGGGGGCTTTACGCAACTGACGCCGAGCCGGTCGAAATTGACCAGAGGCGCGAATTGATGATCGACGATGCGCTGATCGAGTCGATGAGCGGCAGTATCGAGCGGCGTTTGCACCATCCGCAGCCGCAGGAAATCGCCATCGTTCACGATCAGCCGTGGGAAGGATCGGGCTGCGGTTATCACAGCATCTTCTACGATGGAGAGAAGTATCGCATGTACTACAAGGCGTGGCACATCATGGTCGAAAAGGGGACTCTGGACACCAAGAACCGCTTTCTCTGTTACGCCGAGAGCGAGGACGGGATCACTTGGACGAAGCCTGAGCTTGGGCTGTTCGAATACGAGGGCTCTAAGAAAAACAACATCGTCATCATGGATGGGGGGCCATGGGGCGAGGCTCAGCCGGATGGAGCACACCCGGCCGTATTCTTCGACAAAAATCCGGACTGCCCGCCCGATGCGCGCTTCAAGGCCATCGTTCGATCGCTCAAACCGAAGGGGCTGCTGGTGATGAAATCAGGGGATGGCGTGCGTTGGTCGATGCTGCACGACAAGCCGGTCATCACTGACGGTGCCTTCGATTCGCAGAATCTTGCGTTCTGGGATCCGCTGCGGAAGGAATACCGCGCTTATTGGCGCATCTTCACTGATGGCATTCGCGACATTCGCACGGCGACCTCGAAGGATTTGATTACCTGGTCCCCGCACACCGACCTGAAATATTCGGAAGCGCCGCCGGAGCATCTCTACGTAAACCAGATCATGCCTTATGACCGGGCGCCGCATTTGTTGATCGGCTTTCCAGCGCGCTACATCGAGCGCGACGGGGAATCTCCCTCGATGGGGCAGCTGCCTGATCCTGAGCATCGCAAGTTGCGTGCTGCTGCCTCGCCACGTTACGGTTATGCGATCACCGAAGGTCTGTTGATGAGCAGTCGCGACGCGGTGAATTTTCATCGTTGGCCGGAAGCCTTCCTACGCCCCGGCCCCGAGCGCACCGGTCAGTGGAAATATGGTGACAATTACATCGCCTGGCATTTGCTGGAGACGAAAAGCAAACTCCCCGGTGCGGCCAACGAGTTGTCGATCTACGCGACTGAGGGCTACTGGACGGGCGAGCAGGACGAGCTGCGTCGCTACACGCTGCGCCTCGACGGATTTGTTTCGGCCCAGGCGAAGTTGAGCGGTGGCGAACTGGTCACCAAGCCGATTACCTTTTCCGGCAAAGAGCTGTCCCTGAACTTTTCTTCATCAGCGGCAGGCGACATCAAAGTAGCGATTAAGAATGCCGACGGCAGCGCCATTCCGGGGTTTGGTCTCGATGACTGTCCGCCGATGTTCGGCGATTCGGTTGAGCGCGTGGTGCAGTGGAAAAACGGCAGCGACGTCTCTGCGCTAGCCGGCAAACCCGTGCGCCTGCAATTTTTCCTGCGCGACGCCGATTTGTTTTCGTATCAATTCGGGGACGGGAAGAAATAGCACGGAGGCTGTCAGGATCCGGAACGCTCGCTCATCGTTGGCAAGTTTTTGTGGGACGTGACAATCAGGGACTATCAGGGACTCAACCGTGGCTGTGTCGGCAAGGCGTGCGCCGACGGTGTTTAGATCGATTAGCTTGCGCTTCGCGAGCGAAACGATGAGTGACAGGTCTTGTTCGCGTCCCATCTGGCGTTATGCGACCGCTAGATCATGAGGTTCAAGACAGTTCACACGGGGGGCGCCGGGAAGTTCGATCCAGCGTTTCTTCCAACCCTTCGGAAATTGTTCACCGATCTGACGACGATGCACGTCTGCGCAATATCCATGGATCAGGTGAAAACGTCGGTCCTCACCGAGGGCTTCGTGGAGCAAGATGCCGATATCTTCCGAAAATAGCTGCGCTACGATATCGGCGTCATACGAAGTGCCGAGAGGTCCGTCTTCGTAACCGAGTTCCGGAAAGGTTGCCAACAACGAGGATGAGCCGACAACGATCAATGATGGCTCTGCACCGATCAGGTCGAGGGCACTGAGTGACGTGAATTAATGCCTGCAGGCGCATGTGAATTCATCCACCTCGGCACTGGAAAGAACGCCGGCAAATGGAGAGTAATATTTGAGAAGCAGGGAATCTTCGCTATTCGAACGAAGCAAGGTCAGCAATTTTAGAAACTCGGATTTGTCCGTAAGCGAACTATCGATCAGCGATTTCCAACGGGTAAGCATCGAAAGGCCGTC
Source organism: Verrucomicrobiales bacterium (assembly GCA_037969585.1). Taxonomy (GTDB): domain Bacteria; phylum Verrucomicrobiota; class Verrucomicrobiia; order Verrucomicrobiales; family DEV007; genus JBBKXR01. The sequence goes on from JBBKXR010000037.1 coordinate 7,175, forward strand.
GGTGCGGGTTTTTGAGCATCGCTCGATATTGCGTATCGGGATCTGTAAAAGAGCCGGATCAGCCTCGATCCTGTCCGCAATACGACACCATTTCTGATGGGCGAGTTGATCGGGTGAAAGGGGGGGAGCGCTCATCGGCGCTGGTTGAATTATAGCTTCGTCAACGCATTGCCGCGTTCTTTCAGGGGCAACTCGACGGCGGCTCCGCCTTTTTGGTGCGAGTCGAAGACGGCGTGGATCATCTCGACGACGCTACGCGCGGCGCGAGCATCGCACAAAGGTTGGCGATCACTGTTGCTATCGCAGGACTCGATCAGATCTCTGATTGGGGCAACGTGGTTGTGAACTTCGCTGATGAGTTTTTTCTGGGCGTCGTTTTCGGCTTTGCCGAGTCCAGCGGCGGTGATGGCCTGCCATAGACGGGGCTCATCGGTGGGCTCGAACGGGTTGCCGACAGAGAGGTGGGCGAGCGGGTTGCGGTCGCAGCGGATGCTGATGATGCCTTTGCTGCCGATCAGTTGCAGGCCGAATCCGTGGTTGTCAGTGTCGTCGTTGGTGATCGAATCGAAGCTGGCGGTGATGCCTTTACTCAATCGGTAGTGGGCGTGGATTTCGTCACCGGCGAGCGGTCCCAGGGCTTCGTTACCATCGACGACATCGGCGGCGGTGACAAGTTTGCCGTCGGCGTAGACACTGGCGCTGCAGGTCTGAGGGGAGCCGCCGAAATATTCCATTAGATTGAGGACGTGGCTGCCTAGCACCCAGAGGTCTTCGCCACCACCGCGCCGATCGCCCTTTCCGCGTCCGCGAATTTCGAGGAGTTTGCCGATGCTGCCAGCGGCGATAAGTTGATCGATCGCTGCGAGGGCGGGGTGGTAGCGATTGCGATGCGCGACGGCAATTTTCGCTCCTGCTTTGTCGGCAGCGGCGATGATTTGATCGGCTTCGGCAGGAGTGCGGCAGAAGGGTTTTTCGATGTAGATGCCTTTTGCACCGGCTTCGATGGCGGCGAGCGCCATATCGAGATGTTGATCGGGGTGGCGTGAGCAGACGGAGACAAACTCGGGCTTGGTTTTTGCCAGCATCTCGCGGTAGTCCGTGAAGCCGAGCGCTTCGGCGAGTTTGAGCTTGGTCAGTTCTTTGGCCAGACCGGGCGAATCGGCATCGGCGACGCCAACGATTTCGGCGGCGGGGATCTCTAGCCAGACGGTGTCGAGACCGTGGCCGAAGTTGCCGCGACCGGTGTGGCCGATGATGGCGACTCTACGGGGTGCGTTGGTCTCGACGGCCAGGGATGGGCTGGCCGCGAGTGCGGTGCCGACAGCGATAAATTTTCTTCGGTTCATTTTGGTGGAAATATCAGGAAAGGTCGCGAATGCTGAGGTTGCGCCAACGGCATTTTTTTCCGGCTGGCCAATTTTTTCCACCGTGGACCTGTAAGGCGATCGAGCCGCGCGGGCCGAGCGTTTCGAAGACTTTGTCCTTGTCGTAGCCGGGCAGTGTCGAGGTGGCGCCGTTCCAGTGGCAGACTTCGAGGCCATTGATGGTGACGGTGACTTGAGGATACTTACCGACACAGCGCAAGGTGGCGGTGTTCCAGTCGTCAAGGTTCCATGCGTCTAACCAGGCGGCGGCGCTGCAGGTGCGTTGATAGACTCCGTCGGGCCATGCCTCGGTGCGCGGGTCGGGCTTGGTGACCAGCGAGGTTGGGTCGTCGTTGGCGTCGACGCCATCGGGACCGAGCGAAATTTTATAGGGCATCAGCGCGAACGCACCCGGCATCTCGCCACGCAGGTGGCCAACGTTGCCGTTGTCGTGGTAGTCGACATACATTTGAAAGCCGTGGCCGAGGTCGTTGCAGCGAAAAAACACGCCGCTGCAAGGTCCCCAGTCGGGACGCATGTCGAGAGTCAATTCGAAGTCGGCAAATGTCGCGTCGCTGAGCAAAAGGCCGCCGTTGCCTGATCCGGGCGGGTCCTGTTCGCCGGTGAGAATGCCAGTGTCGGGATCGAGTTTCCAGATGCCGCCGGTTCCGTGGCCGATTTTTGCTGGTGGCTTGTGCCAGGCATCCAGCGTTTTGCCGTCCCAGAAACGTTGTTCGAATGCGGACACTGCATCGGTGAGCGTTGGTTTAAAACCGATCGCTGCGCTGGCGAGGCTGGCTTTTTTAAGCAGTTCGCGTCGGCTTGGCCTACTTGTTTTCGACATCATAGGCTTTGACCTTGGTGGCACCACCACTGCGTGTGGCGATGCCTTCGAGTTTGTCGTCGGGCGTCTCGTCTACCGATTGAACGTAAAATTTGATCGGTCGCCGCTCGCTACCGAAGTGGGTACCGAGGAGCTGAGAAAGGCGATCGAGACCGGCTTTGGTTCGAGCATCGTTAAGGTCGGAAAACCAGTAAATGGCATCGGCCCGATGTTTGACGACCAGCATTTCGACACCGTCGACGACCGACTTGGCCTTTTTGTCGAGCTCGATCTTGCTTTTTGATGGATCGAAAATTTCCTTGTCGGTTTCGTAGTCGAGACGGCAGCCGGACACTTCGACGATGACGGCACGCGAGAAGCTCTGGCGTAGTTCTTTGCGGACGGCTTTGATCTGCTCGCTCATACTGGCGGAGACATCGAGGATGACGCCGAGCCGGCGCGAGCGGACGTTCATACCGCCGATGGTGCCGCTCTCGGTGGCTTCGCCGGTTCCTGCCCCGGAGGCTCCATAGCCAAGGCCATTGTCGAGGCCGATCATGACGCCGCTGAGGTCGGCCATTTCAGAGTTATCGAACTCCGGAGAATCGAACACGACCTGACTGACGTTCGGGACGATGACGGGAGTAAAGGCAGCAGAAGAGGGGCGGGACTGGTGTTGCTTGCGCTTGCGTTCGAGGGCCTGATCTTTCACTGCTTCAGGGCCGTCTGGAATGGGCGCGGCCACCGAGAAGTTAGGCGGCGGCGGGACCGGTTGGGAAAGCACATGCGAGGCCAGCCAGATGAGTAGCGCCCCGTTGATGATGAGCGAGGCAATAACCGGTGGTAGCCACTTTTGCAGGTTTTTCTTTCGCTGCTCGGCCAGATCTTGTTTTTCGCGTCGACTGAGGGGTCGATCGCTGACCGTTTTTTCCTCGCGAGCTTTTCGTGCCTTGGCGCGTCGGGACTGCTTTTGTGGCTTTGAAGTGCTGGCAGACCCCATACCAGACGGTAGCGCGGCTCGCGTCGGCTTTCAACCGTTCTAGAAGGCTACTCCGAAACCAATGTGGAAGGCACCGGCGGGTTCGTCCTCGCCGCGGTTGAGATTGTGTCCGTAGTCGAGGCGAAGCGGGCCGAGCGGGGAATTGAGGCGCAGGCCGAGACCGCCGGCGTAGTGCATCTGGTCGAAGCTGGCATCTTCGAACTCGAAAAGGAGATTACCTCCATCGGCGAAGACTGCGAGGCTGATCGGGCCGACGATGGGTATTTCGTATTCGGCGTTGAAGGTGGTGTAAAACTCACCGCCGATCGGATAGCCGCTCGAGTCGCTGGGGCCCAGTTCACGTTCGGGAAAGCTGCGTACGCTGCGGGGGCCACCGCTGAAGAAGCGCAAATCGATCGGCAATAGCTCGTCGTCGTTGCCGCCCAGTGAAAATATCGCACCACTTCGCGCACCAAGGTGAACGGTGGTTGGTCCGATCGGGAAGTGGTAACTGAATTTCAATGTCGACCGCAGATAATCGTAGTCGCCGCCGATTACGCTGGAGCCTACGGCGTTGGATGCCTGGAAGAAATAACCACGGCGGGGAACAGCGAGATCATCACGGTGATCAACCTCGTAGGACAGGCCAATGAAGCTGTCGATATAGGTCTCGTCGCCAAGTAAAGGTTCATCGATCTCAAAGTCGATGATGTCGACGTAGCTACCCTGAGCGAAAAAGGTTATCGAATCGTTTTTATGAAACTCACGGCGCAGTTCGGCGCGTAGCCCGTTTTCAAACTTCGTATAGCCTTCGTTCAACCGGTAGTGGCCGAACAAGCCAAGCGATGCCTGCCAGTCGCTCCACATGAACCGGGGGTCGGTGTAGTTGACCTTGCCGGTCAAGCCGCGCTGGGAAGCTTCAATTAGAGAATCGAAACGTCGCACCAGGCCGAACATGTTCAGGTGCCGGTATTCGAATCCCACGATCGCGCCTTCATAGGTTCCGAAGCCGCTGAAAATGCCGAGTTCCTGATGTTTGGATTCTTCAATTTCGACCTTCAAGTCGAGTTGTCCGGCGTCTTTGTCGACGACGATCGGTATCGCGGTCACGCGGCGGAACGCTCCGGATTTCAACATGTCGGAAACGACATCGCTGGCGGCGTCGGGGTTGTAGGGCTGGTCGGTGACTTCTTCGAACATGCGACTGAAGTAACGATCTTTGACCTTTTCGTTGCCTGTCAGTTGGATTTCACGAACGCGGTATTTTCTTCCGTAGTTTGCGCTGGTGGTTAGATCGACTTGCTTGAATTCGCCGGCATCGGTAGGATCGAGCGCGGTGACGGTGACTTTGGCGTCGAAATAGCCGGCGTTGTTGGCGATGCTCTGCAGGCGACTTTCGAGCTGTGACGCGATCGATGGGGAAAAGATCTGCTCAGCGTAGTCGGCGCGGACGGTTTCGTATTCCGTCACCATCGCTGGATCTGGAGGCGCGCCGAGATCAACGCTGCCAACTCGGTAGATTTTGCCTTCAACGATTATTAATTTGGCCGATGCGCGATTGCCGGGCGGATCGGGATCGATGACAGGTTTGAGCAGCGTCACTTCAGAGCCGATGTAGCCGAGTAGGTCGTAGAAGTCTTTGACGTGGTTGCGACCAGTCTCGACGTCGTCGTCAACGTAGGGGATTTCGTCGATCAGTTTTAGATCGAGCCGCTCGCGAGTATCGGAGGTCATCAGCTCAAAGAGACCTTCGTCAGTGAGCGCGTGGTTGCCTTCGCAGATTACGTCGACCAGTTGCAGGAAGCCGCCCTCGTTGACGTTGAGCAGGATTCGATTGCCGGCGGGTATCTCCCACTTTACCCGTGCGTCTTCATAGCCACGATCGCGCAGTGAGGCTTCGAGAAAATAGGCTGCGTCATCGGCACGAGCGGTGCTGATGCCATTTTTCTCGATGTAGTCGAGTTGGTGCTTGATGTAGTCGCGTGCCTCCGATTTGCTCACCGTTCGAAGTCCCGTGATAGTGACCGCACTCGACGAGGCGGAAGGCAGTTCGTCCTCTGCGTATGACGACAGCCCTGCAGCGCTGCTGATCAGCAGCAACGTCGCGGCGAGTCGCAGACGGATAAGGAAACGAGGCACGGGTTAGCGAAATTTGAAAATGTATTTAAGCAGGCCGCGATAATCGCCCTCGGCGCTGACATTAGCTACGAGATAAAGCTGCCGAAAAAGGCGAATGCGTCCGGCGACGGTTTGTTCGCCGGTGCGGGCGTCAGTCTGACCGACGTCGAAGGTGGTGCGTTGGTTGAGTTTGTCGAGGAAGCTTTCTTCGTCGTCGGGATCGATGTCGTCCTGACGAAGTTTCTTCAAGAACAGAAGGGCTGCTTTAGAGGCGACGACGGAGCCACTGCCGCCGGTAAGTTCGTCGCGCGTCGCACCTGTCGCGAGCAGGGAGATGATGTCTTCGTTGGCCAATGGAGGATCGCTGGTCAGCACATTTTTCGGATTAAGCAGTCGTCCGTAGAGGTAGATCGACAGTTCGTACTGGCGCACATTGGCGGTGGCTTGCAGGCTGAGCTTACCGTTGAATCCGGTGGCTTCGCTGAAGGTGACCTCGCCCTCTTGAACATCGACTCGACTGAACGGCAGCGTCAGGCGTCCTTCGGTGATGTAGATGCGGCCGTTGGGAATCGGCTTGGCGCCGGTGCCGGTGATGCGCAGGTCGCTGACGGCGTCGGCGATCGCGAGGTTGCCGCGAACTTGAAAAGGATCGCGGGTGACCAATTTGACATCGATCTGCCAGTCTTTGAATGGCACGATATCGAGTCCGAAATCGAGATTTCGTGGCACTTTTACCGACGGACGTTTTTCGATCTCGGGCAAGTTAGAGCGCTCGCGGCCGGGCATGCTAAGTGGCAGGATATCGACATTCTTGGCATAACGGCTGTTCACCAGGGCAATCTCGCCCGCCAGCTTCGCGGTGGTCCATGGTCCGCTCAAGGTGAGGTCGGCGTTGGCGCGGATGTTCATGTCAGAGTTGCGGGCGATCAATGCTTCCCTGGCCGTGAGTTGGATGTCGAGCATGGGCGCGCCACCTCCTTCGGGCAGCGATGCCTTGCCGGCGAGCTTGAGTTGGCCACCTGAAACGAGCGCGTCGAATTTTTCGATCTCGAGTGTGCGGCCTTCGCCGTGCAACCTGATCTCGGTGTCGCGCAGGCTCGGGATCGAGGCTTTCTGCATTTTGAAATCGGCGACTTCGACGATGAGATCGCCGGCAATTTGCGGTTCGCGGACCGTTCCGGTGACGGTGATGTCGATGGCTGCCGTTCCTTCGAGTGCTTCGATGCCGTCGACGTAGGTCCGCAAAAAGTCGAGCGAGCTGGCGGGAAGTTTGACCTCCGCCTGGAGTGGTTCGTCGAGGGGAGTCGATTGGCCTTCGATCCATTTCTTTGGTGTGAATGGAACGGAACCACTTAGAGTCAATGGTTCAATCTGGGGATGCTCAAAGCCACCGTCCAGGGTGAGCCTTTCGTCGCCGATGGTAAAATTGAGGCCGAAGTCACCCGGTGGGACATCCTCGGCAGCGGTGACTTTCAGGCCTGTCACGGCGATCTTTCCGCCGCCGTCCAATTGCTGAGGCGTTCCGTCGATGGCGATCTGGGCATCGATGGTTCCCTGAACAGGGGAATCTCTGCCGCTCAGCGCGATCAGTTCCTCAACGCGGAGCTCAGCGGATTGGAAATCGACTTTCACCGGGCCTTCCTGATCGAAGAATCCGATGATGCCCTTTTCGGCGATCAAGGCTTGGTCGTATGGCAGATGCAGCGAACCGGAAGCGAGTTGTTGTCCGCCCTGCCGGATCTGCAGAGATGGCAGGTCGATGGTGGCATTCTTATAACTGCCGAGCGTTTTGATCGATAGATCACCACTGGTGACTTCCAGCGCCTGCACGTCGATGCTATCGGGTGAGTAGCTGGCGCTGATCTGTGCTTCATCGATGGTTCGTGAGCCATCGAAGCTGAGACCTTCGGCACTGATCTTTGCCTGACCACTGTGAGTCGGCTTGGTATCGTCGGCAGGTTTGGCGACGCCTTCGCCGGACCAGTCGGCTTTGACATGAGCTTGCAGGGGCTTGGTGAAATTGAACTTCTCAAGGAGCTCAATAAGACGCTCGTTAGCGGTCGCCTCGATCTTGGCGCTGGCTTGGTAGTCGAGTTGCGCCAGCCCGACGGTTGCCTGCGCGGAAATTTTGGTGGCTCCGTCCAGGCTGATATCAATACTCGCTTTTAGTTGGTTGTTTTCAGGGTTGTCGACGTCGATCGAGATCGATTGAAAGGGCACGCCGTCGTAGGTCAGCGAATCACTGTTTATTTTCGCGGTGACGTTGTGAACCGGCTTCTGGGTATCCGTGGATTTCAGGGTTCCGGCACTGTTCGCGGTCAGCTCGATGCGTCCGCCGACGGGCTTGTCGAAGCCGAATTTGCCGAGTAGTTCGGTGAGCTTGGCATTGGCAACGATGCTGCTGTCGACCTGCGCGGAGTAGTCGAGGGACCCGAGAGCAAGGTCGCCGGTCGCGGTCAGTTGCGTTGCGTCATCGAGCGCGAGTTGCAGGTCGGCTTTGAACTTGTTGGTTTCGGGGACGTCGAGATCGAGGGTTAGAGATTTCACTGAAATGCCGTCGTAAATCAGAGATTCGCTGCGCAGTTGGGCTTTGCCGTCGCGAATTTCCCGGGCAACGATCTGCGCGGATGCGGTCAGCTCCGCAGCACCGGTGACAGGGATTTTTTCAGACGGCAGAAATTTTTCGAGTGCGGCGAAGTCGGCTGCGAGGGTGATGTCGAGCGGAACATCCACGACAGAACCGAGGTCTGCGGCCGAGCCGACATCGGCCTGCAACTGAAGTTCGACGTCAGCGCCTTTGCGCTTGGCTTCGAGGTTGGCGGTAAGTTTTCCTGAGTCGACGGTGGCACTCAGCGTTGCCGCGTCAACGCCCTCACCAGGGAATTCCAAGTCGACAGCCTGTAGGTCGGCGCTTGCTTGCCATGTTGCGGGTTTGCCGAATTCACCGCTGAAGTTGATGTCGAGCGCTCCGATAGTGCCGTTCTTCAGCGATTCGCCCGCTCCGAACTGTTCGGCAATAGCGCCGATGTCGAGCGGGCCGTCGCTGATTTCGGCAGCGATGGATTTGTCGCGGCGGTATCGGGCAGAGATCTTGGCGCCGCCAGCATCCAGAATGGCGGTCACTTGGTCTTGGCCATTCTGATGGAGAGTGAGTTCATCGATCGCGAAATTTTCGAGCAGTTCGAACCGCCCGAGAACCAGTGAGTCACCGGTCGAACGAAGCGGCGCGTAGGTGGCAGTGCGATCAATTTTTTCGCCAATCTTGAGATGGGAAAAGCCGAGTTCGCCTTCGCCTTGTGCGGGTAACTGAAGTCGAAAACCATCGACGAGAAATTTTTCAGCGTCGCCCTGGGTGACTCTGACCTTGATGTTGTCGAGATCGTAGGCGCGGCCAAGAAGTTTCCAGACGATGGCGAGCGGATTGGAACTCTTTGCTTCGTCGGCTTCCGGAGTATCGGTTGCTGGCGGCAGATCGATGAGAACATCGGCATCCTGCAGACTGATGATTCTCAGCGCCGAGATCGGATCACCACTGACCAGAGTTTTAAAGTCATATTCAACGCCGATTTCTCCGGCACTGAGGGCGCGTAGGGGAGACACCTTGGCGGGCTCGGTTTCAGAATCGGGCGTCGTGTCCGCCGGAAGGGCTGACGTGGTCAGATCGGTAATTCGAAGTCCGGAGATGAGACTACCGTCGACATTGAACTCACCAACGAGTCCAACCTTGGCAAGACCAAAGCCAATGCCCCACTTAGCGATCGCTCGAAAGCCGGGACCGTTAAGCAGCAACAGCCCCGGTATTGCCAGAACCAGCAGGATCAGCGCAAAGCGTCCAAAGCACCCACGGCAGCCGGTTTTTTTCTGCTTAGGTTTGTCGTCGGGGGTCGGTTCGGCAGCGGTATTTGCGGGGCGTTTGTCGTCTGTGGTACGGTTTCTCAATGGAGAGAGCGGAGTGCTCGGGCGGATGGGGTTTCAATGAGCTCGGGCCGTCTAAATACCAACCCGATAGATTTTCCGGTAAAATGAATGGTAAGAAATATGGGGAAAGTGGCGCTTCGCGGATTGTTTTCTAAAGCTGCCCGCTTTCCATCAATTGCTGCGTTGTTTGTCATTCGCTGTGCTCGCACAGCTCATTGCTCACGCCTTGCACTTGAGGGAAACCGATTCAGCCACTCTACCAACAAATCGATCGGGTGGTTATTACCTGGTACAACATTGTCTTACAGATTGTTTACGTGCTGAGCGATTGCGAAGGGGCGGAAGGTTCACTGATTGTGGCGTGATTGCAAAGCCGTTTCGGTGGTATGGCCCTTCCGGTCTTCAACGGGACTATTTGGCGGATCATCGATGACGATATTTGATGACAGAATGAGGAACTGTTAAGCTTGCGGGACTATCAAAATTATGGTAAATATGAATAATATTTATTTGTATGATCCGCCGTCGACCAGCAGAAGACTCTTTTGGGAACGAGACCGCTATGATTTTTCAATCACGCAGTGATTGGATTTGGAGGGGCACTATCGTTCTATCATGGGCCATTTCGTTCCTTTTGTGTGCAACTGGGGCGCTGGGTCATGGAGATGAAAATCACGCCGAACCGGTCGAGGGTTTCATCGTCGAGAAGACATCTGATGGCTGGAATGGAATGGTCGGTTTTTGTTTCGGTCCGAACGCGGCAGGAACCAAAGTGCGTCAGTATGTATGGGAAAAAAGCGGCAAAGTTTGGATCGTTGAGAACGGTGTAAAGCTTGCGTCCCCGCTGATTGACTTGCGTGAAGAAGTCGGAAATTGGCGAGATCACGGTCTGCTCGGTTTCGCTCTGGATCCAGACTTCCGCAGCAACGGCTACATCTACCTTATGTATGTGGTCGACCGGCATCATTTGCTCAAGTTCGGCACGCCGGAATATCGGTCCTGGGTCGATATCTATCACATGGCCACGATCGGTCGGCTGGCACGTTACCGCGCAAAAGTGGAGGACGATTTCCGTTCGGTCGATCCCAGCTCGCGGACGCTGTTGATCGGTGACTCGATGTCCTCAGGGATACCGATTGCTTATGAGTCTCACGGAGTCGGTTCTCTGGCATTCGCTAAAGACGGCAGCCTGCTGGCTTCTTGTGGCGACGGTGCCAGTTTTCTCGCTTACGACGCAGGCGGCGCGACTGGTGGTTCGTACGCTCCACAAGCGGTAGCTGATGGGATCCTGCGACCGGCTGAGGATGTCGGTGCGTTTCGCTCGCAGCAAATTGACTCGTTGAACGGCAAAATTTTGCGCATTAATCCCAAGACCGGCGCGGGCTATCCGAGCAACCCTTTCTTCGATCCGGCAGATCCTGGTTCGCCGCGCAGCAAGGTGTGGTCCCTGGGGTTTCGGAATCCTTTTCGCTTCTCCATTCGCGGTGGGACTGGCGAGCACGATGTTACAGCAGGTGATCCTGGTGTTTTGTTAGTTGGCGACGTTGGGTGGAACTACGCGGAAGAACTCAATGTAGTGGACGTGCCCGGCCGCAACCACGGTTGGCCCATCTACGAGGGAATGGACGTGCGGGTGAACTACAATGCGCTCCGGCCTCCGGGCATTCCCATGGTGCCTACCTGGCGGCCGATGCTTGAGTGGCGGTGGACGACGCGGGTCTGCCTCGATAACATCAATGTGAAAATGCTGGGCACTCCATCGGCGCCCGTTGCCGGACAACCTTACGGTGGCCTTTGTTCAAGTGGCGGGACTTGGTATGACGGCGACGCATTTCCCGAGGCGTTTCAAGACAGCTTCTTTTTTGCCGATCTCAACGGCAAGTGGATTCGCAATGCGAGGTTCAATTCCACTAATCAGCTCCAGGAGATCCGGCCCTTTGTGGAGAATGCTGGTCAGATCGTGAGCATGGCGGTGCATCCCGAAACTGGTGATCTATACTACGGTGAGTACACTGACACCATTCATCGAGTCTACTATGCACCGGGGGGGAATCAGCTCCCGAATGCGGTAGCATCGGTTGACAAAAATTTTGGCGCCGCACCGCTGGTATCCGTGTTTCGTGGCGATCAGTCGAATGATCCTGCCGGGCAGCCGCTGACGTATCGCTGGGATTTTGGCGACGGGACACCGATCAGTCTTTCCGCGAATCCCGTGCATGTGTTTCAGGCATCTGGAACGGCGCCGACGGTATACACCGTTACGCTGACAGTTTCTGATTGTTGCGGAGGCAGCGATACCACCGAACTGATGGTGTCTGTTAACAACACGCCGCCCCAGGTCAATATCAACAGTCCACTCGATGGCACACGTTATCCGCTTGGGCAGGGCAATTTGACTTATGCACTTGAGTCATCGGTTAGCGATGCCGAGGATGGTGCTGGGGCGCTGACTTACGAGTGGCAAACGGCCTTGCATCACAATGATCATATTCATTTTGAGCCGACTACAATGGGGGCGACATCCTCGACATTGATCAGTCCAGTCGGAGGCGATGGCGAATCTTACTACTACCGGATTACGCTGAAAGTAACCGACAGCACCGGTCTCAGCACCACTGCCGAGACGTTTCTCTATCCCGACGAATCGGGTACGGCGATCATCGCCAACGATGACGGGGTGTCGGTAGGGTATGGAGGAGCAGCCACGTTTGACGTCCTCAGCAATGATCGCGGCGCGATGAACGAGGTCAAGCGGGACAGTGTAAAGATTGTCGAAGCGCCGACTCATGGCGTCGCGACGGTTGATCCGCGGACTGGCAAGATTGCCTACACTCACAATGGTGCCACCACTTCTTCGGACGAATTTATTTACACGGTAAAGACCCAATCGGGCATCGTCAGCAACGCGGCCAAGGTCAGGATCAATCTCGTCGGCGGGCTTAAGGGTGAGTATTTTTCGGATGCAAACTTTTCTCAACTGGTGCTCAGCCGGACCGATTCGGAGGTAAACTTTGATTGGCAACTAAACAGTCCCGCCGAAGGGATTCCGCAGGATAATTTTTCGGTGCGCTGGACGGGGAGTGTTGTGCCGCAGGCGGCGGGTGCTTACACGTTCTATCTCAAGGCTGATGATGGCGGGAAGCTGTGGGTCGATGGCGAGTTAGTTATCGATGCTGCTACTGGAGCATCCGGCACCGAGGTCAGTGGAACGATCAATCTGTCAGGTGGTCAGCCGATTCCAATCCGTCTCGACTATCACGATAATTTTTGGAACGGTTCGGTGCAGTTGCTCTGGTCGGGAGAATTTCAGAGTAAAGAAGTTATCTCCCGCCACGATCTCATTCCCGTAAACGCCGACGATGCAGCGCCGGCGGTGCAGATCAGTTCGCCTTCTGCGGGAACGTCGCTTTTTCAGGGGGCCGTTGTCGACCTGGAAGCGGTGGCTTTGCCAGTGCCCGGCGATCCTATCGCATCGGTAGGACTACTCGTTAACGGTTTAACGGTCGGCAGTGCAAATGCGGCACCTTATAGGGTGTCATGGACGCCAGCTGAGCAGGGGCCGGTGACTTTGACCGCTGAGGTGACTACCGTAGGCGGCGTGACCGCAGACTCATCGGCTTTTCCAATCACGCTCAATGTCGGGCCTCCGAATACTCCGCCTACAGCTTTGGCGGATAGCTTTCAAGTGTATCCCGGCGGCAAAACGAACCTCAATGTGATTGCCAATGACCTCGATGTCGACGGTCAGATCGATATGACGAGCGTTCAGTTAGTCAGTGCACCGAGCCAGGGCACGGTAACGATCGATCCTCAGAGCGGGGCAGTTCTCTACGTGCATACTGGGGTGAGTGGTGGCGCAACCACCGATAGTTTTTCGTATCAAGTCAGTGACGATCTCGGCGCGGTCTCCAATGTGGCAACCGTGTCATTGACCATCGTGCGCACCTGGGAGGGATGGCAGTCGGAGCATCCGGGTGCCGGCAGTTCACCGCTGGCAAATGGCGATGGCGACCGCTACGTCGATCTGCTGGAGTTTGCTCTCGGTGGTGATCCGTTCAGTGGTGCGGTGGGCCAGCCGAGGCTGCGAGTCGAAGCAAATGCTGGCGGCGGTATCGATGCGGTGTTAATCCGTCCGGAAGGTATCGGTGGCGTCAGTTACACCTTGCAGGCGAGCGGCGATTTAAAGCAATGGACCAACGTCCAGTCTCCGACTCTGCAGTCACTGGGTGGGGGCTTGGAAGCGGCCCGCTACGCCAATGTCTCGTCGCTCGGCGGACTGTCTCCGAAAGGTGGCTTTGTCAGGATGCAAGTCGGGCTGAGCGGTGCGTCGGCCAGGACGCCGGTTTGTGGCTGGCACGACAGGACGTTCAATGAAGGCCACCAGACAATCGGGATCAGCCTGCCGCGACCGGCAGTGTTCGGCGGCAAGGCTGGCGTTATCGACGCTGCCAATCATTCGATCATCGTTCCGGGCGCGAATGTTGCGCCAATTTTTGAAACTGGGAAACCTTACTACCTCGAATTTGTCGACGGCGCAGGCGAGGGACATCGCTTCGATATCGACCTTGCAACCAGCAGCGGCGAGCAGTTGCATATCCTTCCGGCTTCACCTAATAGCACACGCGCTCAATTGGACGCATCGTTTGCCGGTTCGTCGTTCGTGATCCGTCCCCACCACACGCTGGGTAGCGTTTTCGACAAAGCTCGATTTCACGGATCGAACCGTTCGACCGAGGCCGATCGGATCATGTTTTTCGAGGCAGGCGGATACGCCAGCTACTACCTGTTGAAAGCCGGTGCCGCTTATGATTTCTGGGTTTCTGCCAGCGATTCAAGCCTTGCCTCGAAGCAGGATACAATAGTTCCGCCTGGCCGCGGTGCGTTTGTCATCCGCAAAGCTGCACAGCCGATCAGCGTTCTTTTCACTGGCGAAGTTCGCGATCATGATTTTGTGCAGCCGCTTCGCTCCGACTTTAATCTCATCGGCGAACCTGTGCCGATAGATCGCAGTCCCGTGTCGCGAAATATCACGCTCGCCGAGGGCTTTACCGGTGGTTTGAACAGTGCGATTTCAGACCTGATCTATCACTGGAAAGGCGACGTCAAGGCGGGCGCGCTGGGCTACGACACCTTTTACCTGCTTCAGCACGTAGCGCCTTATCGGTACTGGACCAGTCCGGCCAACAGCAGCCTTCCCAATCTCGACAACGAGTTGCTGTTCAAGGCCCATCGCGCGACCTTCCTGCGTCTGCTGGGACCTGCGCGTCCCGAGTACCGAGTGACACCAGGTTGGGATAGCGCGGCTCCGTAAATCTACTGCTGCTAGGGCAGCTTCTTCATCGTGATATTTTTGTACTGAGCGCGGACACCGCTGTAGCACGCGAGGCCGAGAGGTTTGCACAATTCGATATCGCCGGGACGAAGGCTGATCTTTCGGTCTTCGAGATCGACATCGACCATCTGGCGCTCGTCTAGCCAAGCTTCAAGCTTGTCGTCGGTGACCTTGATTTTGACGTGCACCCACTTGTTGTCCTCGAAACCTTCGATGTTCATGCTTTCGTTTTCTGAGGCGTCGAGATCATCGATGCTGGAAATGCCGACCAAACCGCCGCCCCAGCCGCCGATGATGAACGTCGCGTGGCTGTCTTTGACGGGAAAGGTCACGGCACAGAAGAAATCGTTGCCATCGAGGCGCATCGCGTCGAGCTCGATTTCGTAATTGCTGGTCGCGGCGGGTTCACCGGTGATCTTCGCTCCGGTCATGATCGCACCGAACCCGAATTCGAGATTGCCTTCTTCGTTTACGGATACGTCGCCCTCGCCGCCAAATTGAATCGATTTCCAGCCGGTGAGATCTTTGCCATTGAACAGCGGCTGGGCTTTCGGCGGAGCGGGAACTGGCGGAGCCGTCGCTGAATCGTCAAGTACGGGTGCGGTCGGATCGGCGGTGGAGACGTCAGCACCTTCAGCGATGCCGATGGTGTCGGCCGAGCCGTCTGCAGTGGGACGCTCGGTGCGAACGATAGCGATGTTAGGTTCCGACTCGAGATGCCAAACGAACAGCCCTAGATTGCGGAATAAAACGTAGTGGACTGCGGCTCCAGCGATAGCGACTAGCAGCAGAAAGAGAATGAGACGACCGATAATTTTCATGAGGGAATAAGGGTAACGCAGCGCAGGTGATGAGGCGCGAGGATGGCGGCGACCGTTTGCTGAATCAAGTCCGGGAATACGGAGCGTGTTTCGGCGGCGGCTGGGAAAGGCTGCGAAATTAGTTCGCTAGCGAGGCTCCCTCGACACCTTCGGCCGGTTCGATGCCGAGGATTTTGCAAACCGTTGGATGTAACTGCAGAGTGGTCGGCGATTCGATCGCAGTGACCGGAGAATCGCCATTCGGGCTCCAGATCATCATCTGCCCCTGCATTCGTGACGAGTCCTCGACCGGGTAGCCGAATGAAGCAAACAACCCATCGGCCTCGGCGGGATCGTAGACCGGCTCACTACCGACCGAATCGGTAAATCCGTAGCCGCGCTTCAACACGACGACGCGATCGCCGATGCGACCGTCTGCTGAGATGTAGTCCCAACTGCTGGGCAATTTTTCCGGGGAGAAGGTGCGCCAGTAGAGTTTCGATTCCAGTTCGCGATCAAAGTCGGCGATGAATTTTTCGCGCGCAGCTTCGTTTTCCGGCAACTCCTTGAAGTAGATATTGGCCATGCTGTTCTGAGAAAGTATCTCGAACTTGCCGAGATAGGCGCCGATCGCCGGCTTGAGCAACTCGACCAGATTGATGTTTTTTTCCATCGGCGCGAGACCGTGATCCGTCGTCAGTACGACGACGAGCTTGGCACTGGGCTTGGCGAGCGAGCTCCAGTTTTCTTTCAACTTGCCGACGAATGCCGACAGCTGGGCGTCGAGTTTGCTGACCGCTTCGTGAGTGCCACCGTCAGTCGGACCGCTGCGCATGCCGGTCATATTGAGATCGTTGAGGCGCATCATCACCAAGCGCAAATCCTTGGCGTCGCTGGCACCCGACCAAGCTTCGTAGAGTGCATTGAGGCGCTCCTCGTCGGTCAGCTCGGCATTGTAACTGGTCAGGAAATGAGCAGCTGCATGTTCTCCGGTCTGGTTTTGCGACAGCGGCCAGTCGTGGACCAAGACTTTCAGCCCCTGACGCGTAGCGGTGGTCCAGATCGGTTCAGCGGTCAGCAGGGAACCGTCGGTGGGATTATCGATCACTGTGCCATCTTTCAAGCGAAAGCGATCGGCGGGAATGCCATGACCGGCGACGTCGCGGCCGGTGGCGAGCGTGGCGTGAGCAGGGAAGGTCAGGCAGGGGAACAGCGGCTTGAGCGAGTTGGAAGCGGCACCATTGATGCCGTCGAAGAAGGGCGTCTCAGCTTTTTCCAAATAGTCACCGCGAAAGCCCGGGACGCTGATCCACAGGACGACGGCTTCGCCACTGGCGGAGGCAGGCGCTTCGACAACGGCCATGTCCGGTTTGTCGGTATTCTCATCCGGATAGTCTGTGGCCCTTGGCTTCGGCGGAAAGCGCTCCACCAGGGTCATGTCACCCTCCATCGCCACGCGGGTGAATGACACGGCTTCGGTTCCGCTCCAGACGAAGAGCAGCAGGAAACCTGCAGCGATGACGATGAAAAGGGAAATCAGTGAGCTGGTGAGCGACCGGAACATGGTGAGATATCGGGTTAAAAGGCTATCAAAGGATACACGGGGAGGCCGTCGAATAAACCTGAAATCGCACTAAATGGGAGTTGCTTGCTAACGGTCGAGAACTTGCCGCTTCGGCAATTGCCAGTTCTGCGGGGCTCCGCTACAATCACTGCGTGACTGAGAAAATTGTCCCCTTTGGAATCGGCGTGCTATGCGTCGCCGTTATTGCTTTTTGTCCCACTTTTGCGACTGCACAAGAGAGCGGGAAGAACTTTGCCGTCGTCGATCTGACCAAAGTGTTTCTCGCTCATCCAGAGGCTGAGAAGGCGCAGGAATCGCTCAATGAGGAGCGTAAGGCATTGCGAGAAGTGTTTAAGAAGAAATCGGAAGCGCTGAAGAAAGCACTGCAGAAACATCAGGAAGAAATTCGAGCGGGAAAAAAAGACGCCGCAGTTGAGACCTTGGGCGAGGTCAACATTTTGGAAAAAGAAATCGCTACTTTGCGCAGCACTCAGCAGAACGAGCTCGAGCAAAAATTTGCCTCTGAAAAATCGCGTGTGCTCAAACTGATTCGCGACGCCGTGGCCGACTACAACGCGGAGCGGCGCTACGCACTGATTCTCGATTCATCGGCCGCGGCCGCGAATGGTCTGCCGACGGTTCTCGATGCGCCGGGCGCGGACGACATCACTGATGCGATCATCGAGCACGTCAAAACGAAAACGGCGAAAGCAGAGTAGCCGTGACTAGCGTTCGACAGCCAAAAGTAATCCTGCCAGTCGATCGACTGGCGGATTTGTGGCCGGAGAAATTCTCTGGTCCTGAGGTTCGCGTGGGTGCCTTGCTGCACTCGGCGTCGGTGACGTCATCGTTATTGCCAACTTTGTCGGTGCTGGAGCAGCTGGCCGACGAGGGGCGATTTCAGGTGAGCGCATTGTTCGGCCCGCAGCATGGATTTGAGAGTACCACCCAGGACAACATGATCGAGTGGGGCGGCTTCCAGCATCCCCGACTGGGGATTCCGGTGTTCAGTCTCTACGGAGAGGTGCGTGAACCGACGCCGGACATGCTGGGCGATGTCGATGTGTTGTTTATCGATCTCGTCGATGTCGGCAGCCGCTACTACACGTTTATCTGGTCGATGTTTCTGTGTCTGCAGGCCTGTGAAAAAGCCGGCATACCGGTTGTCGTTGCTGACCGACCCAATCCACTCGGAGGCCTGGCGGAGGAGGGGACCCCGCAGCGTAAGGATTATCTGTCGTTTGTCGGATTGCATCCGCTACCGAATCGGCACGGGCAGACGATCGGCGAATTGGCCGAGTTGTTTTGTCGGGATAAATTTCCCGCCTGCGAGTTGGAGGTGCTACCGATGGAAGGATGGCAGCGCAGCATGTGGTATGACGAAACTGGATTGCCGTGGGTGTTACCGTCGCCGAATATGCCGACCCTCGACACGGCGATCGTTTACCCTGGCATGTGCTTGCTGGAGGGAACTAATCTGTCCGAAGCGCGCGGCACGACGCGGCCGTTTGAGCTGTTCGGTGCGCCGTGGATGGATGGTTACGCGTATTGCGCAAAGCTCACGGACCTCGGGCTGCCGGGAGTGCATTTCCGCGAAGCGGCATTTGAGCCGAAATTTCAAAAACATGCCGACAAAGTGTGTCGCGGAGCGCAGATGCACGTCACTGATCGCGACACCTTTCTGCCGTGGCGCACCGCAATCGAAGTCATTCGTGTCGCTCGCGAAATGTGGCCGGCTGAGTTTGATTGGAAACCCTTGCCGTATGAATACGAAAAGCATCATCTGCCGATTGAAATTTTGCTGGGAGGACCGGTTGGTGATTTCTTTCAAAGCTAAGTCAGTGCTTATGGCGGTGCTGGCATTTGGGGCGCTAAATGTCTCGCCATCAAACGCCGCCGAAACCGACGTCAGCGAATTGCTGGCTTTTGAAATGCCACGTCCGGGATTGCTCGACGACGCGGAGCATTTCTCGGCAGTGATTCCGCCCCGCGCCGTCGCCAGTGAAGGCCTGCGCACCTACGCTGAAGCCCTGGAGGGCATCTATGCGACTTACAGCGGTCGGCCGGAGGTGCTGTATTTTTTCTGTACGGTTTACTACACGCCGAAGGAATCCGGCTTTGTCGAGCGGCTCGGCTTCAACGTCACGCCCGACGGTCGAAGCCGATTGGGCAGTCGGCGTTTTGCCAAAGATTTCGTCCGCGCAGTGGTCATGGAAGGCTACGGACGCATCGATCCTCCACAGGGAGATCGCGAGTACATGAAATACGACGGCACCTGGGGTTACGGCACGCGGGCACTCGGCAACCGCAACAACACGCTGGTAGATCGCGTTTCCGCCGCGGTGCACCGACGTCACCCTTTGATGTCAAAAGGTCGGCGCATGCTGGTCATGGACAACGAAGTTTACAACACCTTCGGTAACATGCGGTTCGAAGCGGCCGACACCGGTGGCGGTTTGTTTCACAGCCAGATTGATCTCTACTGGGGCGAGGACAATCCGCTCGGACCAGGAGCGGACATTTATCGACCGGCGAGTTGTGATGTCGCGGTGAGGTGGGTGGTGCCGGTGATCGTGTGGAGGTAGGTTTGGTTAGGAGCAAGGAGCAAGGAGCAAGGAGTTAGGAGTTAGGAGTTAGGAGGCTAATCGCTAATCGCTAATCGCTAACCGCTAATCGCTAATCGCTAATCGCTAATCGCTAATCGCTAACCGCTAACCGCTAACCGCTAACCGCTAACCGCTAACCGCTAACCGCTTGTGCGCGTTGGGGTGATTCGTGTCATGTAGGCGCCGGGGGTCGAGTCGGCGATCTCTATGGCGCCGACAGTTTTCTCGTAGTAGTCGACGGACGAGACGGCACCGATGATGGCGTAGGCGTGGCCGAGGTCGCGCATCGAGTGCAGGCATTTGAGCATCAGCGCGGTGCCAACGCCTTTGCCGCGACAGGCGGAGGCGACACCTGTTGGCCCGAAGAAGCCCCGGAAGGTGGCGTCGTAACAGGCGAAACCGATGATGTGGCCAGCAGCGTCTAGAGCGGTCAGGCAGGAGATCGGATGACCGGCAAAGGCCATGCGAACTTCGTCAGCCCAGGTAGCGCCAAATTTTTCTTCGACCCACTCGATCACTCGATGGCGTTCGAAAGCTTGCGCCCGATGAATGCGGACGTCGCTCTCGGCAGCGCGGTCCAAGGCCGGTTCAAGCGGTGGCAGTTGGTAGAGTTTGACGAGCAGGTCGGCCATATTGATTTAGAAAGAATTCAGAAGTCGTCACGATCAGCGAACCAGGTCGCGGGAACGGTCTCCGTCGGCCCTTGGCCGGCGTTCTCCGGGAGGATGCTTTTTCGACAGTTCTGCGACATAGGCGACGATAGCGGTAAATTCTTCGTCGGTCACGGAGCGCAGGTTGCGATGCATGAAAATGCCATCGATATCATTGCTGTGGTAACCGCGAATCTCTTCGCGATATTTTTTCAGCGAGTCCAGAATGTACCAATCTTGAAGCCCACTCAGCGGCGCGCTGCGGAATGCCTTTTCACCGTGACCGTTGTAACGATGGCAGCCAGCGCAGAGTTCCATGAAGTGAGCTTCACCGACGGCCGGATCACCACCGAGTTGGTTGGTGGTCGGCACAATCGGCAACGAGGCGACGTGTCTGGCGAGGTCCGGAAGGAGATCGACGGCGAGGTTCTCGCTGATCGTGGCCATGTGTGCTCCGCCGATATCGCCCTCGCCCCTGCCGCGCTGACCATTGCGAAACTTTTCGAACTGAATCAGCGAAAACCAATCGGGCAGTCCGGCGATCGATGGTGCTTTGAGTGCCTCGTTGCCTTCGCCCTGTGGTCCGTGACAAGCAGCGCAGGTCGCCGAGAAAAGTGCTTCGGCCGATGCGTCCTGAGGAATGGCGGCGACCAGTGCAGCGGTCAGCGCGGTGAGATCGGGAGTTAGCTGTGAGTCGGCAGTATCGCCAACTGCAGGCGCGCGGCCAGCTGGTTCGTCCAGCAGTTTGTCCGGCTCGGGAATCCGCCGCGAAAAAAGCAGCAGCAATACCACGACTATCAAACTGCAAACGAAGGCGGCGCGAATCATGGAGCGACTAATAGGCGGTCAGTGTTGAAAAGCTGAGCATAGCAACGGAGTGCTTGTGAATAAATCGTAGCGGAATTTGTAAAAATTTCACCATTGCGTTGGTCGAGAGACGTTCGACGAAATTCGCTACATCGATCACCGCAACTTTGACGAACTGCTACCTTGCGATGCGAGTTCCATATTTACAAGTTTGGACAGAAAAAACGCCCGCCGGAAATTTTCATCCAGCGGGCGTTCAAAGTTAAGTCGGCTCGAGTCCGGCCGCCGCTCGGAACAGGTCAGGCGTTCTGCGTTTCGGCGACTCCCGGAATGGCCATTGGACGAATCGGTAGGTCGCCGTCCATAGCGATGGTGTCCGGGACAAGTTTTTCGTCGCTGGCCATGATCTCGTCCCAAGTGATGCGTTTGCCAGAGTAACAAACGTTGCGTCCGAGGATAGCGAGCAGTGTCGTCTGCGCGGCGAGATCTTCGTCGGCGTGACGTTTTTCGCCAGAGCGGATCGACTTGAAGAACTCGTCGTGCTCGGTCTGATACATGTTGGTCGGTGTGCGCGGCTTGCGCCAGCGCCAGGCATTTTCGCCGGTGACTTCGGCGTAGCCATGGCCGAATCGGGCAGAGCCTTTAGTTCCGTATATGGTGTCGCCGGTAAACTGATACGAATCGACGAACTGACGCCACTCGACGTGCGCTTTTACGTTTTCCGGAAATTCGTAAGTGATCGAGAAGTGATCAAAAATGTTGCCCTCGTTGTTCGGGCGCTGACGACCTCCGCTGCCATATGCCGCCACCGGTGATACATCACCAACGGCCCAGGCGCAGCGATCGATATTGTGAATACCTTGCTCGACGACGCCATCACCGCTCAGCCAGGTAAAGTTGTACCAGTTCTGCAACTGCCACTCGACATCGCTCATACCATCGGGACGATCTGCGGCGGGCGGCATGACTTTTACCGGACCGGCGTAGTAGAGCGAGTGAATGCTCTGCACCTCACCGATCGCGCCATCGAGAATGCGACCGAAGAGCTCACGTCCGCCTTCGTCGTAGCGGTAGCAGAGACCGGACAGGACCGAGAGGTTCTTGTCCTTGGCCATCTTGCTGGTTTCCTTGAAATGATTGATGCCGGCAACGTCGGTTGCGCAGGGCTTTTCGACGAAGCAGTGAATGTCACGCTCGATGGCAGCGCGATAGTGCTGCGGACGAAATCCTGGAGGGGTCGCCATCAGTGCAACATCGATACCCGAATCGAGCACTTTCTCGTAAGCGTCGAGGCCACCGAAAATGCGCGAAGAAAGATCCGCCGACGCTTTGGAAGCGGCCGCGCGATCCGCACGACCGAGCTGACGTAGTTGCAGGGTGGCCTTGTCTTCGTAGAGATCACCGAGGGCCCACAATTCGCAGTTGTCGTCGGCCTTGAGCGCCTGTGCCATCGCACCGGTGCCGCGTCCACCGACACCGATCACGCCAATCTTGAGTTTCTTTTTGTCGCCGTCCTGGCCAAAATTGACATTTGGAAATGCCACGGTTCCGGCGGCGATTCCAACCGCGGCGGCAGTGCCGGATTTTTGGATAAAATCGCGGCGAGTGTCCACGGTGGCAGGTTTGGCGGTCGAATTCAGGGTGTCGTCACTCATACTTGGCAAGGTCGTTTGGTTTATAGAAATGATACTTAATTGTGAGTCAAGCCGCGGCCAAAGTCCAGCGCCCACTCTCGGCGTGAACGCGCACGTTTGGCGTCCATGTCACGAAGCGTGATTCCACGCCGCGACAATACGCGCCTCTTTTTCGCGAATGTGCTGCACCATGCGTTTTTCCGCCAGCTTGCCATCGTTGGCTGACACGGCGTCGACGATCGTCCGATGCTCGGCGGTGATCGCTTTGGCGGTGGTACAGGCATGCAGATCGACGCCGTAGAAATACGGTTGATTGTCGGTGTCGAGAACTCGCCGAGTGATTTCGACCAGCTCCGGATTGCCAGTCGCTTTAGCAATTTCCAAGTGAAACTGGCGATTTTGTTCGATCAAAGTTTTGGCGTCTTCAGCTTCGACGATGGCTGCGGCGTAAAGCGCCTCCACCTGTTGCGGCGTCGCCCGTTCGGCGGCGATTCGGGCGTTGGCACCTTCGACGACGACTCGCAATTCGCAGCGGTTCTGAAAGCCTTCGAGCGTGATCTCCGCCACTTGATAGCCTCGATTCGGTCGATGGATCAATAGACCCTCGCTGGCCAGGCAGGCCAGCGCTTCGCGCAAAGACGGGCGCGAGACTTCGAAATTTTCACACAGTTTGCTCTCTACCAGTCGGTCGCCGGGGCGCAACTCACACGTCAATACGCTGTGGCGCAAGATCTTGACGATCTGGCTGGTGACCGATACCGGGACAATTTTCATAACCGTGGATGAATGACATCACGTCATCCAAATAGAAGAACCCGCATTTTTGACAGATTGTCATACAATTTGTTCAAATATTTTGTTTATGTCAGTAAAAACGGGGGTTGTGGCGGCTGTCCAGCGATGCTCTGGACGAAAATGCAGGGAGGGCGCGTTGGACGCTTCGCTTAAACCCTGCGGATTACCTGACGCGCTTCGCTTGGCTGCCTGCCTCGGTGTGTTGGCAGGGTTGAGTGAGCGTTGGCGGGGTAAGGCTTCGAGTGGCAAGCGGAGCGCTTGCCCTACAATTCGCTGTCGGCGGGAGCGCGTGCGTGTCTCGGTTGGTCACCTAAAAATGGGACTCGATAAACGCCATCAGGTGCTCTTCCTGAGTCACATTCAGCTTGGCGTCTGCGGACATTTCCGGCAGTAGGTCGCGCCACTCGGCGAGGGTGTAGTCAAGAACTGGCTCTGGCGAGTGACAGGCGGTGCATCGGCCGAGGTAGATTTTTCTGCCTGCGGCAACTGCGGCGTCGCCCGTGACCGCAGCTGATCCAGCGCTATCCGAGCTGCTCTCGTTGGTAACGCAGGAGGCGAGGGCGAGCACACAGCTCGCCGACGCCAGGCCTACGACAATCCAAGTGGGGATTTTTTGCATGAGAAAAGGTGAGGTAGGTCAGCCCGACCTCTACAGTTTTAGAAGTGCCAACCGGTGATCGCACGCATTTGGAAGTCCGGCTCGCCGGTGTCGGTCACTTCCCAGAGACCGGCGATGGTCAGCCATGCCGGACCGACGCTGGCGCTAACGTTCGGGCCGAGGTAAACTGCTGAATCTTCGGTATCTTGCCAATCGGCGATTTCCATTTCGTGCAGAAACTCGGTGCCGAAGCTGAGCTTGGGATTGAGCTGATAGCTGAGTCCCAGCGTGTTGCCCAGTTCACCTTTGACTTCACTGAGGCCGTCCTCTTCCCATTCCGATTCGACGATCAGGTTGTAGACGAGGGCCACCGGCCCCATGTTTTTCTGGAGCAGGACCTTTGACTCGATCTCAAGGAAGTCCTCGGCAAAGGCGACCTCACCATAGAGTGACAGGCCGAAAGGATCTTCGTTCGGATTAAAGATGTTATAGATACCTTCGACGGCGGTGTCGTGATAGGTAGACCCGCTTTCGCCGTCGGAATCTTGGTAGCGCCAGTCGACCAGATAGATGCCTAACTGAAAACGCTCGGTGATACCGATTTCGATTTCATGTCGGAAATCGAGTCGATCAAAGCCGTTATCCGTTTTCCAGGTTACCCAGTTTTCCAGCTCGACCGAGCCGGGGATGTAGCGTTGCGCTTCGTAACTGTACGAAAAACGTCGTTCGCCGGCCGCCGCAACGGTGATCAGCAATTGAGCGAGGGCCACGCCGCAGGCGAGGCTTTTGAGATGGTTCCAGGTGGATGTTGTCATCGTGGTGTTAGTTGAGATCCTGTCTCAGTAGTGGGAATGTAGCCGCTTGTCAATAGAATATGAGACTCGATCTCATTAACGTAATCGCGTCCCGGCTGGACGTGAGAGTTCAGAGTGCCGGTACCGAACGAACCCTGTCATAACACTTGGCGTCCCTGTCTCACTGCGTTACCCGTTTGGCGTGAAAGCACTCGTAAAGAAAACCGCCGAACCTGGGCTCAGTCTCGAAGATGTACCTGAGCCGGAAATAGGCATCAACGACGTGCTGATAAAGGTCGAGAAAGCGTCGATTTGCGGCACGGACGTTCACATTTATGAGTGGGACGCGTGGGCGCAGCGCACCATTCCCGTGCCGATGGTGGTCGGCCACGAGTTCGCCGGAACCATCGCAGCGGTCGGCAGCAACGTTCACGATTTCCACGAAGGAGAAATCGTCAGCGGTGAGGGCCACATCGTCTGTGGTCACTGCCGCAACTGTCTCGCTGGTCGCCGCCACCTGTGTGCGGATACCAAAGGCGTTGGCGTCAATCGCCCTGGAGCTTTCGCCGAGTATCTCTCTATACCGATGTCGAACGTCTGGCACGCCGACCCGGAGATTCCGATGGATCTTATTTCATGCTTCGACCCGCTCGGCAATGCCGTCCACACTACGCTCGAATACGACGTCCTCGGCGAGGATGTACTGATCACCGGCGCTGGGCCGATCGGAATCATGGCCGCAGCCATCGCGCGACATGCGGGGGCGCGCCACGTGGTGATCTCAGATTTCAATGACTACCGACTCGATCTTGCGAGAAAGATGGGCGCCACGCTGACCGTCAATCTCGGCAAAGGCGAAACCGTAGCCGATGCTCAGAAACAACTCGGCATGAAGGAAGGCTTCGACGTCTGCCTGGAAATGTCGGGAGCCCCACAGGCCCTCAATGACATTCTCGAAAATGCCTGTCACGGAGGCAAAATCGCGCTGCTCGGAATTTTCCCCGAGAAGGCGGCGATCGATTGGGACAAGGTCATTTTCAACGGCCTGACCATCACCGGTATTTACGGCCGGGAGATGTATGAGACCTGGTACAAAATGACGTCGATGATTCAGAGCGGACTCGACATCGCACCGGTCATCACTCACCGCTTACCGTTCGAGGATTTCGAGAAGGGCTTCGAAATCATGCGCAGCGGTGAATCGGGTAAAGTCGTGCTCAGCCTATGACGTCAATCGACTCAATGGCGATCTTTTCCGATTGAATCGAAAATCGCACATTGCTACCGCTTAACAACATGCCGTATGTTTTATCGGAATACTTGTGATAACTAGGTCGAGGGTCGGCACGCAGCACTTGTTCCAGTAAAACACGGAATTCTGCCCCGTCTGGACGCATGTCGATCGCGTCGGCGATCGCCTGAGGATACTCAATCGGCCAATCTGCGATCACTGTTTCGGGGGGCGTAGCGTAGCCCGGTTTGGCATTGGGAATCGCGTCGCAGTAGGGGACGTAAGGCTTGATATCGATGATTGGCGTGCCATCGACGAGATCGACGCCTGACACTTCGATGACGCACTCATCGGCGAGGATCGATTCGATTTTGACCACGGAAAGGCCGATCGGATTGGGGCGAAATGGCGAGCGTGAAGCGAACACTCCGACCCGGCGATTGCCGCCCAGTCGAGGTGGTCGGACGTTGGGCTGCCATCCGCCAGCCGGGACGTGATGGAACACGAACACGATCCACAGATGGCTGAAACCATCGAGTTCGGCGAGAGCTTCGGGAATGGCGAATTCCGGCAGCAGTTCGATTTGACCGCGCGCTGCAGGCGCGAGTCCCGGCTGCCGGGGGACGCCGAACTTTTGTCCGAACGGCGTGCGGATGTGGGCGATCGGGCAAAATTCGAAGCGGTCTTGGTGGTCCATTGTGACGATCAGACGTTTCCTGCCGAATCACGGGCTGTCCAGCGTTGCATTTCGGTGCCGCAAAACTACCGCGATTCTTCCGAAATCGGAGTTTGTGAATTCTGGAGAGTGCGGCGAAAGTCCGCGCATGAAACGGTATTTTGCCTCCCGCGCCGCCGCACTGGCGGTTGTTTGCTCTCCATTTACTATCGATCTCCAAGCGCAGGACGCGGCTCCGGCCCCGGCTCCTGCTGCTGCTGAGGAGAAAGCTCCGGCTGCCGAAGCAAAGGTTGCTGCTGATCCGTCGGTTGTCGCTACGGTCGACGGCCGTAAGATTCTCCACTCAGATGTTGAGCGGCGTGTGGTCGGTCAGTATGGCCAGCAGCTGGCGCAGATTCCCGAAGATCAGCAAGCAATCATGCGCGCTCGTGCTGAAGAGCAAGCCGTCAGTGATCTCATCGATCGTGCGGTACTTGCCAACGCGGCAACTAAGGAAGAAAAATTCAAGGCCTCCGAGGCGGCGATCGACCAGCGTATGACCGATATGAAATCTCAGCTGCCGGCTGGCGCTGATTTGAAACAAGCTCTCGAACAACTCGGCTTGACCGAAGCGTCACTGCGCGAAGAAATTCGTGTCGAACTGGCAATCAACAGTCTGATCGAAGCCAAGATGGCTGAAGTGACAGAGCCGGACGCCGTCGAGGTAAAAAAGTTCTACGAAGAAAATCCTAAATTTTTCACCAAAGGAGCGACTGCTACCGCCCGCCACATCCTGGTTTCCACTCAGGGAGCTGATGGCGAAGACGCACTGGCGGCCAAAAAAACTCAGGCTGAAGCATTGCGCGCCAAGTTGATCGGCGAAAAAGCTGAGGCATTCGAGAAAGTCGCGACCGAGCATTCCGATTGTCCGAGCAAGGCCGAAGGCGGCATGCTGGGCGAATTTGAAAAAGGCAAAATGGTGCCGGAATTTGAAACCGCTGCTTTTGGACAGAAGGTCGGCGAGGTCGGTCCGCTGGTGAAAACCGATTTTGGATATCACATCATTAAAGTAGAAGAGCGCTCGGACGGTGAAGTCGCGCCTTTCGAAGAAGTCGCCGAGACGTTGCCTGGTTACCTCGCCGGTCAGCGCAAGCAGGAGGCGGTTGAAAGCTACGTCAAAGAACTGCGCGACGCCGCCAAGATTGTTGCGAAGGCAGGCTGAGGATCTTTGACCGATGACGGATCGTCGTTGGATTGAGCGAACTGTAGCAGCGCGAATTTTCGCTGCTCTGCTTGGCTTGCTGCCGATGATCTCCAGCGCCGGCGATTGGTCGGCCTGGCTCGATCCGGAAGGGCGCGGCGATGGCAATGCTGTCACCGCCGAAGCTTTGCCCGCAGAGATCGATCTCGAGCAGATCGATTGGCGGGGTGAGGTCGGTATCGGCTTTTCCGCCGTGGCGGTGGCCGATGGTCGGGTCTTCACCATGGGCCACAACGGTGAGCCCGGTCCCCGTGGCACGGGGGGTGCCGAAACGGTCTGGTGTCTCGACGCGAAGAGTGGCGACGTCATCTGGAAAGACGAATATGCCGCGCCGCTGTTGCCGAATCTTCACGAAGGCGGTCCCGGCGCGACGCCGGTGATCGCCGACGGCGTGCTGTTCACCGTCAGCAAGGACGGTCAGACACATGCTTACGATGCTGCATCGGGCAAGCGGCTGTGGTCCTGTGAATTGATGCCAATCGTCGGTATGCGTCGGCCGCCGGAGTGGGGATTCTCGGCGTCGCCAGTAGTTTATGGTGATTGGCTGTTGGTCGAGGCCGGTTCGACCATTGCGTTGGATCGAAAGACCGGCAGCGTCGTTTGGCAGAGCGATAAAATGACGCCAGCCTACGGATCGCCGACGGTGTTTGAGCAGGGAGGGCAGGACTGGATCGCGGTTCTGAAAACGGAAGGACTGGTGATTCTCGATCCGCATGCGAATGGCAAGACCGTCACGTTTTATCCCTGGGAAACGTCTTTTCAAACTAACGCCAATACGCCGATGGTGATTGGTAATCGTTTGTTCATTTCGACAGGTTACGATCGCGGTTGTACCCTGCTCGACTTTGCGGATGGCAAACTGACACCGGTTTACGAAAATCAGGTGATGTGCAATCACATGAGTAACTCGGTGCTGATCGACGGGCACCTGTATGGCTTCGACGGCACCGCGCATCGCGGTCGCGAAGTCGAATTGGTGTGTATGGAGTTGGCGACCGGAACGGAAAAATGGCGCAGCAAAGGGCTTCGCTACGGCACCCTGATCGGAGCGGGCGATCAACTCATCGTTCTATCAGAGCGAGGTGAACTGCTGGTCGGCAAAGCGTCGCCTCAAGCATGGGATCCGCAGCACGAAACGCAGGTGCTCGGCGGTCGATGCTGGACGATGCCGATCTGGAGTGGTGGTCAACTATATTGCCGAAACTCGCGAGGGGATTTAGTCGCGCTGGATCTTGGAGAAGTGTCCGAGTAGCGGAATTCGTCAGAATTTCGCGACTTGTGCTACGACCAAACTGCGGGACCACCGCCCTCCGGTGGCTCGAGGTAACGCATTTTTCCCGCCGCGTCGCGAGCGCCGATCCGACCCTGGGCTTCGATCACGCCCGGCCGCAATTCGGCATCACCGGGTCCCAGATCGTTGATTAAAAAGGTGCCGTGATAGTCGTCGACATCAGGTCCACCGGTGAATGAGCCGAGCACATGAGCTTGCGCGAGTGGGCCGCAAACGGGTTCGATGTCGGTGTGGCGCAATTCCCGGTTGCCGACAAAAGTCAGCGAATTGCGTGGCCGGGTCATGTTGAATCGCAGGGTTGGTCGAGCCTTGCCGACGTCCTCGAAGTATTCCCTCATGCCGAGCAGATGGACCTCGTGCATCGCAAACGCGCCCTTGAGTCCCATGCTGATGTATTCGGCAAATGGTACTGCAGGCAATGCCTCGCGCATCAGGTGGCGGCCGCCGTAGAATGCCGCGACGGTATCGAGGCCGAACTCGAACCACTTGACGAGTTTTTCGCTGCCGATGTTGGTGACGAAAAGTTCGGGGCCGGCATTGTAACTCGCGGTATCGATGCCGAGATCGCACCAAACCAGGTTGAGCGTTGAAGCATTGAAGTTGGCAGCGGTCTTGATGGCGACCGGAGTATTTTGGCCCCAACCATTGATAACGACATGGCGAAAGTCGTTCCAGATCGCATTGTAGTTTTGAATGTCGATACCGACCTTGCTGGCGGAGTTGATTTCGACATTGGTCAGACAGGTCCGGTCGCAGGAAGTGTTGCCGGTGACGACGATTCCGCGCTCCAAGCGCCCCTTCGCGCCTTGAGCCGGGCCGTAGGGGAGCGGACCGATGGCCATGTCTTTGATGTGAATCGATTGGTTGTCGGGTGAGACCGGCTTGGTGTTGGCCGCGATCTCGATTCCGGCGGAAGGCTGAGCCTCGTCGTTGCCGATCAGCCGAAGGCAAATCACGCAGCCGACCGCGTCCTCGAGATGGATCATGGGTTGGCCCGCGGGACCGTCCCAGATCAACGCGCCGGCTTCGGGATCGCCCATGGCCTGGAGGCCGATTCCGCGCAGCGTGATGGATTTGCGGTGCAGCTTGATCGGTTGAGTGATGCGGCACGGACCGGAAACGATCACTTCGCCGCTTTTGACATCACCGCCTGCGGTCGCGTCGATGGCGATCTGAATAGCATTCGTGTCGTCGGTTCCGGTACCGGGGCCAGCCCAGTCGCATTTTGCACCAAAATCTCGAACATCAAGAGAGGAACTCATCGGCAAGGATAGATCACGAATCTGCCGAGTGGTGGGAAAAATTGAAATCCAGTGGAGTGATAGTCCCGCGTTGGTGCAGGCCGCGATTTTGTGGATTCTGGGTAGGGCGGTGAATGATTAGGAATTCTATAATTTTTGGAATTTTCCGAAAATATAGGGTATTGTTATACTGACGCGCGCTTGCCATTCTGGTGAGCTAGCGATCTTCGAGGGCAAACCATGCAGCCGGATCCTCATCACTGTCGCTCTCACCTGACACCGGGTGACTGGTCCTTTGTTGCCGCAGCACTCACTGGGGACGATTCGAACGAGCGGGCGCTGCGCTCTTTGATGAGTGACAGCGAGACTCTGGATCAAGTGCTCGATCAGGCGCAGGTATTGAAAGCGGTGCTCGAGATGCGAGAGATGGTGGCAATTTCGCCGGAGCTCTATTTTTACATTCTGATGAGGCATGCGATGAGTGATGCCGGAATCGAAGATCGGGCGGTCGCGGATTATGTTGCCGCGGTGATGGCTGAAGTGGCTCGCGGAAATCGTTATGCGAGTCATCGCGAGCCGACGCTCGATTTCACGTATAACGTAGATTTCCTAAAGGCGATCGATGGCGCTTCGCCCCAGGATCGGTTTCATTTACAGGTGCAATGTGGCAATCAGTTTTTGATTTTAACAGGCCTGTTTCCGCAGTTCTTGAGTGCTCGCGCAGCCCGACGGGGCGCTCCTGACCTCGCCTACTACGAAGGCGTTGCCCGCAATGCCTTTCGCGATGCGGGCGAGCACCCTCTTGCCGAAGAGTTTGGAATCGGCGACGTGTATCGGCAGCTGTCGGGTGCGTTCGGGCAAACGCGGCGCATTCTCAATCGCATGGCGGCGGAGTATATGTTTCTCGGTGCGTAGCGCGATGGTCAGGTGCGTGCTTTGCGGAGTGCTTCTGGCTTTTGCCTGTGAGTCGACATCCGCCGACGAAGGCGCTGAAACGAAGGCGGCGCGGTCGCTTCGCGCCAAGGGAGCCATCGTTCACCTAGAACTGCGGTCGAAGCGGATCACCAAGGTTCACAGCAACGACAACGAGCAACTCGACGATGGCGATCTGCGTGAAGTCGCCATATTTACGGAACTGACCGACCTTTCGCTTGAAGGCTGCTCGATTGGTAATGCAGGGTTGGAGCACTTAGCGGGATTGAAAAAAATCGAGTGGCTGAATCTTTATCGGACGGAGGTGAGCGACGCGGGTTTAGTGCATCTGTCAGGCTTTGAGCGACTGCAGCAATTGCCGATCGGCGAAACTGAAGTGAGCGATGCAGGCTTGCGGCATCTGCTCGGTTTTAAAAAGCTTCGTTACCTCGGACTTCGCGGTGACCGCATCACTGACACTGGGGTAAAAACTCTGCAAGCGATGCCGTGGTTGACGAGTTTGCATCTCGGATCAACTCGGATCACTGACAAAGCGATTACTTCGCTGCGGCAGATGCCGAAGCTGGAAGCCTTGTGGCTCCATGACACGGCGCTGACAGACGCGGGGCTGCGGCAACTGGCGGAAATCAAGACGCTGCGCAAACTCTACATTCAGCGGACGCAGACAACCGCGGCGGAAGTGATGCGACTGAGGGCGGCGCTGCCTGACTGCGAGGTGTTTTGGGAGACCGACGAGTAGTGGGCGTCAGGTGTTTCTCGTCCACCGGTCGACCTTTTTGAGGAGGCGGCGACGGATCGGCACATCGCTCGGGAGACAGATGTAGTCGCGGGTCGCAAGACCGTGGGCGTTGGCCTTGGTGACGAAATTCGCTACGCCCGATACGAGCGATCCAAGTGCACATAACCGCCGTCGACGTGGATAATCTGGGCGGTGGTGTGGGAGGATCGTGGCGAGAGGAGGAAGGCGGTGGTGTCGGCGATTTCCTCGGGAGTAGTCATTCGCTGGGCGAGGGGAATGCGCGCTTCGATTTCCTTTTTTCGCAATTCAGGATCGGCCTGTTTGCTGAGCCAACTTTGATACATCGGCGTCCAGACTTCAGCGGGCACGATTGCGTTGACGCGAATGTTGTGCTCAGCGAGATCGAGTGCCCATTCACGAGTCAAGGCGAGCAGGCCACCTTTCGCGGCGGCGTAACCGGAGGTGCCGCCCTGTCCGGTGAGGGCGACTTTGCTGGCGATGTTGACGATGCTGCCAGCGGATTGTGCGAGCGCTTTGCGGGTGCGGTGAACGATGGTGAAGCACTGCACGAGATTTTTCTCAAGCGAGGCGCGGAATTCGTCGGGGGTGGCATCGAGGCCGGCGCTGTCGTTGACGCCGGCGTTGTTGACCACGGCATCGATGCGCTGATACTCGGCGAGGATGATATTGATGACCGCAGCAGTTCCGCCGTCGTCAGTGAGATCAACCTGGTGGTAGCCAACCTTGAGGCCGCCGCTGCGAATCTCTTCGAGGATGGGCTCGGCCTTGTGAGCGGGCATCAAGTCGAGGATGATGGGCAGGGCTCCCTCGGCGGCAAGTCGTCGCGCGATGGCGAGGCCGATGCCGGACGCGCCGCCGGTGACCAGGCAGACTTTGTCGCGCAGTTCGAGATCCATCAGTGTCGGTCGGCGCGGCTATTTGAGGAAGGTGAAAGGTGCTGACGAATCAGGAGTCTTTCATCTCGAGGTTGAGCGCCCACTCGAGCAGGGCGTGCGAATCCTTGGTCACGTTCGAGCGGTTACTGCCGATGATAACGACGATGCGTTCGGCGCCATTTTCGGGATTGATGCCGCTCGACACCAGGCAATGGCCGCTGGCGTTGGTGTAGCCAGTTTTCATGCCATTGCAGAGCGGGTAGACTTTAGGCAAGCTGTTGGTGTTATAAAGCGTGCGGCTGGTGCCGGTTTCGAAAATGAACTCGCAGGTTCGCGTCTGTACGCACTCGCGGATGAACGGCTCCTGATACGCTTCAAATGAGATCAATGCCATGTCCCGCGCGGTGGAAACCTGGGCGTCATCGGGAAGGCCGTGGGGGTTGGTGAAGTTTGAACCTTCGGCGCCGAGCGAGATGGCGAATTGATTCATCTTTTCGGCGAATGCTTCAAGGCTGCCGGCGTTGTCGATCGCCAGACACGCGGCGATATCGTTGCCGCTTCGAACCAACAAAGCGCGAACCATTTCGCGGCGAGTGTACTTCTGGCCGGGAGCGACGCCGATCTTGGTGGGCTCGATTGTTGTGACAAGGTCAGGCACGATCAGTTCCTGATCGAGGTTACCGGCCTGGACGACAATCAGCGCGGTGAGGAGCTTCTGGGTGCTGGCGACCGGAGTTTGGTGGCGCTCGTCTTTGAGGTGAAAAAACTGGCCGCTTTTGGCATCGATGACAGCCGCATATTTGCCGAACACCGACGGGGCTGCGGGGCCTTCCCAGGCTTGAGGTGGCGGCAGTTCTTCGCGGCGTTTGACCAGGTTTTCACGCGCTTCGAGAGCACGCTCGCGGGACATGATCGCCCGCACGCGGGCTTGGAGAGCTTCCTCTCGTTCGCCGAGGGCCTCCTCGCGAACATCGAGAGTTTGTTCGCGCTTCAGAACGGAGCGCATACGCTCCGACAGCGAGTCGGCGATCCGCTCGAGGGAATCAATCTTCCGCTCCTCGGGAGTTATTGGTTCAGGAGCAGGGGTAGGAGCAGGAGCAGGGGGCGCAGGCGTTGGAGATGTGTCGTTGTCGGTGCTCGGCGCGGTGACACTCGGTAAACTCGCGGGGTCAACGGGCGTCGTCGGGCGTTCGACGGCGACCGGGTCATCCTGAGCTCCGGCCAGTAAGGGCAGAGCGAAGCAGATGAACAGCGCGATGACTGCTCGAAGCAGGGGGTGTTGGGGCTTTTTGGGCATCAATTGATCAGAGTTTTTTGCTGTCGTCGTCACTTTCCGCGAACGGCCTGGCGACCTCAACGGGATCGATGTGGATGGCAGCAGGCGGTGCGACGGTGGCGGCTGATTTTGCGCCATCAGCGAAGGGGCGCGCGACTTTGACTGGGCCGAGTGTGACTGCCGGAGGGGCCGGAGCAGCTGGGGAAGGGGTGTCGCTATTGGCAAACGGCCTCGCGACGGCAACGGCTGGCAGCGTGACGGCACGAAGTTGGCCACCGGCTTGCGTGGTAGCTTCACCGGTAGCTTTTCTTCCCTGAGTTTGGAAAGTTTCGCACCACAGAATCACGGCGGCGAGCACGAAAAGACCGATCAAAAGAAGGAGGGCCCAAAGGACAAGGCAGAGGAAGGAACACATGGGGGGAAGCAATGCGCAATAGTAGGCGGCTGCGCAAGTCCCAATTGAGACTCAGGCGCGGTTTGGGGAAGATTTTTCGAGGTCCTAATCAGGCGATCCAGTCGTGGATAACTTTGCCGCCGACATCGGTCAGGCGAAAGTCGCGCCCTTGAAAGCGATAGGTGAGCTTGAGGTGATCGAGGCCGAACTGGTGCAGCATGGTGGCGTGCAGGTCGTTGGCGTGAACAGGTTTGTCGACGATGTTCCAGCCGATCTCGTCGGTTTCGCCATAGGTGAGGCCGCCCTTTAAGCCACCGCCCGCCATGAGCATGGAGTAGCAGAAGGGGTGATGATCGCGACCCGTGTTGGTGGCGCGACCATTGCGATTCTCGCCGAGCGGGGTGCGTCCAAACTCGGAACCCCAGACGACCATGGTCGAATCGAGCATGCCACGTTGCTTGAGGTCTTTGATCAGCGCAGCGATTGGTTGGTCGACAGCACCGGCATTGTAACCGTGGTTCATATCGAGATCGGAATGTTGATCCCAACTGGCGTGAATGATGTTGATGAAGCGCACGCCGCGCTCGACCAGACGGCGGGCGAGCAGGCAGTTGCGGGCAAGATTATCGTAGGTAGGCACGCCGGGCAGGGTGCCGCGAAAATTGCTGCCTTCGGGCTCGGGACGACCGACTCCGTAGGCTTCGAGAGTGGCTTTCGATTCCTGGCTGAGATCGATCAACTCGGGCGCTGCGGTCTGCATGCGATTGGCGAGTTCGTAGCTGGAAATGCGGCTGGCGATTTCCGGGTCGTGGACTTCGTCGTACTTGCGGCGGTTGAGGGCACCGATGGCGTCGAGTCCGGCGCGTTGCAGCTCGGGCGGCAATCCGTCGGGTGTTTTTAGATTGAGCACCGGTTCGCCACTGTTGCGGAACGGCACGCCAGCATAGGATGAGGGTAAAAATCCGGACTGCCACAGAGTCGAACCACCCGAGGAACCGCGGCCGGCGTTGAGCACGACATAGCCGGGCAGGTTTTCGGATTCGGTGCCGAGGCCGTAATTGATCCACGAACCCATCGCCGGCATGCCGAAGCGTGACACGCCGCATTGCATCAGCAACTGGCCGGGGTGGTGGTTGAACTCGTCGGAGTGCAGGCTCCTGATTTGGACGAGGTCGTCGGCGCAACTGCCGAGGTGGGGCAGCAGATCGGAGAACTCCATGCCGCTTTTGCCGTAACGCTTCCACTTGCGCGGTGAACCCATAAGGGTAGCGGTGTCGGGTTTGATGAAGGCGAAGCGGGCTTTGTCGAGCAGTGACTTGGGTAGCTTTTCACCGTGCAACTCG
The DNA here is from genome assembly GCA_037969585.1 of Verrucomicrobiales bacterium. Classification (GTDB taxonomy): domain Bacteria; phylum Verrucomicrobiota; class Verrucomicrobiia; order Verrucomicrobiales; family DEV007; genus JBBKXR01. The sequence continues at coordinate 43,217 of JBBKXR010000037.1, forward strand.
TTGAGCTTCGGTTTGGGGTCGAACAGGTCGATCTGCGATGGCGCGCCGGCCATGAAAATGAAGATGCACGCCTTGGCTTTCGGATCGTGATTTGGCTTGAGCGAAGCCGCCAGCGTCTCGCGATCGTTGGGAGCGATGGTGGCGGCGTTGAGCGCGCCGTCCTTGGCGAGCATCGAACCGAGAGCGATGCCACCGAGGCCACTGGCCGAGCTGGTCAGGAACTCGCGACGGCTGCGGAGGAGGTGTTGTTGAAAAGGATTCATAGCCTAGCTGCGGGTCAGAAATTCGTCCAAGTTGAGGAGCACGCGCAGGGTGGCGGTCCAGGCGGCGAGCTCTTGCGCGGGGATTTTGCTGTCGATGGCAGCGGGGAGATCGCCGAGCAGTTGCGTGGCGGCGTCGGGGTTGGCTTTGTAGTAGGCGCGGCTCTGGGTGAGCAGATCGGTGATCGATTTTTGCTCGGCGGGATCCGGCGCGCGAGTCAGGGTGCGGGAAAAGGCGTGCGCGATCCTGCCGGCGTCATCGGCCTCGGGTTTTTCCTCGAGCACGCGGCGGGCGAGACCGACGGCGGCTTCGCGGAAGACCTCGTTATTAAGAGTGACCAGTGCGGCCAGCGGGGTGTTGGAGCGGGTGCGCTGCACGCTGGTGACGTTGCTGTCGGGACAGTCAAAGGTCATCAGTGTCGGGTGCGGCGCGGTGCGTTTGAAAAAGGTGTACAGGCCGCGGCGATAGCGGTCTTCTTTTTCGCTGACCTTCCATTTGAATGAGCTGTTGTAATTCACTTCGGCGACGCCGTCGGGCATCGGCGGGAACACGCTAGGGCCGCCGATTTTATCGCTCAGCAATCCGGCGGCGGCGAGGCTGATGTCGCGGATGATCTCAGCATCGACGCGGAAACGGTTTTGCCGCGCGAGCCACTCGTTCTTGGGATCGATGTCGGCCAGCTCGGGCCGGTGATCCGAGGATTGCCGATAGGCGCTCGATTGCACGATGGTGCGGATCAGGTCTTTACTCGACCAGTCGAGGCGGATGAATTCACTGGCCAGCCAGTCGAGTAGTTCGGGATGGCTGGGACGGTCACCGCGCACGCCGAAATCATTCATCGTCGGCACAATGCCGGCGCCAAACAGGTAGGCCCAGATGTGGTTAACCGCGACGCGGGGCGGCAGGGGATTTTCACCGTTGACCAGCCAGCGGGCAAGGTCGAGACGGTCGCCTGTTTTGGCGCGATGATTGACCTTTGGCAGAGTGGGAGGCGTGCCGGGCTCGACGGCATCGAGGGGTTGCTTGAACTCTCCACGGTTAAAAATGTGAGATTGCCGGGGATCGATCGAGCGCTGCGAAATGACGCGCACGTCAAGGGCAGGCGCCTTCGGTTGGCCGGCCTGCAGCTTAACGATCGCAGCGGCGATCGCACGCGTTTCGGGAGCGACGTGGGCGGCGTAGTAGTCGCGCAGGTGGGTGGTTTCCTCTTTGCTGCGCTCGGGGGAGGCCTTGGTTATTAGATTGCGGATGTCATCGGGAACGACGAGGTCGGTGGCGCCGGTCATCGCGCTGACCTTGAAGCGACCGATGGTGTGACTGCTGCCGTAATTTTGCACCAACTGAATGTTAAACTTGGCCGGTTTGTCGAGAGTAATGGCGGTCGCAAAGCCGAATTCGGCGTGATGACTTTTGCCGTATTCACTGCCGACCGCCCATCCGGTGCCGGCCTGGCCAGCTTCGACATTTGGATCGAGCGCCTGCTGTGCGGGGAAGTTGCCCTGCGCGTAATCGGCCCGTGCACCACCGAAGGCGATGACTTTTCCGTCGAGCGTCAGGTTCAGGTGATTGAGCACGAAGTTGCCATGCTCGACGCGACCGGGGCCTTTAGCTGGCAGGGATTCATCGGCTAACACGTCCAGCCGTAATCCGCTATACGTGCCCGCCGGGAGCTCGCCGATGAGGGTGTAGATGGCGGTTTCAGGATTCTTGCCGGTGGCGAGATAGGAGCCATCGTCGAGTTTTTTGAAAACGACGTCTTTGGGCGGTTTGGCTTCCTCGACGTTGAGATCTTGAATGGCGGTCTTGGTTTTTTCGGCGCTGACGATTTGTGCAATGATCGTTTTTTCCCACTCGGGAATTCGCTCACTAACCTTGTTGATGAGGGCGCTCTGTTCTTTGCGTTTGGCCTGGAAGGTTTCGAGGTAGGCGGCGTGATCTTTTTCCCACTGGGACCACTCTTCTTTGGTGCGCGGGACCTTGGTGCTGGTCTCGTCGCCGTTGTCGAAATAAGCGTAGAGCGAGTAGTAGTCGTGGTGAGTGATCTCGTCGTATTTGTGGGTGTGGCAGCGGGCGCAGCCGACGGTGAGACCGAGCCAGACGGCACCGAGGGTTTCGGTGCGATCCATGACTGCGGCGACGCGCCATTGTTCTTTGTCGGTGCCGCCTTCGGTGTTGGTCAGGGTCTGGCGATTGAAGGCGGTGGCGAGTTGCTGATCTTCGTTGGCTTTGGGAAGCAGGTCGCCGGCGAGTTGCTCAACGGTGAACTGGTCAAAAGGCATATCGCGGTTGATTGCATCGATGACCCAGTCGCGGTAGCGCCAGGCGTTGGGGCGGTTGTTGTCTTTTTCGTAGCCGTCGGAGTCGGCGTAACGAGCCTTGTCGAGCCAGTGACGTCCCCAGCGTTCGCCGAAGCGCGGGCTGGCGAGTAGTCGATCGACGAGCTCGGTGTAGGCCTTATCGGGATCGGCGGCGTAGGCGGTGAGAAAATTTTCGACTTCGGCAGGTATCGGCGGCAAGCCGACAAGATCGTAGCTGAGTCGACGGATCAGGGTTCCGGGCGACGCCTGGGGCGATGCAGTGATCTTCTTTTCGGCCAGCTTGGCGAGCACGTACTGGTCGATCGGGTTGCGGATCGCAGCGGCCGGGGCTTTGACTTCGGGTGGGGCTTTTTGCGAAAGCGGTTCGTAAGCCCAGTGGCGGGGCCAGTCGGCACCTTGGGCGATCCACTGTTTGAGAATGATTTTCTCGGCATCGGTCAGCGGCTCGGCCTTATCGGGCGGCGGCATGATTTCGTCGGGATCGCTGTGATTGATGCGCTCGATCAGGGAACTGGCATCGATTTTACCCGGGACGATGGCTTTGTTGCCGGATTCGAGTTCGATGCCGGCGTTGTCGAGGTTAGTCAGGCGCAAGCCGCCTTTGGCGTCATCAGGGCCGTGACAAAGGGTGCATTTTTCGGCAAAAATGGGCCGCACGTCGCGCTCGAAGTCGACGTCGCCGGCGGCTGTCGCCGGAATGGCTGCCGCTGCTAACAGCGCGCCAAAGAGACTGGGCAGGGGTTTTATCATGAACGAATTGAATATAAGCGACTTTGGTGGACGGGTGAAGGACAAGCTGGGCGCAATGGCGTGGCGTATCTGCGCGACGGCGGCGGTGGCATTGTGCTGGACCGGGTCGATCGCGGCTGCGGAAAAACCGAACATTTTGCTGATCGTATCGGACGACCAAGGCTATCACGATTTGGGTGCGATCAATAATGAGATCATCACGCCGAATCTCGATCGCCTGGCAGCGGAAGGCACACGGCTGACAAATTTCTACGTCGCCTGGCCGGCCTGTACGCCGTCGCGAGGATCGTTTCTGACGGGGCGTTATCCGCAGCGCAACGGCATTTACGACATGATCCGCAACGATGCACCGGACTATGGACATCTCTACAACGATGAGGAGTATGCGGTCACCTGGGAGCAGATCGGCGGCATGGATGAGCGCGAAGTGCTAATTCCAAAAATGCTTAAGCCTCAAAGATATAAGAGTGGTATTTATGGAAAATGGGATCTTGGCGTGCTGAAGCGTTTTTTGCCGACTTCGCGGGGTTTCGATGACTTCTACGGCATCGTAAATACCGGTGTCGACTACTTCACTCACGAGCGATACGGGGTGCCGAGCATGTACCGTGGCGAGGTGCAGACCGAGGAGGATAAGGGCACTTACTGCACCTATTTATTCGAGCGCGAGGCGCTGCGATTTCTACAGAATCACGGCGGAGCGGGTGATGGCAAGGCGGCCGATCCGTTCTTTTTGTTCGTGCCGTTTAACGCGCCGCACAGTTCGTCTTCGCTGGACCCGAAGATCCGCGGCACGGTGCAAGCGCCGCCCGAATTTGAAGCGATGTATCCGCCGGTGAAAGTGGAATATAAAAAGGGCAACAAATATGGCGAGGAGGCCTTGGTGCCGACTTCGGAAAAGCGTTACCGGGACTACCGGGCGGCGGTGACCTGCATGGATGCCTCGATCGGCAAAATGCTCGATCTGCTCGACGAGAAAGGCATTGCCGACAACACCATCGTCATCTTTTTCTCCGACAACGGTGGCAGCGGTGGCGCAAAGAACGATCCCTTGCGCGGTCACAAGGCGCAGATGTGGGAAGGCGGCAATCGGGTCCTGTCGATGGTGCGCTGGACCGATGGCGGCGTGCCGTCCGGCCAGGTGAACGATGCGTTTTTAAGCAGTCTGGAAGTGTTTCCGAGTTTGGCATCCGCGACCGGTTCGGCCTTGCCCGAAGGCGTGACGATCGACGGCTATGACTGGTGGGACACTCTGCGCGGCAAAGCCGAAAGTCCACGCACCGAGATGTTCTGGAAGCGGCGCGATCTACTCGGCGCGCGCGTCGGCAATTGGAAATGGGTCGATATGGGCGGCAAATCGGGTGGCCTGTTCGACCTGTCGGTGGATATCGGCGAGCAGAATGATCTGTCGGCGGAAAAACCGGAAGTGTTGGCGATGGTGAAGGCCAAGTTTGCGGCGTGGTTGCAGGAAACGATGGTCGACGCCGAGCCGCGCGGACCGTTTAAGAATTACTGATGGTTCTTGGTTCGTTGTTCTTGGGTCTTTGTTACTCGTCCAGCTGGATGGTGGCGATGCCGGTTCGAACTCGATCGCGATCCGGGTTGACCCATTGAGGGTGTGACTTTTGGGAAAAGGCTTTGCGTCTAAGAGGTCAGCTGCCAGTCTTTGGCGGTTGATTTTCTCAATTCATCTCCTCTAGCCCTAATCACTCGATCACTATGGATGCCGTCAAACTTCTCAGCAGCCTTCTCAAAAACAATTCCATGGGCTCGAATATCCTCGGTAGCCTGCTCGGTGGTGGCGGAAAATCGCGAAGCGGTGGCGGGCTAGGTGCTCTGGCAGGAATGCTTGGCGGTGGCGGTGGAAAGGGAGGAGTCGGCGGCTTGCTGGGATCGATTCTCGGAGGTGGCGGACGAAATGGTGGCGGCGGTGGCGGAGGCCTCGGTGCCCTGGCTGGGATGCTCGGTGGTGGTGCCGGCGCGGCAGGTTTGCTCGGCAAGTTGATGGGCGGCGGTGATAAGGATGCAGAAGAAGTTTCGGCCGCGGTTCCGCAAGAGGCGCATCTGGAGGCAGAAATTTTGGTTCGAGCCATGTGCAATGCCGCCAAATCCGACGGCAAGCTCGATGATGCTGAAAAGGAAAAAATTATCGGCAATCTCGGCGAAGAGGTGACCCAGGATGAGATCGATTTCGTGCAGGCCGAACTCGCCGCACCTCTCGACGTCGAAGGATTTATTCGTCAGGTGCCAGAGGGTGCCGCCACGCAGGTGTATTCCTTTTCCGTGATGGGCATTAAGATCGACGAGCAAGCCGAAGCCGACTATCTCGCTCAGCTGGCGCGGGGACTGAACCTTGATGCGGATACCTGCAACCAGATCCATGATCAGCTGGGTGCGCCGCGTATTTTTGCATAGGGCGGGGGATCGATCGGTGTTTGGCCAAGATTTTGATTGGCGGAAGTAGTAAGTAGGATGGGATTGCATCCCGTCCCCATTGCGTTGGCTGAGTAAGCGTGCGACTTCCTGCACCGTGCCGCCTAGCCGTCCGTTTCTTGCTAACTTGGGTTGCCTGAAATGTAACAAGACGCTCGGGACGGCTTGCAAAGCCATCCTACAAAGCAGCGCCGTCGGCATCGGGGCGGCTCGTAGGTTTAGCTTTGTGTTCGAACTTTTGGCGAAAGAGCCGACATGCTGTCGCGAGCCCGGGCTCAGAAAAAATGCGCCCCCGGACTTCTCGCGGTAGCGCGACTGACGGATCGGTGCGAGGATGCGCCGACCTCCTAGAGACGCAGTTGCCGCTGTGGCGGAATTGGTAGACGCAGCAGACTTAAAATCTGCTTTCCAGTTTGGAAGTGCGGGTTCGATTCCCGCCGGCGGCACTTTAACAATTAAGGAGTTACGACGAAAATCGCAGCTCTTTTTTTGTGTCTGGAAATCTTTGGTGACTAAATAGGTGACCAAATAATCTGGAGAGTCTGTCACTGGCTGCACGGAGCGTGCAAATTTCCAAGCGCGATGTCATGCACGGCTCTCAAGGTGCCATTGTGGCTTCTGCTACGTCCCCAGCACATCGACCATTAAGTTGGCGCCGCAGCTCTCACGACTGGGCGTCGACGACCCGGATGTCCAGTGGGGACAGTACCTCTACCTGCGCCGGTGGAACGAGGAGAAATTCCTGTCATCGCTCCACAGGGCGGAGCAAACCCCGGACGACGAGCTAAATCCCGACGGCAACCGGGCAGTCATCTACTGCTCGACGACCGATGC